>CALWSR010000001.1 GCA_944384265.1 uncultured Clostridia bacterium
ATTTTGGTTTTATTATGCATATACTTGTACCCAACTATCAACTAATCGTAAGGATAATTAAATATTATCCTTTATTAACATTCATCTTATTTCTTGGGTGCTTAGTAACCAAAATATCTCTTTGTTTCTTGGAAGTAACATGTGTATAAATTTGAGTCGTTGTAATAGAGCTATGTCCCAATAGTTTCTGAATATATCTAATATCAACATCTTCTTCAAGGAGTAGAGTGGCAAAGGAGTGTCTGAACATATGTGGTGTAATGTGCAGCGAGATACCTGCCATATCTGTATACTTCTTGATCATAAAGCGAACAGACTGTTCTGAAAGTTGATGGTTTAATCTATTTATAAAAAATGACCCATTCTCCTCAATATGTTCCTCGAATAGCTTATAATATTCTTTCAATGCAGTTATCACATCTTCATTTCCAATTTGAATAATCCTTTCTTTTGCACCTTTCCCATAAATCTTAATCTCACAATCTAATAAGTTTATATTTTCAAATTTTAATGAACATAACTCGGATACACGCATACCGGTGGCAAATAATAATTCCAAAATTGCAATATCTCTTACAGTGGTCTTATATTGATATTCTGTCCTATTCCTAACATCTTGATCTTTCGAAGCATAGGCAGTACAAAGTATCGTTTCAATAATATGCATGGGAATTGTTCTGGGAAGTATAAAAGGTTCATTTGATTTGATTTTAATTTTGGAAAAAGGATTGTTTTCTATCATCTCTTCATATTCTAGATAAGTGTAGAATGCACGTATACTTGCTAGTTTTCTTTTTATGCTTTTTGGTTTGTATTGTTGGTGTAATTGTGTGATAAAGTCATAAATATTTTGTTTGGAAATATCATAGGGTGAAACATCTATATAATCTAGGAATTGAGAGATATCGATTCTATAGGATTTTAGAGTTTTTGAATTTAATCCTTTCTGATATTGGCAATAAGATAAATAGCCTTCTAGTGATTTATGTAAAATTTTCATTTCTAAATATCCTCCTATTTTATATGCTATATACTTTTATTCTTTATTAATTTAACAAAATAGGGGAGAGTTGCCTATACTTTGAAATGGTTATTTTTATTCTTCAAATGGTTTGGAATATAATAATAATATTAGTACAATTTACAGACATACATATTGAAAATAAAGCTAATTATTTTGATTCATAAAGACCGGTATTGAATTAAAACCAGATATATTAAACTATATAGATAATACTGAATATGAGTTAATAAGTAAACATAAAGGTATATTGAAGCTTTCAGATATTTTCGTTTATCCTGTTTTAAAGGAGGGAAATATGAAAAATAAAAAAGGGAAAACTATTTGCAGGAGGAAAGAAGATACATTAGAGTTTATTAAAAATAAAAAATATATTGTTATATCAGGAGAGAGGGAATTTGGAAAAACAGCATTGATGAAACAATTATATAAAGAGTTTTTGATATGAAATTTTATCCAATTCTTTTAGACGTATCTGTATTGAATACAGCAGATAGTGATGAATTGGATAATAAGATAGCAAATTCATATAAACAACAATATAACAATTTAGAAGAAGTAAGATTAGATGAATGCACATTACAATATGTAAAAGAGCAAACTCCAGAAATCTGTCGTGAGGCAGTACAACAAAATGCTTTTTTACAATACTATATGTAGAGGAAAAGACTACGGAAATATGTATGTTAGCGGTAAGGAAGAATGGAATGGCATTACAATTTATAGAAAACAAAACTCCAGAATTATGTCTTGAGGCAGTAAAACAGGATGGAAAAGCCTTATTGTATATAAAAAACCTACTTTAGAATTATGCAGAGAAGCTGTAAAACAAAATAAAGATGCAATATTTGACATAAGTGATCCAGATCTAAAAGAATATTTAAAGAAAGAATTTAACATAGGACACCTCGGTGTCCATTTTTTATTATATCAATATATCCATTTTATTGTATATTTGGGAAGGAGATTATCTATGAGTTCATTAGAAAAAATGTCATTACATAACGATAAAAAAGCAACAAAATATGAGAATTCTAAAGTAGAAGAATATTGGGTAATAGCAGAAGATGAAAGTGGTTTTGGTGGCGGTAATCAATATCACAGTATTGATTCTGCTATAAAGTGTGCAGAAGAATTTGTTAAAAGTAAGAAGTGGGAAACTGTTTATTGCCAAACCTACACTGAAACAGTAGGATTTACTACAGTATGGAAAAATGGGAAATGGATTCAGAGGTGATTATTTTATGGCTAAGTATATAAGCAGAAAAAGAGCGGTAGATATTGTAAAATTTCATGGTGATGAGGTTACTGCTTGGATACAGGTTAGTAGCTTACCAGCAGTTGAAATAAATACTGGAAATTGGATTGAGGGTAGTAATGTATGTACATTTTGTAATAACAGTAAATTTAATGGATATACAGTCTGACTGGAAACCACCCTTTTACCCTAGTTATTGGTACAAAGATGGAAAATTAGTGAGAGTATAGGAGGTAGAACAAATGAGTGAATATATCAGAAGACAGGATGCTTTAGTCTCTATTAGACAATATCAATATCCTTATGGCGTTGAATTTCTAATTAATAACCTACCAGCTGCAGATGTTGCAGTGGTGAAGCATGGGAAGTGGATTTCTCTATCTCACGACCACAATGACGTTTATTGTAGATGCTCTGAATGTGGTAAAGCAAAAGCTGGTAGAACAAATTACTGCCCCAACTGTGGTGCCAGAATGGATAAGGAGGAATAAATATGCTGACTAAAAAAGAAGCACTGGAAAAAACAGTACATATGTGGCGGTGGATTGCAGAGGAGTGTGAAAGACAGAAAAAAGTAATAGATAAAAAGGAATATTTTGAGTATCACAATATAAGTAATATTCCATACTTTAGATGTTATTTATGTGAGTATCAATGTCAAGCTAAGGTACATACTTGCTTAATTGAGGATTGGAATCTAAATGACAATTCTTGCAACAGTGGTTGCGCTATGGTCGAGTTTGGAGATTATCGTGATGGTTTTTATGATAATGACTACAAAAAGTGTGCCAAAGCCGCAAATGCAATCGCAGATTTAGCTAAAATGGAAATAGATATATTATAATATTTGAAAGTGGCAATAGTTTGTGACTAAATCAAGTAATAAATATTATAAGATTTAATAAAAATGTGGAAATTGATTTCAAGTGAGTGTAAGATGATATAGTGTAATAAAAATAGAAGAATATTATTAAAAATGGTGCAGAATTCATGATTGATAATGGATGTTGGCAGTTTAGATAGTTAGATATATTACTTATAATTTTTATCAAAATAGTTTATATTTATCTATATTTATGCAGTATAAAGTCTTTTCTACGGAAAAATAGAAAATTTGTAAGAGTATATTAATTCAATAAAATTACTGTAACTCATCGGGTGCACACTAAATAACAAGTGCACCCGTTATTTATAAGAAAGGAATGATATAGATGAAAATTTATCTAACAAGGCACGGTCAAGTCAACCATAACCTTTATGGTGTTTACTGTAATGCTAATGAAGATTTAAATGAAACTGGCATAGAGCAAGCATTTGCTCTAAAAGATAAGATGATAAATATTGATTATGATATTACTTACTGTTCTCCTTTAATAAGAGCAAAACATACAGCAGAAATTTTAAATACGAAAAATAAGCAAATTATAACTATTAGTGAATTAGCGGAAAGAAATCCTGGAAGTTTATCAGGACAGTCATTGAAAGTTACTAACAGAGAAGAGTATTGGAATTATTATTCTAAGATAAGATATGGTACAGCTGAAAATATTGTTACATTCTTCGATAGAGTGTTTAATTTTATTAATTCTATAAAGGATGTTAATTATAATAACATATTAATAGTTGGTCATAGTGGTATCTCTAAAGCGTTTTATGCTTATTTTAATGGTATACCTAAAGATGGCCTATTTCTTGATAAAGGATTAAAAAATTGTGAAATCAAAGAATATATATTGAAATAAGTGTAGAAATTGACCTTTATAACAGTTGTATTAAGTTGTGATATAATGTTTCAATTGCGAAAATATGATATATTAGCGATGAAATTAGACGATATAATAGAAGTATTGATGAGAATGATTTCAAGTTGTGTTATAAGTCATCCAATACTATAACTAATTTATTTGAAAGAGAATTGATGTTAAAAAGAAACTATAGGATAGTTAAGTAAAGCAAGTAGTTGTATTAATGGTATTAAGGGTGGTGTTACTTATGAAAATTCGATACAATACATGGTACAATCATATAAACATAAATGCATTAGAACAAAAAAAGAATTTAGTGTCAAAGTATTTGAAGAAAGATAAGAATAAATTATTAAACAAAATATTCATGGAAGAATTTATGTACAAATATATTTATAACACCAATTCAATAGAAGGTAATAATGTAACTGAATATGATACAGAGCATATTATAAAGACTAGTACATTTTTAGAGGAATATACAGCTAAAGATAATATGGAAGTATTTGGTACTTATAAGGCTTGGCAATATATAAATACATTGCCAGAAATAAATATAGAAACTGTAAAGATGATACACAAGTATATATTATTTTATGAACCTAATCACGCAGGTGTATTTAGAAATGTGCCTGTGCACATTAGTGGAAAGCAAATATTAACATCAGTTTTTATAGCTGAAAAGATGGATAACTTATTACGATATACTGATAAATATGATAATATTTTTGAAAAAATAGCAATCATGCATCTTTTGTTTGAAAATATACACCCGTTCATTGATGGTAATGGTAGAACAGGTCGTATGCTGATAAATTTACAATTAATGAGTAATGGATACTTGCCAATAAATATTAAAAAAGCTGACGTAAGTAGATATTATAGGTGTTTTAGGCAATATGATATAAAGTATAAAAAGGGTGTTCAGGAAATGTTCAACTTGATTACTAAGTATGAATACGATGAATTGATAAGATTCAAGGAGTTGATTAGGTGATTACATAAATAAAATATATTATCTCGAGCATTGAGTATAAAGTGTGCGGTCGAGTTCTGACCTAAAAGTGAATAATAACTTTAATAGTATAGGGGGTATATATTTATGAGAGATTTTGAAAGAGATTACAATGACTTAATAGAACGTAATGGGGATAAATATTTATCTGAAATGGTAATATATAGTATAATAAGAGATGCTCTATTTAGAGGTAATTTGGATAAGTTAGAAATAGAAGATTTTATGAATGTTTGTATGAGTATTTATGATAATGGTTTACCTAATATAGAAAATTTATCACCATATGATGTAGGTAATTTTGTAATGTATTTAAATGAAGATAAAGATATGACTGTAAAGAATATTTATAAGTTATTAAGATATTCAGTAGAAGAAGGTCTTTATGATAAAATTTTAATATTATATAATGATTATAGATATATTAAATATGATGAATAATGTAATAAGGTGTGTGATTGATATGTCTATATGTGATTTATATCATGAGTTAGAGGGTAAGGGTGTGTATGTTTTAGAAAAAGTAATTTTATATGATATGGTGAAGAGTGTTATAGACTTTTGTAATTTATCCAATAAAGAAGTTGATGACTTTTTAGAAATATGCATAGATTTTTATAAAAATGAAATATTAAACAGAGATGATTATTATAGAGATTTAGGTATATATGGTATAGGTAGATATATTTTACATGCCTATGAATGTATTCAGAATAGATTTGGAATACCTGAATGTAATAAGAAATATATTGAGGAAAATTGTAATGAATGGTTTAAAGATGGTATATATACTGGTTTGTTGTATAAGTATTTAAAGGCGTTTTATTGTCACTATATGGATACATTGTATTTTAATTATTAAAGAAGGTGTATTAAGTGGTAAAGCATGATGATATTTACTCTATATTACATGAAATAAATGATGTTTTTACAGGTTATTATTCTAATTCGGAAGAATTTGAGCTAGCAACTGTTATTAGAAGATTGAAATACTATGTAAATAATAATCTATATGCTATGGAAAAATTATTTGCCAAATATGTAAATGAAGAACTAGATAATTATTTGGCAATACTTAAATAGACACTTTATTGTGTAATATAAGTTCATTATCTTCTTAATAAGTTAAGATATACACATATTACAACATGAGTATATTAAATGGAAAAGGATAGGTATTATACGAACCTATCCTTTACTGTTATAAAAAGGCTGTTGAAATACATGTTGAGGGAAACTGCTTCGTCGTCGCAAGAAGCCTGATTTTTTATGTTTCCTAAAATGTCAATGCACATCTATGAGAGGGTATCCTTTGAAATTAAAGGATACCCTCTCTATTTTTTATCTCTAAATTATGATGTAAAATTTCCCTTTTTTCAAATTCTATATTGTATTAAATCTATGAATAGTAAAAGAATATGGGAGTGCCTTTGGGTGCTCCCATAAATTTTTTTAATTAAATTTTCTATAACTGAAATGAAAGGAGAGCATATTTTAGGTTAATAACCTTCTAACTAAAACTAAATAATCTTTTTTTGAATGCACTTAAAGGAGATGGTTTTATGAGCGATATTGATAGTAGATCCACTACGAATACTTAATTGTCACTAGCTTAAAACCATACTAATTTTAAGGTGTGGTTTTAAGTTTTTATATAAATTGAAAACACAGATTATTTTAGTAAAGGAGGTTACATTATGATTAGTCTTAATAAAAATAGAAAGTCTAATCAGAAAAATAAAGATACTGGGCAAAGAAAGTTCTCTTTTAGACAAAATGGAAAGAGACACCTTTCTTTATTTATGGCTAGTGTTTTTATTCTTTCATCTTTATCTGGTATTGGAAATGTATTTTCTGCAGCTACTGTTTTACCAGAAGATAAATTGTATTATGAAATATTTGAAGACACACAATCTAAATTGGCATCTACAGATATTGAGTTTCCGCTGGTAAACGAATATCCTGGATTTGTTCGACATAATGGTTTTTGTAATGCAACTGGACAAACAGATGCTGGAAGAAGAAGTTATGAATATGTTCTTAATACTGGATATCGTACAAGTGAAAATAAAATAGCGTATCCAGGACAACAGATTATTTGCGTGGAACATTTGGGTGCTTTACCTAATAAAAACGGTGCTATATTCAAACAGGCAGGCGATGTTGATACTGGTGTTCCTATGATACAGTCTTATGGCTTGGCGTTTATGATGGGGAACTATGCAGCTCATTGGGAGGATTATGATAAGAAGATTCCACATGAACCTCGTATTGATATTCTTACTCATAATAAAGATTTTGAAGCTTATACAGACCCTACAAAGCCAAGTACTGGTGGTAACGGTGGCAATACATTTATTCCTGTAAAACCACCTGAGCCAGAAGAGCAGAACTTTAATACACGTCTTGTTTTTACTATGAGAACAGATGATGGAAAAGAACCAGAATACCATTACCTTGTAGCAGGACAAGAAAAAGAAACAGTAGTAGAATACCTTATTGTTTCGGTGAAACCAACTGCAACAAATCCTAATTTAACATTAAATGATTTGGATTTTGGTGAATTAAAAACAACTGTAAAGTCTGATGCTGAAGCATATGCTTATACTGAAGTTGGTTTTAATGAAAGTAAATTTGTTGCTGTTATACCATATTTCCAATATGGTGGGCAAGTGTATACAATTCCACCATCTGCATTTGCAAGTTTAAAAGAAGACGGTTTTGATGAGGAAATGATAAATGACCCTACATACGGTATTAAGTCTATTGACCTTAGTAATGCAGGTGCAAATTTCCCTAACTTATCAGATACACGTGCTTCTAATTCTGCTTATTTTCTTGTACGTTTAATGGGTGAAGTTTTGAAAACAGACCACCCAGATGATGCATGGAATAGCCGTAACTTAATTATTAAAGATGAGAGCCCTAATGGTTTAACAGGTCCTGATATTTGGAAAGAGAAGAGTGAACCATTTACATATCATTTTAATCAAGACTTGGGAAAACCATTCCCTTATGTAGATGAAAATACAAAGGCGAAAGCGAAACTATTTTCTTTCTCTAACTTGTTTGGTTCTGATAGTGGTGATTATTCCGCAGTTGATGGAACATCAGAAACAACAGGAACAGAAACAAAAGAGCCAAACTTATTACAAAAAGCTATGGCCAAAGTGGGAGATATTACATCTGCTAATTTTAAAAATATGAACTCTTTGAAACTGGAAACAGGGGATTACGCTGGTAAAGCATTTGCTACTTCTTATACAAAGAGTCCTTATTGGGATAAGTATACAAATGCTGAATATTATAATGCTTTCTATAGCTTACTTAGTATTTGTACTTATAACTATTATAGCAATAATAACTTATTTACCTACAAGATTGGAGATACCTATGTACCACGTTATTTCTCGGGTTCTGGTATTGGTGCTAAAACTGCAGTTGCTGACTTGAACTATCAAGGTAGTACAGCAACACAGCCGGCATGGTCTATGCCAACATTTAGAAATAGACATGGTGATAACTATATTTTTGCTGGTGATATTCAAGGTGCTATGCCTAATGGAAGATCAGCAAGTGAGAATGGCGATAGAATGGTATTGCTTGCAGAATACATCAATAACAAGATGACAAGAGATATTTTGCCACCTAAATTGCAAGATATTCCTAACTTAGATGATTCTGTAAATAATCCTGCAACATTTAGTTCACCTTTAACTTGGAATACATCCATTACTAAGAAATACGGTGATCCTGCTGATATTGCTAAATTATATCACTTTAATGTTGATGATCCTAATGCATCGGAAACGATGGTTGATGCTAGCTTTATCTATGGAGAAGGGGACGATGGAAAAGCTAAAATGTCTACACCAGCAGACTATATGCTTGTTGGACCATTTTATGCCCACACTGATTATCCAGAGTCTAGAATGACAATTGGTTTTACTGAAAATATTGCAACTGTTGGCTATGCTGAACGTGGTGATGAAGTAATTATGTCAGACGAAGGCAACTATGCCGATTACGTTATTTTAACATCTGAGGCAATTGTAAATAACATGGGGCAGTCTGGTACTGACAGAAGAAAAACAGAACTTTATGGCGATGAACTGAACAATAGATTTTATCCGAATCCCGATGGTAACGGTGAGCCTTTAATGCAGTCTTATGAGATTGTTAATGGTAATGTTCCTCTGAAAAATGTTGATTTGGGTATTGAATCAGAACATCCTAATGAAGTTGTTCGTCATGAGCCAACTTACTGGGATGGCGTAACAACACCTAAAGATTTGTATAATGATAAATACAATGTAAACCCTAAAGACCCTAAATACATCATTAACAACTGGGGTCGTGGTGAGTTCTATATTGCCATTAGAAAAGATCCTGATTTAATTTACAATACATCTATTCCTAGAGTTACAGTTGGTATGGCTATAGCTGGTGATACACTTACACAGGTTGGATATAATCTAACTGGCTCTGAATGGCAGAATAAATCTTCTAATATTCAAAGATTCTTAATTTCTGATACAGCTAAAGTTGTACTTCGTGCAGACATGGATTTGGAATTAAGACTTGCTAATATTGATTTACATAAAGCAAATGAATATGGTGAACTTCTTGAAAAGAAAACATTTGTATTGTATACTCTTGCAGATAGACACCCAGAGTTGCCAGAAAGTGACCCTAATAGGTACGAGTGGATTATCTGTACTGATACGTCTGGTCAGCGAGGGCAGCAAAATACAGATCTTCATGGTAATGTATCATATGGGGGATTGATTCCTGGTTGGTATATGCTGTATGAAAAGGTTGATTATAGTTTTAGAAAGGTTTCGTATCTGCAAACATGTGATACAGAGAATGAACCTGAGCGATTGGGTGTTCCTATTACAATTGATATTCCTGCAGGTAATCAGGACGGGACACAAGTTAATGACAGAATTGTGTTGCCAGAAGGTGCAAGAACTGCTGCCACTCCTGTAGAAGATCCTGACGGAATAAATCCAGACCATGCTGGAGATATCTTCTATGTGGACAATGGTAAAGTAAAAGGCATTAACCTTGAAGGTGCTACTGTAATGGATTACCATGTTTATTCCAATGTTGAAAATGACCCTATTGCTTTCTTTAAAGAAGTAGGGGATATCAATAAACTTGTGGATGAAGATGGTAACTATCTAAATATTTCTGACCTTGAGTATCAAAGAAATATCCAGTTTGTATTCCAAGCTGAAGAGGATAAGAGTGTTTACTATGTTGCTCCGGTTAGAAATGGTAAAGTAAACATGTTCCAAGCTCGTATTGTGCAGGGAGATTTCCCAGATAAATATGAGTGGACGCCACTTGATGCTGGTCAACCTGTTGACGTTTATTGGTGGATTAACTCCGAGCATGTTAGAGTTGAGGAACGTATCAACCCAGCACTTGGCATATCTAAAAAGCAGATTGATTACATTACAAGTTTTGTTGATAGTGGCGGGTACACTATGGACTTCTTGAAATATTCTAACCCATTGAATAATGGTCGTGAAACATTTGTTAATAATATTGAAGAAGTACCAGAACCTGTCATTCTAAAAATTGTTAAGAAAGATGCTGAAACAGCAGAAACAATTCCTGAGGTTGCATTTACACTGAAGTCTAGAAATGGAAAATATGTGGCAACTTCTACAACGAATAGAAAGCACTCTACAATTAAGGATGCTTATGTAACAGACGAAAATGGTGAACTGACATTCCAGATCTATAGCGAGGATAAAGAAGAACTTGCTAAGATGCTTCGTGCTCAATGGGTATTGGAAGAAGTTGAAGCTGCTACTGGTTATGGTGAGCAGACATATGTAAAGAGCCTTAACTGGCTTGGTTCTGATAAGACATTCGATAGTGGTGATAGGATAACATTACCACAGACTGGTGAAGAGGCTATTGAGTATACGCTTGAGGCTCGTAATTATCCAGAAGAAGAAATAGAAGGAAAAATTGAACTTTCTAAAGAATGGGTTGAAAAGGATGGTTCCACAGAAACACCAATGGTTGATCCTCCAGAGGCTGTATTCAATCTTTATAGAGGAACATTTGGTGATACAAAGAATCTTGTGAAAACTATTACCATTTCTGCAAACACTCCTACATTCTCACTCGAGGAGCTGCAATTAGACAACTACTGGATTGAAGAGGTCAACATTCCGGAAGGAATGAGTGTTTCCTATAGTCCAGGGCAAGCATTTACTCTTACAGAGAATAAACCTGAAATTAAAATCTCTGTTAAGAATACAGATGATGTTACACAAAAAGAATACACTGTTTCTATTGCAAAGAAGCAATCTAAAATGACAACAATGCAGGGCACACCAGAATCTAACTTTACAAATATTCCTTACTATGAAGGACCTGCACAGTTTGAAGTTAGATATGTTGGTGATAATGTTGACTATCAAGGTTGGATGACAACAATAACATATGACCGTTCTGAACAGGAATCTACAGGTTATATGAAATTTAAAGTGCCAACATATGGTAACTACAGCATTGAAGAAATTAACTTCCCTGATACATTCTATCCAGAAATACAAGTTGTTGGCACAACTACATGGTCTACATTTGGTGATGGTGCAAGGTTTACATTCCATGTGCCAGATAATCCTGGTGAAGCACCGGCTCTTACATTGAAAGTTGTAAACAATAGACCTGCTACAATGGAAATTGTTAAGAAGGATAGAGATACAGACGCACGTATTTGGGATGAGAATATGGAACTGCAGATGTATGCAGCAAATCCTGATGGCTCTCGTTCTGGAAGAAAAATAGGACTTCCTCAAAAGATGGGAGACGATGGTAAGTTTGTATTTAGTTCCGTAGATTATCAATATACAGTGGGCGATACTGTATGGTTTGTAGAAACTGTTCCTCCTATTTCTGCTGATGATATTCAGTATGAAGCTGAGGAGTTTAGCGTTGTTGCAAGTCAAGATTTGGTTTACTCTATGAAACAAGTTGAGTTCTATAACCAGATTACAAAATATGATTTCAACATTCACAAAGAAGGACCTAACGGGGAAGCAATTCAGGGAGCAGCATTTGAGATCTTTTCTGATGAGACTTGTACTAAACAGGTAGCATATGGCGAATCTGACCAAAACGGCGATGTTGATATTAAACTGCCTGCAGGTACTTATTATGTAAAAGAAACTTATGTGCCTGAACCTTATAAATTGGATTCTAAACCTTTTGAAATTACACTTGGTATGGACATGGTTGAAACAACAAAGACTGTTGTAAATAAACCAGAATACAAAGTTGTAGTGAAAAAGGTTGATTCTATTACTAAATATGGTGTAGAAGATGTTGATTTCAATTTATTGGATTCTAATAAGAAACCAGTAGTAATTGATAGCGTTGAAGTTAAAGGCACTACGGATGGTACAGGTTATGTTATTTGGAATGTAACGGGTACAAAATATCTCTATGTGGACAACAACGACACAATGTATTTGGAAGAAACAGATACAAATAAGGGATACTTCATTAAAGAAGAGATTGTACCTATTGACATTAAAACAACACAACCATCTGACTCTGGCATTACAGAAGGTGCGTATACATTTGAAGTAGAGAATGACGCTAAATATAAGGCTAGAGTGAAAAAGACAGAAGTACTTGATAAGCGTCCTGCAACACCTGCAGAAACACCTGGTATCTCAGGTATTACATTTGAAGTCTATAAACGTGGTGAAAATGGTGCTGCTGATACTCTAATTGGTACTTATGAAACTGACAGCACAGGTGTATTTGAGACAATTGATTTACGTTATGGCGAATACTATGCAAAAGAAATATTACCTAAAGACTCTATCTATGTAACTACTGACGAGGAGATACCTCTAAAGATTTACCAGATGAATAGTCTTGGACAATTTGCTGACGACAACTGGAGTACCTATAATCTTGTGCAAAATAAACGCAAGACAGGTTCTATTACATTGGAGAAAAAGAGCAATGAGGGTAAATTACTTTCTAATGTAGGATTTACATTGTATCACTATGACGGTCAATTTAATCCATCTAAATTCGATCCAGATGATTGTACTATGGTGGAACAGAAGTTTACAGATGAAAGTGGAAAGCTGAGCTTTACCGATCTTGAATTAGGAAATTATTGGTTGGTTGAAACAGAAACGCCTACAACATATATTGGTGTGGATCCGATCTATATTACAATTAATACCGATGATGAAGATTATCAAGTAGGGGATTTGATTGGTCAGCATATCCAGTTGAACATTGTAAATAATAGAGTTCCTCTGACTTTAAGAATTGTTAAGAAAGATGCAGCTGATAGTAAGCCAATACAAGGTGCTGTATTTAGTTTGACATTGAACGGTAAACCTGTATCTGGTACAACAAATACGGATGGTATATTGGAATTCAATAATCTAATTCGAGGTGAAACGTATACCTTGGTTGAGGAAAGTGTTCCTGCTCCTTATAAAGTGGATAGCACTCCAATACAGATAACTACACATGATTCTGATATTCTGATTACAAAAGAAGTTTTCAACTCTACAAAACCTGCTAAAATTCAGGTATATAAGTATGAGAAAGGTAATCTACAGACACCTATTGAGGGTGCAGAGTTTAGATTGATTCTTGATGGGGAACAGATTGGTGAAACGAAGTTTACTGACAAGAATGGTATGATTGAATGGGATGGTTTGGCTGTTAGTCAAAACTATTTTGTACAAGAAATTTCTGTTCCTGACCCATATATCTTGAATGATGGTTTGAGACCTATCGCTTTTGATGAAGAAGAGAATATCTACTTCTGCAGAGTAAATGTACCAAATGATGTAAAAGATTATTATGTGCGTTTACTTAAAATTGATGGTGATACGAAGGATAAGTTGGCTGGTGCAGAGTTTGACCTCTATATGGAGGACAAGACAACTAAGATTAACACACAACCTATTGTTACTGATAGCAATGGTTTGACTTCGACAATCAAAGTACCTGGACCTGGTATCTACTATTTCAAAGAAACAAAGGCACCACCTAATTACCAATTGGATGATAGATTTATTGAAGTACAAGCATTCACAGAAGGTAATGAGGTAAATATACCTATCTTCGAGAATTACAAGACTCCTAAATATTCTATTGAGGTTACTAAGATTGACAGCACTACGAAAGATGTAATTGCTGGTGCAGAGTTTACTTTATATGATTCAGAAAGAAATATTGTTGAAACAAAAGTAGTTCCTGACTCTGGTAAGATTAAATTTACTGTAGAAGAGTTGGGAATTTATTATTTGCGTGAAACAAAAGCTCCTACTGGATATGAATTGAATACGACTGAGTATAAAATTGAAGTAAATAAAGACCAAGCTATTTATGTGCAGACTGTTGAAAACACAAAGAAGAAACATATCATTAAAGTAATAAAACAGGATGCAGATGATAAGACTCCTTTGGGTGAAGCTGTATTTGAAGTATTTGATGCTCAATACAATAAACTGGGAGAATTGACTACAACACTTCCTGATGGTTCTGGAACATTTGAAGTAACAGGAGATGGCATATTCTATTTGAAGGAAAAAGTAAGTCCTGATGGTTATGAGATTATAACAGGCTACATTCAAGTAAAAGTTGATGCCGAAACAAATGTTGTTGAGAAAACTGTCTATAATGAGAAATTACCAGAGTTCTGGATTAAGATTTATAAGAAGGACAGAGTAGGAGATTTACCACTTGCAGGTGCTGTATTTGATGTTTATAAATCCGATAAAGTAACTAAGATTGGTACAATCACTACAGAAGAGCCGAACGGCTTTGCTTCTATACAAGTTCCAGAAGAGGGTAATTACTTCCTAAAAGAAGTAAAAGCACCTGTTGGTTATGAGCCTATAGAAGGTTTCATTGAAGTCACTGTTGGCAGAGATTCTAATATTATTGAAAAGACTATCTACAATGACAAACAATTGTTCATTAAAGTTATCAAAAAGGATAAGGAAAACGATACACCTCTGGAAAACGCTATCTTCGAAGTTTACAAAGAAGATAAGGTAACTAAGATTGGTACAATTACGACCACGTTGCCAGATGGCTCTGCGTCTATTAAAGTTCCAAGTGCTGGAAAATATTTCTTAAAAGAAATAAAAGCACCAGATGGATATATTCTTGATTCTCAGTGGATTGAGGTGGATGTAGATGGTACTGTATATATTGTAACTAAGACTGTCTACAATGAGCAAGAGGAAGATGAATTCTTTATTAAAGTAATTAAAAAGGATAAAGATAGCACAGTTCCTCTGGCAGATGCAAAATTTGATGTTTACAAAGAAGATAAGGTAACTAAGATTGGCACAATCACTACAACACTCCCTAATGGTTCTGCTTCTATAAGGGTTCCAGAACCTGGAAAATATTTCTTAAAAGAAGTGGAAGCACCGACAGGTTATGTGTTGCAGGAAGGCTTTATCGAAGTAAATGTTGATGGTACAACAAATGTTGTTGAGAAAACAATCTACAATGAAGAAGAAAAAGAATACTTTATTAAAGTAATTAAGAAAGATGAAATTAGTGATGCACCTCTTGGTGATGCTGTCTTTGAGGTATTCAAAGAAGATAAAGTAACTAGAGTTGGTATCATAAAAACATCTTTGCCTAATGGTAGTGGTTCATTAAAAGTTCCAGAACCTGGAAAATACTTCTTAAAAGAAATTGAAGCCCCTGCTGGTTATATTCTAAAAGAAGGCTTTATCGAAGTGAATGTAGATAAAGTAAATAATGTTGTTGAAAAGACTATCTACAATGAAGAGGAAAAAGAATACTTTATTAAGGTAATTAAAGAGGATTCTGATAATCATGTACCTTTATCAGATGCAGTCTTTGATGTATATAAAGATGACAAGGTAACAAAAGTGGGTACAATTACAACAACACTTCCTAATGGTTCTGCTTCTATTAAAGTACCAGGTCTGGGAACTTATTATCTAAAAGAGGTAAAAGCGCCAGAAGGGTACATACTTAAAGAAGGATTTATTGAGGTTACTGTAGATGGTACAACAAATGTTGTTGAGAAAACAATCTATAACGAGAAAGAAAAAGAGAAAGAATACATTATCAAGATTTATAAGAAAGATCAAGATAGCAATGCATCTTTGGGAGAAGCAGTCTTTGATGTCTATGAAGAAGATAAGGTAACTAAGATTGGAACTATCACAACAACACTTCCTAACGGTTCTGGTTCACTTATTGTGAAAGAGCCTGGAAAATATTATTTGAAGGAAGTAAAAGCACCAGATGGCTATATATTGGTATCTGGCTTTATTGAGATTACAGTTGACGAAGCTGTAAATGTTGTTGAGAAAACTATCTACAATGAAAAGGATAGAGACTATGTTATCAATATTATCAAGAAAGATAGAACAGATAATAGCTTGCTTCCAAATGTAGTATTTGATGTCTATAAATCTGATAAAACAACTAAAGTTGGAACAATAACAACATCCTCTAATGGTACTGGAAGTCTTACTGTAAAAGAGGCAGGTACATATTTCTTGAAAGAGGTACAAGCACCATCAGGTTATATTATTGCTTCCGATTTTATTCAGGTTGCTGTAGATAAAGATAATCCTGTTGTGAACTTGAATGTTTATAATACAAAAGAGAATAAAGAGTATTTCCTCCATATTTATAAGAAGGATGTAACGAATAATGCTCCTTTGGCAGACGCTACATTTGAAGTTTATGATAAAGATTATGTTTTGATTGGAACAATTACAACAACACTTCCTAATGGTGATGCAACAATCAAAGTTCCAAATCCTGGAATCTATTACTTAAAAGAAGTAAAAGCACCAGATGGTTATATTTTAAAATCTGGCTTTATTTCAGTCACTGTTGGTAGTACAACAAATGTGGTTGAAAAGACTATCTACAATGAGAAAGAAGATGACAGAGAATATTGGATTAAGGTTTATAAGAAAGACATTATAAACAATGCTCCTTTGGCAGATGCTAAATTTGAAGTGTTCACTGAAAACAATATTTCATTGGGTACATTTACAACAACACTCCCTAATGGTGAAGGTACATTTAAAGTGCCAAGTCCTGGAATTTACTATCTAAAGGAAATAAAAGCACCAGAAGGGTATACATTGAAACAAGGATTTATTCCTGTAACAGTATCTAAAAATAACAATGTTGTTGAAACAACCATATACAATGAAAAACCAGAAGAGGAAAAATATATCCTTAAAGTTTATAAAAAGGATACCACAAATAAGGCTCCTCTGGAACATGCTGTAATTGGTGTTTACGATTCTAATTATAAACAGATTGGTACAATCACAACAACAATACCTGATGGTTCTGGTTACTTTGAAGTAGACTATCCTGGACAGTTCTACTTGAAAGAGATTCAGGCCCCTAAAGGTTACATTCTAAAAGAAGGTTACATTCCTGTTACTGTTAACTCAAATACAAATATTGTAGAAACATCTATCTATAATGAAAAGGATGAGGAAACAGTTTATAATCTTATTACTGTCTATAAGGTTGATCAAGACGATAATCCTTTGAAGGGTGTTAAGATTGGATTATATGATAAGAAAGGAAAATTACTGGAAACAGGATATACAGATAAGAAGGGCATAGTGAAGTTTGAAGATTTGGACGATGGCACCTATTATGTTGAAGAAATAGAAGGTTTGGTTGGTTATGAAGAATTTGATGATCAGATTAAGGTGGTTGTTTCTGATGGTGATAGCAAGAAAGTAACAATTACGAATAAAGCTATTGTTACAGAAGACAATGCATGGCTGTCTATTAAGAAATATATAGATGGTTCAACAACACCTTTGGCTGGCGTTGAATTTACAATAACTGGTGCTAATGGATATAAATCTGTTCAAACTACTGATAACCTTGGTTCTATCTACATTAGCGTTCCTGTTGGACAATACACTGTAACTGAAACAAAAGGTGTTGAAGGATATCAGATGGATAGTACACCAAGAACTGTACAGGCTGTAAAAGGTTCAGTGGCTAATGAAGTTGTGTTCTATAACAAGCCTGCTAATGGTACATTGGTGATTACTAAAATAGATGCTACAACAAGTGCAAAACTGAGTGGTGCTTCATTTGATATTATTGATGTTGCTACTAATACAACAGTTCGTAGTGTGACTACAGATGCTAGTGGAACAGCAAGTGTAACATTACCATTTGGTTCTTACCAGATTGTTGAAACACAAGCACCTACAGGTTATATTTTGGATGTACAAAATAGTAAGACAGTTGAAATTTCTGCACAAAGTACATTACAGAAGATTACTATAGAAAACAGTACAATACCTGTTGTAGTGAAACCACCTAAGACTGGTATTACTCCTGGCTCCATGAGTGCGGGTGTTTTGTTTACAGTATCACTTTTATCTGGATTGATTCTAATCCTTCTAAATCAGGACACAATTAAACTTTGGTTTAGAAGAAATGAACAAGAATGATGTAGTTACTAATATGGGTAGTGTTGATCTATTTGGGTCGACATTACCCATTTTTTATTTTGTTTGAGAAATAAAGCGTAAGCAAATGTATATCGTATTAATAACAAGTAGATTTATTTTATGGTATAATAAAAATATACTAAAAGGAGTGGTTGCATGGCACATATTGATGAAGTAAGAAAAGAAATAGAACATGCGGGAATGACATCTAAAAAATAATTTTAAAATAAAGTTGACACCAAATATAACACCACATATAATTGAATTGGGAGGAATTCAAAAAATGTCCAAATGGGATAAATTGTTAAAACATATTTATTTGTTGTCAAAAGACCTTCGCTTTAATGAATTACGAAAAGTATTAGAAAGCTATGGATATGAAATGAAGTCACCAAAAAGTGGAAGTAGTCACTATACATTTAGAAAAGAAAAGTGTAATCCTATTACAATACCAAAACATGAGCCAATTAAAAGGATTTACGTAGAAATGGTAAAACAAATTGTAGAAAGTGAGGAGAAAAAGAATGAAAACGCTGAATGATTATATGCAAATATCTTATCGTATGGAAATTGTAGAAGATAAACAAGAAGGTGGTTTTGTAATTTCTTTTCCTGAGCTTCCAGGCTGTATTACTTGTGGAGAAACAATAGAGTCTGCTGTAACAAATGCACAAGATGCTAAAAAGGCATGGTTAGAAACAGCACTTGAACAAGGAATTGAAATACCACAACCAGATAACCTACAAGAGTATTCTGGACAGTTTAAATTGCGTATTCCTCGTAGTCTGCATAAATCTCTCACAGAACATTCCAAAAGAGAAGGGATTAGTATGAATCAGTATTGTGTATATTTGCTTTCTCGCAATGATGCGATGTATACCAAATAACAGAAAATAACAAAGTGAATAAAACAGAATTATTTAAAAATTTGAATACTAAAAATGTCTGTTGAGGGGGGATTAATGAGATTATTATTTGAAGAGTACGCATGGGAAGAGTACTGTTATTGGAAAATGAACTATAAGAAAATTTCTAATCACTAATATGGGTAGTGCTGATCTATTTGGGTCGACACTACCCATTTTTTATTTTATTTAAAATTTACTTTCATATAAATAGCAAAAAATAACTCTATGTATCTATATTTAATTAGAAGTTAATTATTTATATTTTCTAAGAAATATATCTTTAGTGTATTCTAGTCCTGTATTTTGATAATATTTTCCTGACCAATTAAAAGACAGTTTTGAATTTAAAAATTGTTCATATGCATAAATAATATCTTTTATAGATAATTCAATATTCTTATTGAGCAAAGATTTTACAAATAGATCTAAATGTTCTGGGAATACATAATCAATTGAAACACTATAGTCACCTTCAATATCATACATATATGGTATTTCTGTAATATCATAATTTATTTCTGCTAATATTCTAGTTAGACCATATAAGGACATTGGTATTCTAAATATAACTTGAACTACTGTATAGTCTATTATTTTATTTTTGAATTCTAACCAGCAGTGCTTAAGTATATCTTCTTTATTTGGACCAAGATGGTGTAGACCATATTTTATAGTAGCATTACAGTTTTTGTTTCTACTTTTGATATATAGATATGTAAATAAAGAACTTTCAAAACATAACATAGGGAAGGAGGGAGCCATACCATGCTTTATTATAATTTTATCAAATAGTTCTAAATCTTTTAACATATCTATTGTACTTGGTAATCTAAGTTCCATAAAATACATTCCTTTCATAATTAAAAATAAATAAGCTTGGAGGTTTTTACTATGTTTAATAATAATGATAATGCTAACAAACGCATTAAAACTTTAGAAGAAATAAGTGAAGAGTATGGAAATTATTCACCATCTTATATTTTTATGAAACATTCTACTCAAAATATTGACATAAATGATCCAGAAGTAATTAATAGAGGCCTAGAGTATTTTAAAAAACTAGTATCGAGTGCTAAAACTAAAAACGATTAAACTAATTTTAATACAAGAGAGGGTGCTTTGCACCCATTTTTTTATTTTGTATAAAATTTGATTATAAATAGTGACTATGGTAAAATTATATTTATACGGAGGTGATTAGTTTGGAAATTACAATAAAACGATTGGAACAAGAAAAGAACTATATTCAAGAGTATACATTAAGTAATCCATTTTCATCTTTGTTGAATAGATTTATGAATGAGTTTAAAAACTCTTATGTATATAATACAAATGCTATTGAAGGAAATTCTATAACGGAATATGATACTGCATATATTATTCAATCCAATACATTTTTGGAAGGATACTCTGCAAAAGATAATATGGAAGTGTTTGGTAGTAGTAAAGCATGGGATTATGTATTAGAACAACCAGACTTTACAATAGACACCATTTTACAAATCCATAAATATATCCTATTTTTTGATGTAGACCATGTAGGTGTATTTCGTAATATTCCTGTATATATTGGAAGTAAACAAATGCTACCAGTGGAAATGATACAAGAATCTATGAATCGTTTCATAGACAAACTTGCTATTAAAAAAAGAAATATTTACGCATATTGCAGAAACTCATTTAATGTTTGAAAATATTCACCCATTTATAGATGGCAATGGAAGAGTGGGACGTATGTTAATTAATTTACAGTTGCTGAATTCTGGTTATCTTCCTATCAACATTAAACAAAAAGAAGTAGGTAAATATTATCGTTGTTTTCGCCAATATGATAAGAACAAGGAGACTGGTATTCAAGAACTGTATAATCTAATTACAATATATGAATTAGAAGAAATTATAAAATTTAAAAGTTGGATTGAAATAAGTGAGAAGAGCGAGAGTGAGTAATAAGTAAAAATTTATATTTTATATTCTGTCATGCTTTGTGTAAAAATGAATATAAAATTAAGACATTCAAAATTTTATTTGATTTGACTGATGAGGAGGTTAAAACTATATTGGCACAGAAAACAATTTTTGATAAAATAAGAGAAGAGTCTGAAAAAAGAGGCGAGAAAATAGGCGAACTGAACAGTAAGAAAAAATTTATTAACAATATGATATCTAATAATTATACAATTGAACAAATCTCACAAATATTATCTATATCTATTGAGGAAATCAATGCCACTTTAGAAAGTTAAAATTCTAATATATGTTTTTTGTTCATTAAAGCGATTTTATTCCTCACATTAAACAAATATATGTATGTAAATATAGTATAAACAAATGTAGTAGATTAATGTAGAAAAAGGAGGTGTATTTTTTGGTATATATCTTAACATTTATGTTTGGTGTATACTACTACTGACGAGTTCTTTGTATATAGTATCTCTTATCTAACAGATTATATAAATTGTAGGTTATGGGGATACTTATCAGGTACGGATATAACTCTAGTTTAAACTACAATAGATATTCCTATTTCTGTTAGATAAATATATAACTTTCAAGGGTTGATACTTTTTGTATCAACCCTTTTTGTTTTTATGTTGCTTGCATTACTTTTTGGTAATCAAGCTTTATATATTATTTATTCTAATAGGAGAGGAGAAATCAAGAATGAGCAAGATAAAAAAGGTTTTTAATAAGGCATTATCGTTAACGCTCTGCTTTGCATTCTTAGTTGGGACAATCGCTACTGGTTCCAAAATAGAATATGAAGCAGTTACTGGCTCTATTGAGGTTGGTGAACATAGTATACCAATTGCTGCTGAAGGTATGCACGCAGTCGGTGTTACACCTGAAAAGGATTTTCCTGGAGCAATGGAGCTTCCAGTTGTTGGTATGACTCCAACATGGGATGTGCCGCCAAATACAACGTGGACACTTGTAGCTTTTGGCGGCGGTGGTATTATGGAAAAATTCTCTGCAGATACTTATAGAGATGCTCGACCAGTTTCTGATGACAGTGTAATTGCGTACCTGTTTGCACATGTCCAGTTTAATCAGAAAACAATTGTTAACCTTGTTGGTGGTAAACAAGCAGCTTCCTATTATGACAGTAGAATGGATATACTAAAGGGATTTGTTGCAACAGACCCTGTTAAATTTGGTCCAGCAATTATGAAAACTTGTCAAGATGGTATGTCTACTGCACAGGTGGATTATTACAGTAAAGCTTCTGGATATATCCATGAAGGTACTAAACCAGAAATAAGAATCAGATATAACGACCAAGAGCCAATTGTTGATGATTCTAAAGATTACTATTTATATGGACCTGTAACATTTTTAACCGATGCTGTTTATGATACATCTAATGGTTGTTACTTGGATTATCAGATAACATCTAAATTATATGGTAACTCAAATCCTACTGCTGAAAGACCAACTCTTTCAACATTGGATGGTATTGAGGTTACAAAACCTGAATTTAACACAAATTACTATATTAAGGTTAAAAAGGCAATTGGTTACACTGATGTAACCATTAAACTTAGTGGTAAGTTCCTGCAACCAGATTTGGGATTATTATATTCAAGCAGTGGTAAAAATGTTTGGGTAGCGCCTATTTATACTTACGTTGATTTGACTGACAGTGCTACTTTTAAGACATTAGGAAAATGTGTAACATTACGTATTCATAGACTTGATACTTCTAATAATTACACAAGAGGACAATCTGTTGTAACAATTCATAAACCAGATGGTTCAACACAAGAAGTTACATTAGATAATGGTTTCGTAGAGATTACAGATATGCCTTTGGGGTCTAATTATGTTTTTAGGGAAACACAACCACCCAATGGTTATGAGCAAGCTGATCAGGTTACAATGAACATTAATAATGATAAGACTGTAATTAATGTTTGGTTACAAGCACCTAAATATACAGTAGAACAGCAGTTTAAGGTAATATCTGATACGTTTGAATTGTTGCCTAATATTCGTATTGATGTGTACAAAGACGGTGCTTTGTTTGATACTAGATGGACAAATGAAAAAGGTATCGCTACCTTTAAATTGCCTTATGGTAACTATACATACAAACAGGTTACAGCACATGAAGGGTATGTACCAGATTATACAGAAAAAGCATTTGAGGTAGAGAACTCTGATCCACGAGATATTATTGTTATCGAGAATAAAATCATTAAGGGTTCCATTACTATTGTAAACTTGGATATGATGACAGAAGAACCTATTTGGGGTGCAGTATATCAATTACATCGTGTAGAACCTGATGGTACTATGACATTTATTGATGAATTGACAACGCATGCATCTTCTGCAAATGTCTTTGAACAAGTTCATTATGGTAATTATGTTGTAACACAGATTACACCTCCGCCTGACTATAAAGAAACTGCAGGAAGGCAATCTGTTTCTATTAAGGTAGATAACCTGCATCAAACTCTTATATTCAAAAATAGCATTGAAAAAGGTGAAATTACTGTACGTGTAATGGATGACAGAGGATACCCTGTTCCTAATGCAAGTATTTCTGTATTCTCTGTAATTAAAGGCGTTGCTAGAGAAATCTATAAAGTGGAAACAACTGTAAACGGTGAAATTAGTTTGCCTGGTTTAAATGTTGGCCAATATAAGATTAGATTGAATACTGTAGATCCTAAATATACTATTGGTACAAATTCCGAAGATGTGGAACGAGTAGTAACATTAACACCAGAAAAATATAGAGAAACTGTAGAGTTTAATGTTGCAACGACAATTGGTAGTATTCAAGTTGACGTGTATGATGTGGAAACAAACAATTTAATCCCTGGTGCCCGTTATGAAGTTAGAAATGATGCATTAGGTATTGTACGTTCTTTTTCTACTAATGGTACACAGTCTATTCTTTTAGAAGACCTTCCTTATGGAGAATATACAATAAGGCAGCTTGAAGCTCCAGCAGGTTATTTTGCAGATACATCTGAATATAAAATACGTATTGAATATGATGAACATTGTGCTAAGCAGATTATTTATTTAAGTAAATATACAGGTTCTGTAAAAGTTATTTGTAAAGATGACTTTGGTAATCCTGTAGTGGGTGCTGTCTTTGAAATATTAAAAGATGGTACAAATGAACCTGCAGGTCCTACAAGAACAACAAATAGTGCAGGTGAAGCAATATTCCCTGGATTGGAGCAAGGCACATATACAGTTATACAAAAAAGTGCACCTTCAGGATGGTATCAAACCAATTTAACAGGAAAAGGTTATGTTCTTAAAGCAGGGGATATGTCTATTGTTGAAATGTTCAATGCTCGTGTAAAAGGTTCTGTAACAGTGCTTAAACTGGATAGTATTTCTAAAAAGCCAATTGAAGGAGCGATACTAGGTTTATTTGACCATGATACAGATATGTTATATAAAGCAGTGTCCTCTAATGCATCTGGTAAAGCTATATTTGAAGATATCCCAGCAGGTAGTTATTATATTTGGGAAATCAAACCTGCATTCGGATATTTACATAATACAAAGATTCTTGCAGATAATGCCGGCTGTGTAATGTCACATCAACCAAGAGGATATGCTGATATTGTTTATACAATGGGAACAAATACAAAATTAAGCAATAGCAATAGCACAAATGCCGATGAAAATATAACAGTAGCAAGTGCAGATATAGACGATGTTGGTTTATTTGCTTCTATATTTAATCCTGTAGAATTTTCTGCATTAACAATAGATTCTGATAATTCTAATATTGTTATTGATGAAAATGGAAACATAACTAATAATGGTGGAAGTGGAAATACAGGAGGAGAGCAGACAACACCACCTGTAACAAACCCTGATGACAACACTGGTGGCAACAATAATAACACTGGTGGAAATGGAAGTATTGTTTCTCCTGGAGATCCTATAAATCCTCCAACAGATAATAATAATAATAATAATAATAATAATAATAAACCATCTCTTCCTGGTGATGAAGACGATATTATTTCCGAAGGAGATAAAATCTATGGAAGTATTACAGTTTCTGTATTACAGGATAATAATGTATTGAATGGTATTAATGTACAAGTACGCAATTCTAATGGCTATTCACGAGTACAAGCAACTTATAATGGTTCTGCATTATTTACTGGTTTGGAATTGGGTACATACTATGTTGATTTGTTTGATTCTGTTTCTGGTTATAGTAAGCCAGCAACACAAACAATTACTTTAACAGAACAAAACTATATACAAAATACTCAGTTAACTACTACAAAATTAGCAAAGAGTTCTATAAATGTGAAAGTAACAGCAGATGATTCTGATGCAGATTTAGAAGATTTGCAAATCATATTGTTGGATGAAAATAAGAATAAATTACAATCTGTTAAAACAGATAGTAGAGGGCGAGCTTATTTTGAAAATCTGAATAGTGGTTCTTATTATGTTGAGTTTAATGATAACTTACGTAATTATGATTTAAAATCAGATGAAAGAGTAAGTGTATCTTTGGGTCAATATGATAATAAGAGTGTAGAATTTGAATTAGAGTCTAATTATGAAAACAAAGTTGTAGTAGATAAAAACGTAGACTTTGGTGATGTAGGAAGTTACTCTAATATAACTGGTCGCTTATGGAAAGATTTAAATAAAAACGGACAGTTTGATTCTAATGAATTGCCGGTTGTAGGAAGACAAGTTACAATTAAAAATAATGGTACTATTGTAGCTACTGCAATAACAGATTCTAATGGCGTTTATTCTACAAGCGTTGCACCTGGAGTCTACTCTTTAACAGCAAATATGGAAGCAGGGGAGGCCATTATTGAAGCAACTAGCCAGGCTAGAACATTAAATAATTCTACAATGTCACAAGTTGGTACAGCAACTATTGATGTCGCTGCTGGGGATTCTATTACTATTTCTGGTGGTATCGTAGATGCTGATTTTGTAAAATTACCACCTACTGGTGAATTATCAATACTGGATTATACTTTACTATTTATTCTTTCTTTCACAGGTTTGATTACATCACTTATTTATACAAAGAAAAAATGGAATGACTGATTAAACGGATTGGGGCGATAGGTTTTTAATCGCCCCTTTTAGATTAGATAAAGGAGAGTCGATTTATGAGACGAATACTTTCTTTGATGCTTGCTGGAGTTATGACTCTTTCATTGGGTCAAATTAGTTTTAGTGCTGCATCAGATCAGGTCACTGTCACAACAAAAGGACAGAGTGGTTATTTTACAATTACTGATACAACATCTGGTACAGATTCTGGTGTGAATATTCCAGCAATGTCTATTAATGATGGTGGTAATGATGTTAGTGTATATCCAATTATAAATATTGGTTCTGCTGGAACATATAATAAAACAACTTTACCACAGGGTATGAATTCACGGGAAGTGCAAAGGTTAATTACATATGCACAAACAAAAGGATTTTCACAAATAAATGCAGGTGCGTCTTTATCAGGCGATCAAATGCTTACAAGTAATGAAGACCTTGATATTGCAATTACAGCAGCTATTTGGCAGCAATGGCGATACAACATGGGTGATAAGGAAATGAACCCTAATAAAAATCAAAATAAATATTTGAAGGCAGCGCAGTATATTGTAAAGTCTTTTTCTGATTTTCAGTTGGCAGATACTACCTTTAATGTGAATAGTTCTAATATTAAAACTGTAGCACATAATGACGATACATATAAATATTTTGGTCCTTTTAATTTTACAAGCAATAATTCTTCTCTTGCAAGTGCATCTATTAATACAGATGGAGTTAAAATTGCTAATTCTAATTGGACTATTGTTGATACGAATGCTTTAACAGCAGGAACAAACTACTATGTAGCAGTTCCTAATGCAAATCAGGCAGAAGACATTCAAGTAAAATTATCACTGCAGTATGTGGATAAAGAATTGGTTGTTTATGGAAATTCATTTAATAGTTTTGTAGGTGTTCTAAATACGCCTTTCCTGCAAAGTGAAACATTAACAGTTAACTCTTATTCTTCTGCAAAAATTTACTCCGTTGCTGGTACTGTTGTAAATGTTAAATCAGAAGATGGTATCTATGATAGAAATATTACGATTGGTACAAATGGTGTAGGGTATGCTGACAATTTAACTGTGGGAACATATACAGCAAAAGAAATTACAGCTCCTCCAGGATTTGTTGTGAACACAACACCACGTACTTTTACAATTACTTCTACAAATCAAATAGTAGAAGTGAATTTTGATTCCATTACTTACATGGGAACGCTGCAGGTTGTAAACAAATCATCTGAAGGAAATATACTTACAGGAAGTACAGTTAAGATTTATCGCCAAGATGGAACATTAGTAGAGGCTTTAAATGTTGGTGAATTAACTTCTATTGAGTTGCCAATCGGTGATTATTACGCAGTACAAACAGAAGCGGTTCCTTCTTATATATTAAATACAACAAAAACCAATTTTACTATTAAAGCAAATGAGCTGACGAAAATAACAATCGTTAACTATGCAAATGGCAATGGTGGTAATGATGGAAATAACAATAACAACAATGGAAATAATAACAATAACAACAATGGAAATAATAACAATAACAATGGTAATAACAATAATGGAAACACTACAATAAATAATGGCTATGTGCGTATTGTAGTTGTAAATGAATTGAATCAAGTTATTCCTGGCGCTAGCTTTACATTGAAACGTAATAGTTCTTCCTATTCAGAAACATTGTATACAGATGCAAATGGTATTATAACATTTAAACCTTTTGTAACTGCAAATGACTTGGTGCTAACTTATAATAGAAATGGGCAAGATTTATATATGAGTTTATCTCCTGTTTCTTTATCTTCCAATAGCTATGGTTATTCTACTACTAAAATTGTGTTGAAGAGAAGATCATCTAATGTAATAACTTCTAATAAATATCCATCTATAATTACAGATAAGTATATTGATCAGTTTAATACTGGTGTTGGTAATGGTACAGCGCATAATGCATATACTGGTTCTTATAATAACGACACAACATGGACTGATGATGACTATACAGTATTTGATTATGATAACAATGGACGTTTACGTGTTATCGTTAGAGATCCAGACGGGGATAAAATGAAAGGAGTTACAATCTATTTATATAATAGTAAAGATAAGAAAGTTGCTACAGCAACAACTGATAGTGCTGGGGAAGTTAGATTACAAGGTTTAGAGTCAAAGAAAGAGTACCATATTGAGTTTAAAGAAAGTACACTTGATGATTATTATGCTCCTGATGAGGAAGAATTAACTTTTAAATCTAAATCTGATGATGGTGTTTATAAGTTAACAGTAGATTTATTGGAAGAAGAAACAGATGATGAGATTGTTAATAATAGTACTGGTATTCCTAACTTTGGAACAACAGCTGATGGAAAGACTAATATAACAATCACTACAAAGAATAATGATGGTACAGATATCTATGCAGAATATACTGTATATGATGCGTCTGGTAATGTAGTTATTTCTGGAAAACCTGTAAACAATGTTGTAACATTTTCAACCGATGTAGTTGGTAGTTATACTATTAAACAAACAAAAGTAGCAGAAGGATATAAATTAGAAACTGAACCTTATGCTTTCACTGTAACAAAAACAGGAAAGAATGTACCATTATCTATCACAAATGATATTAAATTAGCTACTTTAACAGGTCGTGTCTTTGAAGATAAAAATGGTAATAATGTTTACGATAAGGGTGAAGAATATAAAGCCGCTAAATTAACAGTATCTAATGGAGAAAAATCCATCACTGTTTATTCTGGTGCAACAGGAGAATTTGTTGTTACAGAATTACCTAATGGTACTTATACTATTTCTGCAGAAAAGATTAATGGAATTACATTTGTAACACCTAATGTTGGTACTGATGCTACTATAGATTCTGATGTTGATGCAGATGGAAAAGGTACAGTTGTTATTAAAGATACAGATGTAAAAGATTTCGGCGTTGGTTTTAAGGTGACAGGAACAGCATATGGAAGTAGCGGTGGGAACTCTGGTGTTCCAACTGTCCCTAAAACGGGAGATGTTAATACAATACATAATACTTTTTATTTATCTGTAGCAGGACTTTGTGCAGCAGGTCTATATATTATTAATAGAAAAGGTAAACAAAAAGCCTAATATTTTGTTTAAGCACAGAAAGAAATTTCTGTGCTTTTTAAATAATATTTATTCGTATGGAGAATAAGTTTTACTTAAAAAGCACATAAATTTTAATTATTAAAGGAGGATAAAAATTATGAATTTATCTATGTTTGATAGCAGACATAAGTGGTTTGATAGAGCTATCTCAATTCTAAATATTAAAAATGAGGAAGCTATTTCTATTTATGACGCACTTATTGAATTCAACAATAGGGGATATAAAGTATCTAAAATACCTTCAACCGCTAAATCTTCTCTTTGTAATGTGATAACTTCTTCATACATGAGTAGCCATAATGGGATTACTATGTCTAATAGAGAAACAATATTACATTTAATGCAATATAAAGAAATATTTTTGAATACGTCAGTTGCCTATAAAAACAATAATTATTTTGCAATAAGTGTATCAGCGTCCTATGCTGGCAGTGATTTGATAAATTATTTAATTTATGATATAGATACTGCTGCTGATCAATTAGCAACACCATTACATGCTGTTTCTATTTTAGAAGATATTGATTTACAAACTGGTAAAAAATTAAAAGATGATGGTGAATTTCTTACAGTAGAATTTTCTGATGCTATCTATCTAAAACTTGATAAGAAATCTTTACAAATTAAGGCATGTTTTCAATCTTATCCTTCCTTACGTGAGAATACAGTTATGGGGGATTATATTCAGAAATTCGATTCTTTGATAGCAAAAGCAGAAGATACTGCTGATACATTTCATAAAGCATTGGACAGAAATGCTATAAAAAAAGTTAGCAAAAAGGGTGGATTTTATATTGAGGATCCAGAATGTACTTGGTTATCTAACTTACTATCATTTAATTACCATCAAGTATCAGAACTTATAGATAAGTTGTTATTGTCAAGAAAGAAAGACTCTATAATAGAAGTATGTGGTGAAATTTTTGAGATTATTGATGTTGCAATAATAGAAGGAGATTTGATTGTAATAAGGACAACTTTTAGAGAAGACTCCTCACAATTAGTACTTTTATTTGAAAAAGAGGATACTGCTATAACTACTATATTGGCTACTTTAATTGATGTTTTTCCTCATGAGGGGGAAACGTCTAATGAATATAGTAAGAACAATATTGTACAAAGTTCTTCTCGTTCTGGTGTTCAAGTATCATCACACATACAGATTATAGAAAATACTCATCACACTAATGACTATACTGTAAAAGAAGACATTTTATTTAAATATAAATATTACGAAATTCGTTTTCCTGACATAATTACAGTAAAAGATGATGTGGTTGCCGATGATACAGAACAGCGAGAATTCGAAACACAAAATAATGAGAATATAGAATATTCTGTAAATGACAGTGTACAATCAACAACTGAATTAAATAAAATTGAATTGGATAACAGCAGAGGCTCTATACAAAACAATAATTCTCTAAATACTCAAGAAGAGGACACTAATAATAACAGTGATAATCAATCTAAATTCTCAATTGCTAAATTGCATAATTTTAAGATGTAATACTAAATACTAATAGAGTTTAATTTGATAAAAGAATTGCATGTATCGTATAGATTCCTTCAAATTCTTTATTCATTATATACTATATTATTTGTAGTTTTTAACTATAAAAAAATGTAATATATCTATACAAATTTATACATAATTAAGGAGGATATGCATTATGGGTAAAGAAGAAAAAGATACTAAAGGTTATGAGGCAACAGTGGTGTTTGATGAAAAAGGGGACTATAAAGTAGAACCAACACAACAACCAGCAGCACCTAATGTAACTGAACTTGGACAAACGAGCACTAATGCTGCATCTAAAGCAAAAAAGACATTAGGAAATGGAAAATTAACTAAGGCACAACCAGTAAATGACACAAAAGAGGAAGTAACTACTAAAGATGTGAAACCTGTATTAAAAGACGTAAAAACAAAGAAAGAAACAATAAAGGAGGAAGCTTCTGACGAGTCTAAAAAGACTACAGAAGTAACTAAGAATAAAGCAGTTAAAAATGAACCTAAGGAAATAAATGTGGTAAAGGAAGAGAAAGCTGTAAAAGAGACTAGTGAATCTAAAGAAAAAGAAACACCAAAAATTTCTTTTGAACCTGAAAGTAAACCTACTAGCTTGAATGCATTGAACCTAAATGCAACTGCTTCACCTAAAAAGGAACCGACTCCTATTACTCCTATGACAGATACCAAGAAAAACGATAAAGTTACAAGTCTTTCTATGGATTCTTTACTAAATACAGCTGTCACAAAAACAGAAGAACAGACTGTATCAAAAGAAACTGAATCCAGTGCTTCTGTTGAGAAAGAGACTACACTAACACCTATAAATGTGACACAAGATAACTTTAAATTAAGTCCTTTATCTGAATTGTGTGCTGGTTTTAATTATGATATAAATACTTTTATTCGCTCTGTGATGAATAATATTTCAACTCTATTGATGGGACCTCAAGATAGATTTGCTTGCACTGATTGTAAGTGCTTGATAATTCATGGTGTTAGTTCTCTTGACGAGGATAATAGTTCTATTGTTTTACATATTGAAACACAAAATAATTCTCACGCAATTATAAAGGTTTCAGATTATAATTATAGCGATTGTTCTGGTGAATTAACTGCTGGGAAGTTAGTAAAAGCGAATGTAAGTGGTAAAACAGTATCTTTGTGCTCAATGGCATTTGCACCTAAAATTCGTTTTATAAAATAATTTATAGGAGGTATTTAAGCTATGGATATAGATAGAACAGTGTATAAAGGTTTTTTAAACGACGCAATTGCTTCCAATACAAGTATTAGTAGAAATAATATTTTATCCAAGCTAGCGTCCTATTTTGAAGATATTTGTCAAGGAAGTATTATTATAAACAATAAAGGAGAAGAGGGAGTCGTTTGCGACTCCCTTTTAATTTTGGAGAGTTTTTTTGCTAAAGGATTATCTTTTAGAATTATTACTTTTGCAAGTAACGCTACTTTTGATGTTAATTATATAAAAAATATAGCTTTTGCATGTTTATACTCTGGAAAGAAAATTCCACATTGTATACTGGTTATTGGACATGGTTTTAAAATAAGTAGATTTTTTACAGTGGATACTAAATTATATACTAAGCAAATAAAAAGTAAAAATACAGTAATTATAAAACCGAATTTCTTATCGTATGTAATCAAAAATAAATATTCTAAATGGGGTGGTGCAGATACTGTAGAAAAAATTTATAGAATTGAAGAAGCTTATTTATTTGTTAGAGGGAATAAGGCAGTTCTTATTTGTCACCAGAAAAAAATAAAAGATGTAATTCAATCTATAGATTTTAAACGACATTTTGATTATATCTATAAATGTTTAGTGATAGGTACACCTACAGGAGTTGAAGCATGTTATGAGTAAAACAAAAATAATAAAAAAGAAGAGTATTTGGAAAAAGATATTAGAATTTATATCTTTTTCTTTTTTAATTGCTCTGATTTTATCAATAATTTTAGCAATAGTTTTGTGGGTTAATTATGGTGATATGATAATAGAAAAACATGATTCTGCTTTACAAAAAGTAAAAGAAATTTCAGCTTCTGAATTTGATGGTGCTCAAACATCTTTAATATATGACTCTAGTGGTAATCTTCTCTCTAAAATAAAAGGTGATAAAGAGACTTATTATCTACGTTATGCCGATATACCGCCCACTGTTAGAAATGCTTTTATTGCTATTGAAGACCATAGATTTTTAGAACATTCTGGTGTTGATTATATAGCAATTATGCGTGCAGCATTAAAGATAATAGAATCAGATGGTGAGTTGGTACAAGGTGGTTCTACTATAACACAGCAATTAGCTAGGAATGTTTTTCTAAATTATAATAAAACTATTGAAAGAAAAATAGAGGAGATATTTATAGCGTTTGAATTAGAGAAACAATTTCCAAAGGAAGATATACTTGAGTTCTATATAAATAATATAAATTATGGAAATAATTGTTATGGTATTGAGGCTGCTGCACGCAAATACTTTGGTAAATCTGTGAAAGAGTTATCTAAATCACAAATGATTTATCTGTGTGCTATACCACAAAATCCTTCTGGTAATGACCCGTTAAAGTACCCAAATAACACTTTGAGACGAAGAGATAATATTATTAGAGCTATGGTCGAATATGGTTATCTTGAACATTCGGAAGCAACAATTTTAATGAAGGAGGTTGTTACTCCAATCAAAGCGGAAAGTACGACTAATAACTATTTAGAAACATATGCAAAACATGCAGCAATAGAGGTTCTAATGTCAGAAGTCTTAAAGTTTGAATTTCGTTATGATCTTGATGATGAAGAACGTAAACAATATGATAAAAAATATGAAGAATATTATAAACAAGCAGAAAACCTATTGAAAACGAATGGATATTCTATATATACATCTCTGTCATTGGAAACACAAGGAATTGTACAAGCTAAAGTTGATGAATTACTTTTAGATTATACATTACTGAAATCTGATGGTGAGTATTCATTACAAGCAGCTATAACTGTAATTGATAATGAAAGTGGATTGGTAGAAGCAATTGTTGGTGGAAGAACCCCTATTAATCATATTTATACTCTAAACAGAGCATATCAATCTTATCGTCAGCCTGGCTCTACTATAAAACCATTGATTGCATATACTCCTTATTTTTCTCAGATTGGAAATACACCTAATAAAATGGTAGTTGATAAAGTAGAACAAGAAACAGAAAATCAAAAAATTCCAAAGGGAACAGGAAAAAGAACAAGTATTTTGAATGCAATTAGATGGTCATATAACGGAGTGCCTTGGAACATAGTAAGAGAGATGACGCCAGAACAAGCATTGTCTTATCTTAAGCTACTTAATTTCCATAATATTGTGGATGATGATAATGGAGAGGCAATTGCTTTGGGTGGATTTACTTATGGTATGAACACACTGGAGATGGCAGGAGCTTATTCAACATTAGCTAGAAATGGTATCTTTATAGCGCCTACTTGTATAACCAAAATTATTTCTTCTACAGGTGAAGAGGTTTATAATCATAAAAATGTGGAAACAAGAAAAGTTTATGATGAAAGAGCCACCATTTTAATGACAGAATGTCTAATGGACGTGGTACAAAATGGAACAGGTAAAGCTGCAAATTTTAGTGGAGTACAAATAGCTGGAAAAACAGGTACTACAAATGATGAAAAGGATAGCTGGTTTGCTGGATATACACCATATAAAACTGCTGTAATTTGGGCAGGGCATGATACACCAAAGGAAGATGCATCTGTATCTCAGAAAAATATTACTGCCTCTTTATTTAGAGAAATAATGGCACCTATACATAAAAAGTATATTGATGATGCTGATAATATAAAAACATTTAATACGAAAGAGGAATTAGAGCAAGAAAAAGAAGAAGTGTTACAAACAGTAGAACAAGAATTTATTTCCTTTGTTACTCCTAAAATATCTACACTGGCAACTAAGGCAATAGAGACAGAAGAAGATGCCAAAGAGTTTAATAACTTATATTCAGAAATTTTGCAACTAATGGAAGAACATAGAGAAAATATAAGTTTTGAACAATATAAAAGTGTTTATGATCAAGTAGAGGAGATTAAAAGAGAAGCATGGAATGATTTAACAAAATACTATGTAATACCACCTACTGCTCCATCTTTATATGAAAATAATAATGCAAGTAATACGAATGAAATAACTGATAATAATTCTGAACAGACTATACCATCTACTCAAGAAGATGCATTATATGAAACTAATGAAGAGGAATTATCTACTGTATCTACATGGGAATAATTAGGAGGTGTTATAATTATGAATTCAAAATTTTTATCTGCAGTAGTTATCGGAAGTTTAGCTGTTGCAGTATATATAGGCGATACTACCTATAATGGAACTTCATTACAGACAATATTAACGCAAGAACGTGCAGAAAATAGTTCTGAAGAGGATAATAAAACTCCCATAGAAACACCAGAAGATTTTGATGTCAATAAAGCGTTAATTCAATTAAACAGTTATTCTGCAGTTAACGAAGGAGAACTTTCCTATGAACAACAACAAGAACTACAAACATTGATAGAAGAAACTAATTCGGAAGATGAAAATTCATTTTCAGAGCAGGCAACTAATAATGCAGAAGAAGCAGACTCTAATACAGCGGCGACCAATCCATTGGTCGCTGGATTTCAGAAATATAAGAAAATAAATACAGATACTGTTGGATGGATAAAAATACCTGGAACTAATGTTGATTATCCTATTATGTATAGTAAAGATAACAATTATTATTTAACAAAGACACCCTATAAAGAGTATAGTCAGGCAGGTTCTATATTTATGGATCAACAAGCAGGTGGTCAATGGGGAATCATGAATTTAATACATGGACATAATATGAATAATGATACCATGTTTGGTAATATTGCCGATATGATGTATGAGGATTATTTTAATGCACATAAATTAATACAAGTCTATGATGGAAAAACTTTAAAAGAGTATACAGCTTTTGCTGCATTTTCTTTAGATGATAGAAAAGAGGGAATTCCTATATACTATTCCACAATGGAAGAATATAAAGCAAAGATAAAAGATTACCAATCTCGTTCACGTGTTAAAGGAACTGTTCCAGATAGTGCTAATGATTTTATTATACTAAATACTTGTTGGTATGGCGATTCAGGAAATGAAAAAAATTCTCACGCTATTATCGTAGCTTATCGTAGTAAATAGGTATAGAAAGGGTAATAGTTATGGATAAATATATAAAAAAATTAATTATGGCCAGAAAACCACTTTACTTTTACTGGGATGATATTTTATATGGTTTTATAAATTATTATAGAGCAATTTTTAAAGATAAGAATGGTAAACTATATCTATTTAGATGTTTCTTTTCAGATACTAATATAGCACAAAAGCCTATAAATTTATTTACAAATAGTACAAAAGATTTCAACAAACTTAATTTAGAATCCATAGGTTATTTACATAGTATACCAAATTTTAACGAAGGTAAGTTATTGTATCAGCTAACTAGTGAAAAGTTGGATTCTTTACAGCAACATTTGGAGAATTATATTTATACTGAATTGTATTCTATATTAAATAGTTTATCAGATGAGATAAAAGTTGAATTAAAAATTCATTGGAAACCAGTGATGTTAGTATCCTGTAATTTAATCGTAGAAGAGCAATTAGTTGGAGTAATTATTATTTTAAAACATACTATTATTCCTCTAAGTGGGGATATACAGTATATCAGTAAAGTATTTGCACATTTATATAATTTTCAAAATAACTTTTTCAATAAAAATTTATTGATAGGAGATGTTCAGTATGGAACTTGAAAATTTATCTATTGAGACACAAAAGGAAATATTATCTTATGTGTTGACATTAAATGAAACTCTTGGAAAATCAGTCTGTGCTTCTTTTGGTTATGATGATATAAAACCATGGGTTATAACAAGTGATAATGAAATAATTGAAATCATACTAAAATTTAATACACATAATATACCTTTAACTATAGCTACAGATTCTGATATTTGGAAAAGATATATAGTTTCTTTGGTTAATGACACAGGGGTTAAGTTGTTGGCCAACCTTGGACAATTTAGGGATAAATTAAATGAATTACTGCTATTTAGAGCTTGTTATAGGTATAATAAACCTATTATTAGTGATGATGATTACGATGTGTTGTTAAACTTATATACATCTTTGTACCCTAATACTGCATACCTTCGTATGCAGTCCTACGATGACGATGCATATGATGGAATATTAAAGGATGTATTAGTTAAAAATGGAGTTATAAGTAAAGGAAAAGCTAGTGATAGCAAGTATGCTCAAACTTTAAGAAGTGCTAAAAGCACTTCTATTTTACCACAAGAGTCATATGAAGAAACATTTGAATTTATACATAATTCCAATGCAGATATTTTATTTTCTTTAAAAATTGACGGAATGAATGCAAAAGTGGGATATGTTGATAATAAATTTGAATTAGCTTTAAGTAGAGGAAGAGATTCTGATGGATTTGATTATAGCGAATCCTTGAAACATATAATTACAAATGAAATTAAAGATACAACTGGTTTTGTTACAATAACAGGAGAAGCATATGTTAAACTATCTGATTTACAAAAGCTAAATGAAAAATATCCAAATAAAGAGTTAAAAACACCAAAGTCGGCAGCAGGCTCATTATTAGTAGCACCAGATAAATATGATGCAGAGGATCTAAAAAAACTATGTTTTGTTGCTCACAGTGGCGAGAATATAGGAAGTACTATAACAGAAAAATATGAAACATTTGTTAAAAATAATTTTGAGTTGCCACCTTATATCATAGTTAGGTATGGAGATATTCCAAAAAATATTATGGATTTTAAAGAATGGTTAAAAACAACTGTACTTGATGTATTATGGGAAAAAGGTAGGGAATTGGAAATGCCTTCTGATGGTGTTGTGTGCGAAAAGATTCAAGTGTCTTTTGGAGATAGGAAAGACCAGTATAGCGATGCTAATGTTGCTATAAAATATGAACAATGGAAATCACCACAATATACAGGTATTGTTGAGAAGATTATTTTTGAACAAAAAAGAGTACATGCTTCGATTGTGTTACAAATTAAACCTGTAGTGACACAGGATCTTAATATAGCAAGAAGAGTTTCTGTCGGTTCGCCTGCAATATTATTTGAAAATAAAATTCTTCCTGGATCAGAAATAACTTTTAAACGTAAATCACAAGCAATTAATGTATTAGTGACAGATTAATCTGTCACTAATACTTTTTTTAGGAGGGACAGCATGGCAGATCTAAATATACAAATACAAAATAGTGGAGAAGAAAGTAGACTATCTACTCTAATAACATCAGCTAGAGTTGCATCTGGAGACGATTACCTTCTAACTAATGTAACTGATTTACATAATAGAATAGAAGAAGTTCTAAGTTTAGATTTATATCATCCTAAATATCAAATTTGGAGGGTATTTTTATATCGATATTTATATGCGAAATGTGATATTTTAGCTGCTGAAAAGTTCGCTAAAACATTTATAGAGAACGACAGAAATGCTTATCGTATACCAAACAACAGAACATCTAAGACAATAGAAAATTATATCAATCGTTTGCGTACTACAAGTTCCTCTATATTTAATGGCACTACATCTGATGATTTTACAGAAGTTTTAAATGCTTCTTCATTATTTCTCAATAATGAAAATTTATTGCTAAACATTATTCAAAGTGATTTAGAATTTAAAGCGGAATTAGAAAATGCATTAAATATAGATTCGTTTCATTCAATATACATAGCTTATCTGCTTATAGTTTGTAGAAGCAGATGGATTGGATTTGATGACACTAATGCTTTTTTAAATGTATTACCAAAATGGGAAAAATGGTGTAATGCTTATAAATCTTATTTTTGTGAATTTCAGCAATTACTAGGAGAGAAAGTAAGATTTTATACGTTTTATGACGATGTTTGCAAAAAAGTAATTTTTCGTATGCTTGACGCATCTGTATCTTTTTTAAAAACTAAGAAAATAGTAGGTGTTTCTGAAATCTATGGTGTGGAATTGGATATGATTGATACTCTGTCTCGTGATTTTATAATTGACTTGGTATCTACATTTCCGCTGTATACATCGATTTATTTTGATTTATATAACATGTGGAATATTCTTTATAATTTTTATTTTACTAAAAATCAAACAATTTTAGATTATTATCGCCTATTTTTAATAGAGAAGAGATTATATTTGAATAACATGAAAGCAATAGATAATTTGAATTACTATATTCGACACAATGATATTGGTCTGGAGTGTATAAAGCTACGAAAGATTGAACTCTTTAATGCAAATGTTGAACCTGAATACGCAGAGGTTTTGCTGAATGAATATTTTGATGATTTAGTTATACGAGGAATAATTAATAAAGATAGAAGAGAGGAAGTGCTGTATGCGGTTAGAAAAAGAAATTAACCAAATAGATTCGATCAAGGGTATTCCTATTTTTTCTGTAGATAACCCTAATTTTGATTCATATAATGAAATAGATAGTGAAAAGAATAGTGAATCTAATGACAATATAGAAGAAAAAGATACTTTAAACAAAGAAAAAGAGCCATCTAAAAAGAAAATTAGAACTCTTAAAAATTTCAATTTGCAATGATGGAGGTGATACCATGTACAATATAAAAACATTTCAGTTGACAGATGATGGAGTAATCCCTTTAGAGTATCACAATTCTAATATTTTTATTCAGCAAGAGGACGCTGCTATGCTTTATAATAGAGTTTTTACAAAACAGTATCGTAAAGCATATGGTGAAATAATCGGTGTTATTTTGCATTCAGCAGAAAAAGCTGAACTACCTATAGGAGACTATAGCAACAAAGGATTACTTGGTATTTTATGTGTATAGAAAGAGGGGTTACTATTGGATATACTTGATAGAGTGAAAAAAGTGTCTACAGAGTTAAACGAGCCACCATATTCTATTTCAATAGCTTTCGATCATTATGAACCGAAACATACTGATAAAGATAGATATGTTTCATTATATTCTAAAATAAATTATAAATCAGATTTATTTGAATATAACTGTGTTGCAGAGACTGTGAAAATACCATATAACGATCCCTCTATAGGGTTTTTAATAGATGGATCAAATAAATCTGTAATAAATATTTATCAACGGGCACCTGGTTTTGTATTAGAACCTCCAAAACAAAGTGATGGCAGTGATTATCTGGGGGTATTAAATATAATATCAAATAGTAATGGAAAAATATCTATATTTTTAAATAAAGGTGGACTGGCAATAAAATTAGGTTCTGGTGGTATTGTACCGATTGGAGTTTTCTTAAAAGCTATTTCTGGTATGCCATATGATATGTTAAAAAGTAAAATAGCATTTTCTCCTAGGGAGCTTTTAAATGCTTTTCCACCAGAAATAAGTGAGAAAAATTTAAGTACTTTAGCTGCAGACAAGACTAAAAAAGGAAAAGAGCCAACTTTAGAGGAATGTGTTTCGGAAGTTTATACCAAGATGTTAACTAAAAACAAACGAAACGGGCAACAAGTACAAGCAACATTTGCTTGGAAATATGCTAGAGTAAAAGAGTACATTTCACGTTTAAACTTTAAGAATAGGGAGAATATAGAATCTAAATTATCAATAGGTCATAGAGCAGTCGGTTCTTTTTTGGCCGAGGATATTAATTTACCTGTTTTTGACGAGTATGGAAATATATCTTCTTTTTTTATCAAAAAAGGTACATGTGTACAAGATGATGATGCAAGAGAGATACGTAGACATGATATCACTCAACTACTTATTACATCAGAAAGAACTCTAGTAATACAAGATTTATCTTCTATGTATTTTAGAGTTAAGGGGTACCAATTAGGACAAGAAGCTGCAGGGTATCCTATTGGAACATATATAAATGAAGAAGTTTTAAAAAATCTAAATGATACTGATTTATTAAGTTTAACTGTTATAACTCCAAGTGGAAGTAAAGTTGTTACACGCACTGATACCTCTGTTACAGTAAATGATTTTATATCTGGTATTAATTACTATTTAACAGCAGGTTATATGCAGAAAGTTGATACTAATCAATACTCCATAGATAATCGTGCTATTGTTACATTTGATGCAAAAGTATTATCTACTGTAAAAGAAGTTTATCAAAATTTAATGCTTAAATTACCTGAATCTGCCACAGTAAAAGATTTAGTTAATAATTTAAGATATTTACCATCTGATGACCTTTTTAGGTATTTAACATCTAATGAAAATAGAGAACTTGCACAGTCGGATTTAACAAATCTATTGTCACGTACAACAAACTCTAGAAAGTCGTCTGCGTTAATGCCATCAGCACCTAAAGATATGACGTCAGTACAATATGGACAATATGGTAGATTGGATTCACTGCATGCACCAGAATCAGATAAAATAGGCTCAGTACATCAATTAAGTGTCTTTGCTAAGGTAAATGAAGAAACTGGTGAAATATTAGCACCTTATGAAAAAGTAATTGATGGATTTCCAACAGGAGAAATAGAAGAAATTTCAGCAGCAAAAGAAAGAAATAAAAATATAGCTGCATGGGATGACGAATTGTTAAATGATACTACTACAGTTAGACATAATGGTAACATAACAAGTGTTCCTACAAAACGTGTAGACTATAGGGAAATATCACCATTTTTTGATATGTCACTATCAAGAGCTATGATTCCCTTTGCTGAATATATACAACCAAAAAGGTCTCTAATGGGAACTAATATGCAAAATCAGGCAGTACCATTATTATATCCAGAGAGGGCTCTTGTTTCTACTGGAGTTGATACTGAAATTCCATGTCTATACTATACTGTAGAAGAATTAGTTAAAATTCATGGATTGCAGGCAAAAAAAGATACTGATTTGGTTCTACTTCTTTCTGATTGGAAAAAGACATTTGTAGCTTATACATTTCAATATGGTGATGATATTTTTAAACATTATGCACCAGCATCTATTTCAGATAAAGAAACTTTTTATTTATATAACTTGAATCTAAAAGAAGATAACACCTATAAGCATGGTGATATTGTATTATATTATTTTTCTACCGATATGAAACAGTATGATACATGGGAGAGATTATCACAAGGAAGAGTTCCTTTTGTGCATGACCCTCAGAAACCTGCGATTTCTCTTGGGAAAAATTTATTTATTGGGTATAAAACATCTCTTTCATCTACTATTGATGATGCAGTATTGATATCCGATAGGCTAGTCTATGATGATGTATTTACTAGTCTACAAATTTTTAAATATGAATACACCTTAAAACATAATGAGACTGTGTATCCTATAAACGGTATTGCAAAATTACATTCTTGGGTGAGTAGTGGAGAACCTGTTATAACTATAGTGAAAGAAAATACTAAACTCAAAAAAATTAAGGCTACAATAAGTGGAGAAATTACATATGTTTCTCATTACAAAAATAATATTATTGTTTATGTTACAGCATATCATCGTGCAGCTGAAGGGGATAAAGTAGCAGGGCGTTATGGTAATAAATCAGTTATTGCTAAAATTATGCCACATGAATTGATGCCTTATGATCCTGAAACTGGAGAAACTTTAGATATATGTTTAAACCCTTTAGGTTTGCCTAGTCGTATGAATTTTGGACAAATATTGGAAGTGGCTTTGGGTGCTGTGATGAAGAAAACTGGCAAGATAGCTGTTGTATCTCCATTTTATCCAAACATAAAACAAGATATAATGGAGGAATACGATAAAGCTGGATTACGTCCAAAACATTTATATAATCCCATTTTTGGTCGTTATACCGAAAGACCGATTATGACTGGTTATATGTATATACTTAAGTTGGAACAGATATCCAATCTAAAGGTATCTGCAGTTGGTTACCCTAAATCTGTTGATCCAGTATTTGGACAGCCAACAGGTTCTGATAACGAAAAGAAAGGACAAAAAATAGGAGAAATGGAATCATGGACTCTTGAAGCCTGTGGTATGCATAAAACATTGGATGATTTATATACCTGGTATGCAGATGATGAGTTTCTGCGTAAAAAGATTTTTAATGTTCTTGCAGATGGTGATGACGGACCATGGAATGAGGCACATGAGGATATAAAGGTGGGCAGAAGCCCAAATAGAAATAGTCTTGTAGTACAATCTATATTGAGAACATATTGTCTTGATCTGGTACCTGATAATAATTACTTTAGAATACTTCCATTGGATTTATCTAAGATACATTCTGTTTTATCAAAAAATAATTTAGAATCGAATGACCAGGGCAATAGATGGGGAAAAATAAAGTTACAGAATAAGATTGTAAGCCCGTTTTGGGTTGATCGTCGTTCTTGTTTGGGAGATATTTTAAATGTTGAATCTATAAGTAAAATAATGAATGGTAAAGATATGGTAAATGTAATAGACCTCCATATTGAGAGTGTACAAGATTTATCTCCTATGCAGAGAACAAATTATATTACTGGAATAGATGCAATAGTAATGTTATTGGAAAGGACAGACATAAACGATGCAATAAATAGATTGTTGCAGAAGGAGTCTGAAGTAGAAGACTCTGCAAGTTATTCTGTGATGTATGAAAATCTAAATAACGATACAGTAAATAATTTGGATTTGGATTCTAATACGATAGATAACACAAGTGTTGCTAATACTGATAATTTGCAGCAACAAATGCTCGAAGATGTGGATGCTTTAATTGGTAATGAAACCGTGTCTATGCGTTCACGTCAAGTAGCTAGATTTCTTACTTATTTACGTGATGAGGGATATAATTTAGATATTTTTGTTCTAGATCATTTTCCTGTAATGCCTGCTATTTTTCGTCAATCTACCATTATTAATGACACAGTGAGTAAACATGCTTTTAATAAGCACCTTTTGCGAATTTTAAATGCTTCTTCATCTATGGATATTTATAAAGCTGTAAGAGATTACATTGGGTATAGTAAAGGTACTGATAAAGATCTTGTATCTGTTCGTCATTTCTTTTTGGGTAAGGACTCTAAGAGAAGTCATGGTAAAGTACGTGAGAATGTATTATCTAAAAGGGTAGGCTTTTCTGGACGTGCTGTTATTATCCCTGCAGCTAATATTAATATGCCGCCATTCTTTGTTGGTATACCATGGTATATTGCATTACGAATTTATGATAAATTACTTGAATTAAAATTGATGCGTGTGTTAGATAAAATTGCAGATGAAATGCAAAGAGTGCATGGCTTTAATGATACAGATTCTATATTGTCTATTAGTAGTCAACAATTAAGTGATTTATTGTTATCTTTATGGGAGTTCAATTATACCATACTTAATAATATTATTCATGCTAATCGTAATACTTGTATGGCCTTTTATAACATTTTACGCAGATATGTTAAAATGTTTATAGAGGGTGATGCTAATTATGATGGTACAGTTACAGTAGATGGGAAACATATTGCTCCTAAAGATTTAGATGATGATGCAAATATTAATGCAAGCGTTGTTATTTTGGGTAGACAACCTACACTCCATAAACGCTCTGAAAGAGCACTATTTGTAACACTTGTTGATGGTTGGTGTATTCATATTCATCAAGCGATATGTAAATCTTACAATGCCGATTTTGATGGAGATTCAGAATATGTTGTTGCAGTATTTGGTGAAGCAAAAGTTGAAGCACTAAAGAAAATGCACGTGACACAAGACTTAATTTCAGACAAAGATGGGGAATTTGCTCTTGATTTGGTGCAAGATACATGTTTGGGATTATATTGTATGACCTCTTATAAAAATAATATTGATCATATAAGAAAAGAGGATTCCAAAATCTACTTCTATGATGACTATAGAACTTTGCAAACTGATTTAGAATATGGCACATTGCATTATTATGACGTTATAATCTACAAAAATAAAGACTCTAATAACTATTATTTATCTACTGCTGGGAGAATACTTGTAAATGCTATGTTACCTAATGCGTTTACAGATATGCCTTTTAGAGATAAAAAAGGTATTGCGGTAGAAATGGGTATTGATACAGATGGAATTAATTTTTGTGAACTGAAGTTTGATGATGTTTGGGCTTCTACAAAGCCAGCAGAAGGAAGAACAAATATTCTTATTAGCTCCATCCTGAACTACATTTATGAAACGGTTGATGAGCGAGAAACAGTTTTAGTTTGTCAAAAGCTATATGAGTTAGGTCTAATTGCATCCGACTTATATGGTGTTTCTATGTCGTTAGAAGATTTATCAGTATCAACAGATATTTCTGGTATTATGGCAAAGCCTAAAGAGAAATCTGATGAAAGTAATCTATTGTACCAATTTGGGTTAATAAATCCAGAAGAGAAAGATATTGTAGCAAAAAATGCTTGGCGTGATGCACAAAAAGATGCACAAAAAGAAATTCTAAAGGATTTGGCATATGATTCTAACACCTATTACATGTTATACTCTGGTGCAAGAGGTAAGCCTGCACAGTTGATGCAGTCTGTTGGTTTTGTGGGAACAATTAAAAAGACAGAAACTGAGGATATACAAACACCTATATTGAACGGTTATGGTAATGGTTTAACCTCATTTGATTTATATCAAACTACATTCTCTGCACGTATGGGTGTTGTTTCTACTCAAGCTGAAACTAAAAATGCTGGCTATGCAACTAGACAAGCGGTATACATGGGTAATGGATTTGTAATATCGGAAGATGACTGTGGTATTACTAATTCACTTTTCTCTGTAGAATATGATACTAAAGATGTAGAGATATTTGATGAATCTGGAAAACAAATTATGTTTTCCGAATTGCAGGATAGATTTATTAGTGATGCTACAGAAGGGCATAATCTGATAAAGTCAGAATTAATTTTAAATTCGTATTTATTTACTCAAAATATTTTTGCTTCTTTGTTAAATAATAATATTAAAACTATAAATTTAGATGGCGAGATTTTTGAGATAAAACGAAAGTTAACAAAAGAATCTAAACAGGCATTATTGACAATGTATTCCTATGCTTTACCTTTTGTTGATTCAGACTTTAGAATTACAGAAGAAAGTATAAGCTATGTTGAAAATACTGGTTTAAATGAGGTTATTGCATTAACTACTAATGAGTCTCTTTTAGATATATCATTATTGGAAGAGGCCTATTTGGAGGTGGATTACGACTCGTCTAAGTATAAATTGTATACAATAGAACATGGTCAGGAAATTCCTTTCCCGGAGAATAGTTTATTCTTATCTGTTGTACATGATTCTTCTGAGGGATTTAAATATTATAGTAAATTACTTGATAATGGATCTTTGACTCCTGCTGCTTTTAAATACTTACTTAATAAAAAGATTAGAAGCATTAACTTTAATGACACTACAGTGTATATACGCTATAGTATTGCAGATGTATTTAGCAACTTAATACAGGATAGAATTGCAGTGGCTCTACCATATCTAACAAAACATAATACAGTTACAGAACGTACATTAAAAGAAATAGAGCAGTATCAGTTGAGATTTATCCCTATTAGAACAACATTAACATGTAAGTCTACAGATTGTATTTGTTCAAAATGTTATGGCTATAAAACCAAGTCTTCTAAACTATTGAATGTTGGAGAGAATGTTGGTATAGCAGCTGCACAGTCTATGTGTGAACCAGCATCTCAAATGACAATGAATGTTACGCATAGTGGTGGTGTTCGAAGTGGAAATCTAACAAATGGATTGGATCATTTTAGAAAATTACTTAAGGGTAGCTTAGTTCCTAAGACAGATATAAGTAAATTAGAGGTTCAAACACCAATATCTGGTTATGTTAAACTAGAAAAATTAAATAGCAATTACTTAAAAATAGTTGATGAAGATGGTGTTCAACTTACTATGTTTATAACAGATCAGGATAGAATTAATCTTCCTGATGGTGTATTTGTAGATAAAGGTGATATTATTATTTCTGGATTTACTGATTTACAAAAATACTCTAGTAGCGATATCTTTTTGAGTGCATTAAAAACACGTTACTTATTAATTTTAGAGTATGATAAAGTGTTCTCTGGAAATAATCTGAATGTTAATTCAAGGAACTATGAAATCCTTGCACGTCTTCAGACTGCACAAGTGTTCTTAAATACATCTGAAAATTTACCGCCTATTAAGGATGCTGGTATTGAAATAATGGATAAAACTGGAAAGTATTCTTTATTTGTTGCAACACATTATGAGGTTGTGCGAAGATTTTCTGGCATTGGTTCTGTCGCATTTGAGCATATAGATGAGATGCTAAATAATGCTGTACTTTATCCTGAACAAAACAAGATGGTGTCAGTAACAAGCAACTTATTTACTGGTACTCCAGTTGGTAGTACAAACATTGTATTTAAGCCAAGTACCTATGTAGAAAAACGAATTAAAGAGGAGTCTAGGATTGCAGTTAATAAAGTTAAGGTAGCAACTACAGATCCTTTCGCTGATTTGTATAGTAAGCTATCAGAATCTAAACAATCTATTAATATTGATACACAAGATATTCCAAATGTGTATGAAGATTTTGCAAAAGTTACAGTTGATGTTTCACAACATGATAAAAATGAAGATATAGAAGTCCAAAAAGTTGGACTTAATAAATTTTCTCTTTCCTAAACAGAAGGTCGGGTTTTCCCGACCTTCTATTTTTTTATTGAATTGGAGGTGTATGTTATGCAAGTATCTAGAAGAACATCTAGTGAAGTAAACAGAACATGTTCAACAACAGAAAAAAGAAATTCATATCCATATCGTAAAGAATACTTTAAAAGAAACCCAGGTCTTTTTGGGACTGTATGGTTTTGTAGTCAATGTGGCAAACCACTAATAGGTAAGTCTAATGTAATAGTAGATCATATTGTCCCTTTGAAACATGGTGGAATAAATAGAACTTTTAACTGTGTAGCAATTTGTTCTAAATGTAATCTAAAGAAAGGGGCAAAAGTAGATGGTCGTATAGTAAAAGGTTATGCGTCTAAAATATTACAGAGTTCTTTATTTACTGCACAGAGTGTTATTGGAAAAACTTTGAAGATTGGTGTTAAAGGAACTGGATACATGCTAAAAGCACCATTTTGTGGTACTAGTGGAAAAGTAAAAGTAATAGGCGCGGTATTTTATATTATGGTTTTTATTTTTATAGGTAGATATGTCTTATCTTTAATCTCATAAGCGAGGAGGAGATTTTTTATGAATATAAGAGATGCTCTACATATACTTGAGATCGCGGCAGCAAACTATGTAAATATTGATAAAATGGATGGAGGCTCTCTAATAGAACAATTAGTTGATAGAGTGCATACTGAGAAAATTTTAGAACATTACAATTACATGCTTGCTTCTGATCAAAATTATACTTTATTAGATGCTTTATGTGCGGTGTTAAAAAATGCTGCTATTACAAAACATAAACAAGAAATAGCATTGGACTATATAACAAGTAACAAGTGGGATTTATTAACAAGATTATTATCAAGAGATGTTTATAAAAATGTAGTACGAGATATTCTAAAAAGAGAAAATAAGTTTGGGTTGGTAACTTTACGTTATATAAACACAGATTCAAGATTTGATATAATATATTATCAATTTGTAAAAACCTTTGCAAAGGATAGTGTCGGTTCCTTTTCAGACGGGCATTTCGGTGGATATATAGCACACGCTTTCCAACAATATTTCTTAAAAGAACATAAAAAAGATATTTGGTATACTTTACGAGAGATTGATATTGCAAGAAAAGAAACAGATATGAAGCAGTCACTAACAAACGTAGAGTTAATGGTGACTGATAGCTCTGATTTTTATATTAATGATCTATTAAAAAATATTTATCAGGCAAATGTGGCTTTATTTAAACATAATGGGCATACATTAAATACAATTGTTTATGATATTTTTCATTTATGTGTTAATCATCGAATCAACTCCTATTTAGCAAGTATAAATAACAAGTTACAAACATTTCATATTGAATTAATTGATACTGGAAGACCACAATTAACTATAGATGAGAAAACTGGTAAAGTCATTGAAGAACGTATAAAGGGAGCATCTTCTAAAATAGGAAATGGGTTAAAAATGATTCCTATATTGTATGATTATGTGAAAGAGAAAAAGTTAAATATGAACGCTATCGGAGATTTAAGAGAATATGCTTTTACACTTGGAAAAGATGCTGTTTCTGATAGTAACTGTATATGGAAATTGGAACCTGTAGCTCGTGCTACAGAAAAAAGAATTGATAATAGTGAAGGTATAAGAAATTACAAAAACTTTGAAATTATTCTTAAAGGTATAATAAGTGTTTATTCGATGATTAATGGCTTAGAGAGTAGAGGAATATCTCCAGTTTCTATCTATGACGAAGACTTATTTAAAAATATAGAGGTAATTAGATATATGGATTATCTATCCTCTATCAAATACAAAGATTTAATGTTGGAATTACAAAATAGTAATAAATCTGAGAATACCTGCAAAGTTTTAGATAATTTCCAAGATGCTGTTCATAATCGTGCTGGATCTAGTGAAAATAATAGGTCTGACAATCAAGAAAGAAGAGCAAAAGCTCTATTGAATGGGTTACTTGTAGAACCACCATTAAAAAAGAAAAAAATTTATTCAGACTATGATAACCTATATCATGTATATTTACAATTATCTGCATTGCCTAGAACTCTTGACCTGTTTAAATTCATACAGATTGAAACTGGAAGTTTATCACAATCTGACATTGATATGGTACTTAATTTAAATAATGTTCCACCTAAATATATAGGTTCTTCCTATATGCGTTCTAATAGGTATAATAAGGTTTTACAAAGTAAACCATATTTAACTGATGAGTATATTACTGCATATCAGCCAATAAATTTACAGTATACTATTCCTTTTCTGTCACCAACAGAGGAAAAACAATTACATCTGATTTATAATAATGAAATTATACCACTTGATAAAGAAACAAATTCTTTCATAGTTCGAGAGTCAATATTTAATAAAGATGATGTAATACAATTATATAATACTAGTGACGAATGTGATTTCCAATTAGTAGAGAAACCAATATTAGAAGAAGTTGTAATCCCTATGTTTGATTTAAGATTACAGTTATCTAATTCTAATTCAGCGGAACATATTAGGGAGCTTAACAAAGCTATTAAATATAAATATTCTAAAGATGCTTGCATGAAGTTTAATTTGCATTATATTGAGCTTTCTAAAATACAAGAAGATTTTATATTTTTTATGAATATTTTAAAAGACTTTTATAGTATTGCATGTCAATACCCAGAATTTTCAAATTTATGTAAGGAGTTTGTAAATGAACTACGAAATAAAGAATTTAAAGAAGAAGTTTTAGAACAATTTATATTAAATAGTATCTCTAATTACTTTAAGATAGATTTGTCTATTTTAACATTTGATGCTCTACAACAAATATTTTCTGAAAATGAAAACCTAAATGTGTTTATTAAACTATTGCTTGTATCATTGTTTAATAAGGATTTAAATAGTATAGATGTAGAATTAGATACCATTTTAAATATATCTGATGCTAATGATACTGCTTTGTACAAAGAGTTTATACATTCTATTACTTGGAATGACATAAATTCATCATCTAAAGTATTTGTATTATTTTTTAATTATATAAATTCAAAGTTAAAATTCTTTACAGCAATTAGAGATATATATGATATTTTATTTTTAGTTGTTAGTGAAATAAAGACATTAACTACTGAATTATCTACTAGATATGGTTTAGAAGCGATATTACCTAATATGGTTTCTGATATACCTGATGGTATTGCTTTAGATACATTGGAAGACATTGTTGTAATTGAGTTTATTAAAGAAATTTATAAATCAAGTATGGATACTCATAATTTTATAATCAAATTGTTTACACGTTATATACATGGTTGTACTCATGCATTTGAACATATATTAGATTACAATGCTATTGGACGTGTGATTGCGAAAGATGAGTTTAGACATTGGGGTGATGTTTTTAATTTAACTAAAAAAGAAACTAACATACCTTTACTAGATAAGTTGAGAGAATTATATAGTTTAGATGATTCTGGATTTTTTATGAGGAATTCTGAATATTTTAAAGGGATTTCTAAAGATGGACATACAAAGTATTTTATACATTATACAGGTAAGTTGTTGGTTCAAAATTCAGATGGTACTTATAGTTCTGTACATTCTCTAAATTTGGAAAAAGAATTATCAGATGAAGAGCGAAAAATGGAATTAAATGAAATTATAAATAGGGGGTTGGCTTATGCTTGATATTAGAAAAGAGTTAGTGTGGGTTTTATTAAGCTATAAGGATGGTTCACAGTTTTGCTTCCAAACAACTTTAAATCCAGGCTTATTAAAGAAATATGGTGTGCTATTGCTTGACAATTGTTTACCATGTTTGAATAAGCGATACTATGTTAATAGAGAATTAGTATATAAGCAAATTGAGTTAACAGATGATGTTTCAGTTAAAATTATACATAAACCAGTATATACAGATACTTTATCGGAGCAACTAAAAGATTTTATTTGATACTATCTTGGAGGTGTTATAATGTCTATACTGTATGGGACACTATCACTGGATACTGGTGAATTTTATCATGTGTATCTAAAACAAAATATAAAAGAAAATGTTTGGATGTTTTTGCAAGACGATATTCTACACAATGATTTGGTAATCTCCTCTATTCTAAAAATAGCACTTGTTAAAGGGAAAACAACAGGTTATGGTGATACTAATTTAATTAGTAAAGTATTATCTTTATTACAGACGACACAAGCTGATGTATTAGCTATAACAAAAAATTTTATTATTTCAGATGACGGCATTACAAAAGAGTTAGACTATTCTAATGATACATTTGTATTTAAAGCTAAATATAATAATACATCCTATGATATGTTATTTTTATCAATTGGTGGTTATACATTAACTTTAGATACAAAGGTTAATAAACTACCTAAAAAATTACCAGAATTAGTACCTGTAGTAGACAGCAGAAATAAAGAAGTATTAATAGCCAATCTTGGGTTAAAAACGGCTGCTGAAGCTAAAATTAGATTCGACTTATCTTGGTACGAGAAGAATGGCGTAAAATTAAAAGATTACAGAGCAATAAAAAATAATAACGAATTTTTTACAATGATAAAAGATTACCTACGATGTGTTGTAGCTAATGAGCAATTGGGCAAAGTAACACTAACGGGAGTCGATACTGAAACAACTGGGCTTATGACTGTTTTTTTAAGCCCAGATAATCCTTTACGTGATCACATAGTAGCAATCCCATTTGCATGGGAAGATAATAAAGCTTATACTATTTTTGTTAGAATGGAGTATTTTTCTAACATGGACATTGAATGTATTGTAGATATTTTTACAAAAATATTTAGTAGACCTGATGATTTTGGTGATAGGATTATTGAAATTGATATAGATAATGAACATTTTGTATTCCATAGAAATTCTATTTTAACTACTGGACATAATATCATATTCGATACTAGAACATTTTTAGTTGATGGTGTCGATTTCTTTTTTGATGAGGATACACAACAACTTGGATTTAATCTTGCTACTGATTGGTCTAAAGGTAAGAACTCTTTAAAAGCATGGACAAGGCGCTTATTTAATCACAATACATTGGAATTAGAAGACTTATATGGAAAAGCACACAAAGATAAATATGCTTATATAGAAGATGAAGAATTAGCCTTGATTTATGGTTGTGCCGATGCTGATTATAGTAGACTTGTATTTAAAGAGTTATATAGCGTTACAGAGCCAAATCTGTATTATCAATATAAAAAATATGATATTTGCTTGATGCATTTATATGCTATAGCGGAAGCAAATGGTATGCCGATTAATACAGAAGAAGTTAGGAAACTTGGTTTAAAAGTAAAAGAAGATATAGAGCTATTGAAAACATTAGTTTATCGTTATGCATACAAGGCTATACGAAATACAAATTTTGATAAAATGATAGAATTTGTTGTTTCTGATTCTAATAAACAGTTATCTAAGAAGGATAAAGATAACTTAAAAATGCAATGCGATACAGCTGATGGTTTTCAAGAATATCGTTTTAGATTCGTTGCAGGTGAATTAAAAACTTTATTGTATGATATATTGCATTATCCAATTCTAAAAGTTTCTGAAAAAAGTAAGGAACCTTGTTTGGATAAATTTGTATTGAAAAAATTAATGGGATACAAATTAGATGAACCAAGAGAAGCTTTAGCATCTGATATTATAAGTGCTCAAGATGGTAGTGTGTTAATATCTGCAAAAGATTTTAATCAAGATAAATATCCTCTAGCACGAGTATTGGCAAAGTATGGTGAGCTAAATAAAGAGTACACAGCATACTATAAACCTATTATTGAAAATAATTTAGAAGGTAAGATGTTTCAATCTTTTAGGACAACATCTGCTGCAACCAGAAGAATAATAAATCCATTACAAACTGCTAAAAAAGAATTAAAAAAATACTATATTGCACCCCCTGGGAAAATATTTTGTTCGTTTGACGCTAGCCAAATAGAATATAGACATATGGCTAGTTTAGCTTATATTCACACGAAAGAAAAATATATGAAGCAGTATCCTGATACATGGAAACAAAAACTTATGAAAACACCAATAGCAAATATTGTGGCAATGATGCATTACCCAGAAAGAGATTATCATATAGAAACTGCATCTATGTTGAATAAAATTAAACAACATTTAGTTACACCAAGTATACGAAAAGAGGCAAAAAGTGTCGGATTTGGTATTCCATACGGTCTGGGTGTACGCTCTTTGTGTGAAACAATGTATGGTAATATTACAAAAGAAAATCTAAAGGCTACACAGGATTTGTTAAATACTTATTATGAAAGACAGTCGGAAATTATTGAGTTATTAACAGAAGCTAGAGATAGTGCTTTTATACCTTATCCAATATCTGATAAATTTAGAGAAATACTAAGAATAGATGGACAAGATGATATAGACTATAATTCTGACACAAATAATAAACATAAAGTAAATGTTGGTATTGTACGAAATTTTGCAGGATTTTATAGACTTTTTGTATTAAAAAATCTAACAAGAAGTAATACAGCATCTATTAGAAGAAAAGCAGGGAATTGTAGGATACAGGGGGGAGCAGCAGAGTTATTTAGACGAATGCAGTATCGTTTTTATATTGGTTGTGTTGAAGCTGGCATTCAAGATAAAATACAATGGTTGGTAAATGTACACGATGAATTGGACTTTTTGGTCGATGATGATATAGATATTATCAAACTTATTGAAGTATTATATAAGTCATGTACACTTTACTATAAAGATCATATTCCTTATTACATTGGTATTAACTTTGGTTATAATTGGGCAGATGCAAAAGATGATGCTGCAGAACTACCTGTAATTATGGTTCAAAGGTTAATAAAGGAATATAATGAAAATAATTTTAGAATAAAGGGTGATGGTAATCAAGTTGACACTTTATTAAAATTAAAAACAAGTTACTTATCTCAGAGAATATTTGAGGAGATAACTAATATATTACCAAACTTTTCTAATAGTAAAGAAATAGATATTGTAGAATTAAATGAGAAATTTACAAATTATGTTGTTCGTTCTTATTTAACACATTTTGTGCCAAAGTCTGTTTCGAAGAAATATAAAAAATTAAAAGAAGATATTTCATTTAAAGAGCTTTTAAGTTATTGGGCTCTTTTTTATTTTAAAGAAGATGCTAAGTTTATTCGTGTTAAAGATGGTGATGCCTATTACAATTTATTAACCAATACTGAAATAGAAGCTTATTCTGTATCAGATGATGTTTTAGAATTATTAAGTTTTGATGTTTCAGAACTTATGCAATCTATTGATGATTCTGAACAAAATAATATTGTATTTGGAGAAGAAGTATTCTCAGATGAAGATTCTAATAATGTTTTTATGGAGAACACCGAGTGGGTCAATAGTTCTGATAATTATGATGAATATAAAGAAGATCTTACAGCTAAAAATTATTATGATTTATTAAAGCCAAAGCAATATGTAAGAAAATTTATTGTTTCTCCAAATGGGAAAGATTTTTCAGCATTATTGCAGAATACAAACAATCTTAATGAATCTTCAATATTAAGTTACATTAAAAAGAATAAAACCAAGGGGGAGGGTACTTTAACAATCATAGGAAAAAAGATAACTCGTATTACTAATATATCTACAGAGAATGAATTCTTAGATGATCTAGATATTTTTATAGGAGGGCATAAAAAATGAAACTGGGTGGAGAACCAATAAAACAAAAACGTACTGCAACACAGTCGAAAAAAGAACAACCTACTATGCAGAAAACAAAAGAAAGTCATTCACCTAGAAGGCAAAAAGATATATTTTCTGCTAAAAAGCAGAAAGTAGAAAATACAGATGATGAAATCAATGACGAAGAAGAAATTAGCGAAGAAGAAGTTAAAATACATAGTAATAAAAAAGTTATTGCTACAGTAATTGCAGCCATTGTGGTGGCAATTATAATTATTGCTATTATACTATTTTTGGTTTTAAAACCAAAAAATAAAGTAGAGCCTTCTAATAATATACAATCTCAAGTAACACAAGAACAAAATCAGCAACAAATAAATAATACAGATATGGATACACAAACAGATTCTACAGATAATCAAAATCTAAATAGTCAACCAGTAGATGATACTTCTTTAACAGATTCTTTAGGTATTCAGGATTTTACTGGTAATACTAATATGACTACATCTGATACACTAGATAATATAGATGAGGATTTGGAAGATTTATTTGGTTTGTCTTTACGAGTTGATTACACAGTTTCAAAAATTGAAAATATTACTGATTTTGTTAATTATCAAAAGAAAAGAGGTACATGGGGAAATGGTTTGGAAATCTACTATTTAGATGCCACATATAAAGGTGCAAAATATTTTATTCAGGTTCCTTATAAATATTATAAGGAGTTGGATGATACTGGCATTGTTCCTGTTAATATGGAAGTTTTGCGTATAAATAGTAACACTGGAACTAGTGATGATGAGAGAGTTGTAATCTCTTATATGAAGTTGGATTCAAAAACACTTGAAAGTGTAAAGAAAAATAAATAGCAAGTAAGGTGTTATCTTGCCTATTATACATATAGAGTAGGGTAACACCTTCTTTATTTTTTCAAATTGATACATATATCCAAGTAATTAATTTCAGATTATTTTGAACAATTTTACTATTTTTTATTGAAATAAAAGAGGAATTTATTTTTTGATATGAAGGGGTGTATGTAGCTATGAATAACATTCAAAAATTAGAGTTGTATTGTGAAAGAGCAGATACAGTTGTAAAAGATATTACTAATAACTATTTAAAAGATATTACACAAATAGGTAAAGAATCTCTTTTATTGTCTGTTCTTTTTAGCGACCATCATACAAATAAAATAATAAATTATCTTAGTTTGGACTCAATATTATTCATTAAAAATATTTCAAATCAACAACCGTTTTTAGATGTTTCTAATGAAACGCTAATACAGAGTGTACAATATCTATTTGAGATATTAAATACTTATGCAAATAATGCTACTAAAAATTTAGCACTTGTTTTAACATTTTGTAATTCTAACATAGATGTATTTACTATGCTATCTAAAGCAAATAAGATTAAAAGGTTGCCTTATGATTTCTCTTGGGTTAATGACAGTTGTGAGTATACATATATTTTCAAAGAGTTAAAGGAACATGACAACTCAAAAGATAATAGTAAATTTTTGCAAGATAACTTATCAAGATTTGATTTTGATAAAGATAAAGAAATTATTTTACGCTATATTTTCACACGAATACTCCGTTTCTATAATTATCTATATAAATTTAAAAACAATTATATTGGGTTTGAATATGAAGATTTTAAATTAGACAAATTTAAATTGCCACAAAAATCTTATTATTCTTTACAAATGGGTGATAAGAATGTACAAGAACTAATTTGTTCTATTATTTCTTTAACTTTCAATACGAAACTGTCATTTTACGAATATATGGTGAAACTAACTGAAAAAATACAGTGTCTACAGTAAGGATGGTGGTTTATATGAGCCAATTAGCAAGGTTAACTATTCCTACTTTTAATGCTTCAAATTTTGATGAAGAGACAATAACAAATGAGCAGGTAATACCTTTATGTATTGAAAACACTGAGGAGATTGAACTACTTTATCTAGACACCTTTGATGGGGACATCATTGATTCAAAAGTACAAATTTTAGGAAAGTATTTTCAAAATGCGAAGAAAATACAGTTAGTTGTAAAAGCCCATTTTGAGTTAGAACCATTGGTTACAATTTTTACAATTCTAGGGTTGCCAGTTACTGCTCGCTCTGGACCTGTTTTTAGTATTTATTTTACAAATGCTGAGAATCAACTTGAAGAACTGAAAATTTCTATAACAAGTATTATTTCTATGAAATTTAATAAACGAACAGGAACTGGTTTTGTTAGTTGTTTATTGAATCTAAAGTAATTTCGTCAAATTCATATTTTAGGAGGCTTTGGTCTCCTAAAATTATTTAATAACCATTTAATAGGAGGAGGTTTTATTAAATGTTTAACATAAAGAGATTGTCCGATATACAAAAGAAAACTAGTGCTTATAATAACTTTTTTACTGTTAAAGAGTTAAAGGAAAGATTAATACCAATAGAATTTAAAGACGAAATACCAGATTATTGTAAATGTGGTGGAGAATATATTATGACTTCTTCTTTTACAGAGGCTCAGTGCGTAGACCCTTATTGTCCCTATAAGATGGCATATACTCTATCTCATTTTATAAGGCATATGGGATTTAAGGATTTTGGAGAAGAAAAATGTAAAACCTTGGTTTTAGCTACATATGACTCTTTTCAATATCCTAGTTTTTTATGTGTATTTTCTGTTGATGAAAATATCATATTTGCTAAACTTGGACAAGCTGATGCAAATAATTTTATAAATATTAGAAACACATTAGCAAGTACACCATATCGTTTTAATAAATCATTTCCAGCTTTGGGCATCCCAGATTTTGGTGCTAATTGTAAATTATTGGATGTTATTAAAACCCCTAAAGAAATAGTTCATTTATTGGCTAGTGGAAAGATAAATGATTTCTTAGATCAAATCGGGATGAGAGCGCCTATATATAAATTTTATTTGGATGTTTTTGATATAACAATAACACTATTGTATAGTACCTATGCGCCTTTAGCAATTAAACCAGGCAAGAAAGAGTTGTATATAGCTATAACTGGTAATGTTACATTAAATGGTATTAGTATGACGAGAACAGAATTTTTACATGCTTGTAGTTCACTTAAAAACAGTGATGGTGAACAGATGTATGAATTAAAAGAAAGTAAAAGTAAAAGTAAACTCTCATATGTTATAGCAGATGCTCCATCAGCTTCAGAAAAATATGAAATTGGTAAAGAGTTAAATATTTTAGTGACAGCAGATGAATTTGTAAAAATATTAAAAGATAATATTGATTAAGTAGGTGATGTGGTGTGAATACTATTGAGCATAATGAACAATTCGATTTAGATATAGATATAGATTTGTTTGAAAACATAGAAAATGATGAAAGTGGTATTGATTCTAATAGTTCTATATTTGACGGATTTTTAGATATTGTTGATGATGATATTAATACCGAATCTGAAGAATTTGAAGAATTTGATTTTGAACCAATAGATTTTGAAGATGGTGACGATATCTTATTAGATTTAGGTAGTTACGATGATGTTGATTACACCAACATTTTATACAAGCTACAACAACATCTATCCTCAGCTTATACTGATATTCAAAAAATAGAATCTATAAAAATATCAGAAATACAACTACCAATTCTACGTGAAAATTTTCCTTTTTTAGAAGATGACATTTTTAGTATTTATGTGGACATCTGGAAAAATGCTATTAAGCAACCTTTACCATCAGAGAAAGAGTTACTACAAATTATTTATGATGTATTTGAGAATATAAACTATTCTTTACGTTTGGCTAAAACAGAGTTTGAAAAACTCTTTATATCTGACTACACTTTGATACATAATAATATATTAATAGCAAAGAAGAAGGAGGAATCAAGAAATGTTGTATGCACAAACAAAGAACAGAAGAGAATAAATGAGACTTTTGAAGCTTTGACTAATACAATAGTGTTTTCTAAAGATTGTGATAATCTAATATCTAAAACAAACAATATAAATTTATCTGGTAAAATTAGTGATTTTTTTCCAGACTTAAAATTAGACTTCCTAACTGGTGAATCTATAACTACTGTAGCTGATGTACAAAGAGCATTAAATACATTTGCAAATTCTGAGAATGTCATTGATTTGCTGAAAAATGGATTAAATATGGATTGTTCTAATTCTTGTGCTGGAGAGGTTATTAGACTAGCATTGTTGTTAGAGTCTAAAGAATTATCAGACTTTGAGTATGCTGACGATGAAATTACAATTGATACTGCTTTTAATGTGATACAACAAACATATTCAAAATACCAAAATGGTAGTTGTTCAGCCTATCTTCTTTTATGTTGTTTTGCTATAATCTTATGTGGTACTACAGTAAACGGTACTGAGGAACTACTACAATTTACACAACATTATTTAATGTTTGTAGAGACTGTTAGAAGTAATAATACTAAATTTCTTTATCCTGCAATTATAAAAGAAATTGAACTTAAAGATGGAGTTACATATGCAAAATGTAATAAGGGTGGTGAATGTATCATAGATGATTTCTACATCATTGCAGGGGTTGCATCTCGTACAATTACAATACCTCTGGTTAATGAGTGTTGTTGTAAGGAAAAAAATTGTAGTGGTGCATTATATGCCTCTCCAGCTTTCTTTAGCTCTTTAATTGATTGGATTAGTAAAGGAACGATAGAAGGCAATGTTAAAGATAATCTAAAGTATCGTGTTACATTGAAACCAAAAGAATTAATAGCTTTAGGTATTCCTGTCATAGCTGATATGGATATTGTGCAGAAAGGAAGTCTTGTAAATAAATCCCTTGATTGGTTTTTACAATTCCAGAACTATATCAATAGATTTAATTTTGAAGATGATAACTCTGTAATAGAGACAATAAATTACATTTACAGGGGACCTATTGATTTAGAAGGAGTTGGTGACACAAATAATGCTTATGTAAATATTTTTGGTATTTCTGAACAGTATACTAATAGTATAGTAAAGTTATTGATTAATTCTATGGTGATATTAGATGGTGTGTGGGAGATTAATGACGATACATTGAATTTATATTTCTTTATGGAAGGTGCTATTTCAGAACAAGTATTAACACTACCATTGGAGCAATGTATTGCACAAGAAAAAGTGAATGATATTCTTGTAGATAATAAGAGTCCAGATATTTCTGATTATATTCATTTATCTACAGGATTGTTTGAAAATGTTGAGCATATTCAAAATTTAGCTAATTCGATTTGTAATATAACTGGATTACCATATGAGCTGCAAATTGAAGCGGCTAGGGAACGAATTTTAACAAATTATAGTCATCTTTTTAGATTTGAAGAAATAAAAGATTTTCTTTATACTATTGTGGCAAAATCTTATTTGAGTTGGTTAGACGATAATCCAACTACAGACTGGGTTAATTTCTCTATGCTGAAGATGATACTGAATACAATTTATACAGAAGATAATCCTTTAGCATCTATTTCAAAATGTTCGGAATTAACTGATACTATAATTGCTGATATAAAGAATATTCTGAATAATTCCTCTGTTTTTGAAGATATACTTCGTAGTATTTCATTGTTAGATTTGGATTTATTATCAATAGATTATTCTTCGCAACAGGTAATTCCAAGTAAAGAAGATATGGAATTTTATAAAGTTTGTCTTGCAATTCCATCATTATCTAATATACTGATTACGTTAGAAAATAAGATAGCAATTGCATCTGCAATCAATATCTATCGAAAAAGATTAAATACTATTTTTAATTTGAATTCCACTCTATTAAAGATATTTACATCAGAAGTTAGTGTAGATTCTTTAAGTACTAATATTGCACTTGCACAAAAGAAATTTAAAACATATAGAAATTTGGACTTGTTTACAACTGTATCGAAGTTATTAGCAGTTAATAAAAATAACAGTAGTACAAGTTTATATAATGTTCTTAAATTTTTTATACTTAGATTGGAATTTTTTGAGATAGTATCAACACTTATAGAGATAAAAGATGATGAATTAGTTACTCTAATTTTGAATGATCTACATAGTTATGGTTTTTCCTTTGAGAAAGATTTCTTTACAATATCATCTAATAAAGAAATTTTTAATACTAAAGTTAAAAAAATGATAACTCGTAATATCTTTATGAAACATTATACTGCATTTTTACAGTATGTTTATACTGGCATTTTGTTTGATATTTCTGAGAATAGTAATGCAAATATTGTTGTCGCATATGACATTCTTTCCGTATTTTATGACGAGTTATTCATAGAATTTGATCCAAATTTTAATAGTATATGCAAAGATAATTTTATAGAGAATTTCTTTTATTTTATTGGAAACTTGTATGTAACTTATGGTTATGTGGAAGACGAAGCTATTATGGATACTAGTGAAATAAAAGATAGAGCAATTTCTTTTCGTAGTAATCCTGAGAGTTTTCCTATGATAAACTCACCATACTTTTTGTCATTGGATTTACATGATTTATTATACATAGGAGATGGGGAATGAATTCATTTATAAATAGAAATTGTATTCTTATAGTACAGGAAATTGAAAATCATCCTGATTCTATTATAGATAAAATTAAAAATTGTTTTGAAAGTATAAATATAATTTATATTAATTCCACAATACAATTACAGAATTTTAAGGAGAAGCCACTTTTTGATGAAAAGTGGCTTCTCCTTTTTGAAAATATTTATATATTTGAACAAGTGTATAAATCTATGGATTTGAGGACAGTATTTCCTGTATTTTTAACACATAAAGTATCAGATAGGGATATATTAAAAGATTTATTAAATACAGCAAATATACCTTATTATATATTTACAAATCCATTTACAAAAGAAGATGCAACTAAACTTATACTTGATCTGGCACCAAGTACAATTAATTCCATAATGGTTAATAGGATATTATCTAAAACTGGTGTGTCGCCGAAAAGAATAACTGAAGCAATTATGATTATGGATTCTGTTGGTTACACAGTATCTAATATAAATAAATACCTTGATAAAAATGTATTTGTTAACACTTCGGATGTTTTAGATGCCTTACTACATCATACAAAAATGACAAAAACAAAATATAAAGCTGTTTTGAATTACCTTATGATTTATCGTAATTCATATAAATCTTACATAAAAAAAGAATTATTAAAAGAAATCGAACTATATATACATGTTTACAATGACATACTAAATGGTATTCATATGCAAAAGGGGGTTCAAGAATATATTAAAAGTGTAGATTCATTAACTAATTATAAGTATATGCATATACTTGAGTTATTTGAATACAAATCAATCAATCAATTAAAGGTGGTGAGAGGTTTTATAGAACAATCAAATTTTTTACAATTTATAAATTTCTTATAAGGAAAAGGAGGTAGACGATGAATTGTTATACAGAATTATTTAATTCTGGGTTTGTAACGGATAAAGTGGATTATGAAAAACATGTTGTATTGCTTCCACAGCAGTACACATCTATATGTGATTTATCCTTAGTAGTAGATTCTGATATTTTCAATTCTATTCTAAAAAAAGCTAGAAGTGAAAATCCTATGAATGAAGCTATACTTGTTAGTTTACATGATGCATTACAGAATGAGGAATTTTCTTTATATCAACTTTTTATACAGGATAATGACTTGATGGATATTTATATGAAAAAACGAAACGAATATTCTAAAATACAAAAAGATACAGATACAAATCTATTTAATGTGCTCAAACCTGAAAATCCATATTTAGCACTTGATGCAGATGAACATGACGAAGAGTTCGAAAATTATAAAGAAAACATTAATACTATCATAGATGAGTTAGAAGGATGTATTTCAACAAATTCTTTCTTGGATATCTTTATATGCGAAAATCATAATGATGGTGAACGTAATACTGAAATTCTAACTAAGACTTTAATAAGATATTCAGAGGACATTAGTAAAGATAATTTTATCTCTATCTATTCTGCGTTCTCTAATATTTTATTTACAGGTAAAATAAACTGTGATGCTATATTGCAAATGTATAGAATACTTGCAGATATTTGCTTACAGAAAAAAGATTATGAGACTTTAGATGATCTATTTTCAATATTTATTGAAAAATTATACCCTGATGAATAACTTTAAAAAATAGGAGATGAATATATGAATACTAAAATTTCACCTAAAATAAAATTACTAATTCTTTTAATTATTGTAGCAATTGGACTAGCTTTTTTCGGTTTTGTAAAATTAGGTAGTTCTTCGTCTACTATATCTCTATATGTTACATCAATTTTAATTATTATTGCAGGATGCTTTTTTACTTCTGATACAGTTAAATTGTTATACAAATTCTATGAACAAAAAGCACCTTGGCAAAGATTTATACCAGTTATAAATGAGTTTTATGCTATTGATATTAAGCTGAAAGTTGTAGCTTATATATTTTTTATAATTGGTGTGATACTTACAGTAATTGGTTTTTTACCGTATAGTGTTAAAAGTATTTTTGGAGCGACATTTGCAACAGAAGGTTCCTTTTATACTCTATTTGGAGCATTTATTATATTTTCTATTATGCAGATAATTGTTGGCATTGGCACAGTTTTGGCAATTAGAGATATTAAAAATGAATGGGCAACTTTGATTGGAACTGATATTGGTATGATTAAAATTCTTGGAGCTTTTGCATTATTTCCAATACTTAGAATTTTATCTTATTATGCTATGCGAAAACCATTGGATACATTAGTTGCTTTTAATAATTTAAATGCCTCTAGTGCTAATGCTGCTAGTATTATTCTGGATGAGGATGAGGAAGAGGATGAGGAAGAATTTTATTATGAAGAAGATGAGGAGGAATTTTAATGGCAAGTCTAGGAACAAAAAAATTCAAAAGGACATCTAGTAATACTTCTGGTGTTGTTTCTGATAATGACTGGGAAGAAGAGATTGGTTACCCACCAGAAACAGAACAAAGTTTATATCCTACATCTGAAAGAAATAATGAATCTTTAAACTTTGGTAAAATTACTGAAAATACCATACAAAAAGAGGAGACCTCGGTTGGATTTGTAATGCCACAAAATAGGACTGTAGAGAAAACTAACCTCAATAAAACCACAAGAACCAATAGAGTAAACAACAATATAGATTCTGTCAATAATACAAAATTATTTTCAAAAGAAAATGTTAATTACCAATACCAGGATACTTTAATCACAGAAGTTGTTGAAATTGATTCCATTAGCGATAATACATTTTTATTAGACTATGTATATAAAAAGGAAAAAGAGGTTGGAGCCTCTCTACCAGTAGAAGCTTATGGTGTAAGTGATAGTGTTTTTGAGCATAGTACAAGTCATGAAATAGTAACAATTGGTAATGAAAGATATTTATCTAACAAAGAAGAAACATTAAATAAAGAGAATCTGGATTTATTACTTTCTAATGTTTCTAAATTTTTAGCCACTATTGGTTACTTTGATTTGTCACTAATTAAAAAACACACATTCACTGGGGAATTTGGTACGAATTGTATTAAAGCATTATCTATTAATACATACGAGTATAATGCGATTCTTGGTCTTTGCGATAAATTTAATACAGTGGAAACTACAATTATTGGTAATGGGAACGATACAATTATGCGTTTTGAAAAAAAGTAAAAATCTTTGCTTTTTTTCAAGGAAAGAAGAGTGAGATATTTGAAAGAAGAGTTTGAGAATTTATCATTAGATTCTTTTGAAGATGTACTTGGCTTACAGTGTATTGATCCAGATTTAAACGATGACATGGTTGATATAAGGGATATTCCTAAAATAGAATATCCCTTTATATTATTAAGTGGGATTGAGTATATCAATGTGCTATCACTTTTATATAAAACAGACTCTGAGAGCTGTCGTACTTTTAATTCTTGGATTTATATAGATAGTGAGTACACACAAATTGAACCAATAGCATTAACTTTTAATACTTTATTATTAATGAGAAATCTGGGTGTAGTTATTACTATATACGCTTCTTACGATAAAGTCAGTACATTAAATTTAAATGATCCTAGTATTATGGAAAAATACATTTAGGTTAGAAAGGAGTTTAATATGAAAAAGTTTATTTATCTGCTAATATGTTTATCTATATTCTCTTTACCTTTATATGGTTGTAATGCAGATAGTGATGTAGTAAATGAACAAACAAACGATGACACAGATACTCTTGATTTTGAATTAACTAATGAAACAATAGTAGATGATTCAGACGTAGAAGTTCCTTCATATTCTGTGGAGGATGATTCCGAATTACTTGATGATTTACTGGGGAGTCCTGAGGATATAACTGGTCAAGAGGATATAGTTTCAGAAAATCTTGAACAAACTAGTACTGACACTACCATTGATGCTACAACAGAAAATGATACCACTAACACTGTTGATGATGATATTTTGAATCTATTAGAACAGGCTATATCCGATGAAGAGGGTGCAACTCCCCAAGATTCCGCAACAGAGCCGGAAACTACTGAAAATTTAGAAGCAAGTACTGAACAAAATAAAACAGAACAAGAACAAGAGCAAACAATAGATAATAGTTCTAATAATACAGCAGAACGTAAGGTGCCAAATACAGGAATATATCCCGATTAATTATCTTTAAAGTTGGGAGGTTTTTTGTGGATTTAATTATTGACAATTTAGTTGATTTATTACTAATTCTATCACTACCTTTAATTTTATTACTTTGTTTTATAAAATATAAAGATATTTCTTTCCTACATAAGAAAGAGTCAGATTCACCAAAAGAGAAATCTGGTATTTCAGAAAAGAAGGTTGATAGAAAATGATTTTTAAAATAGGTTTTTTGATATTGATATTATTCTTATTGCTGCAAGATAGAGAGTTAGGTGACTTAGAAAATTTATTATATGTGCCAAGAAATAGAGTGCCAGAACAAGATAACAAAAGTGATACTACTATAAATACAAATATCGATACTGAAAAGAAACATACTGGTCACTCAGATGATATATTGCCTGACGTTGATCAAGAATTATCACCAGAAGAGTTTGCACAGAGAATTTTTGATGAAATCTAAAAAATGGGAAGGGGGGTTATAGTATTGTGCAAAAGAAAAAGTTTATGTTATTTCTACATTATTTAGTAGGTATCAGTTTGTTTTGTAATTTAAGTATGACAGTTGCATATATAGCATTTAATTTGTTTTCTGTTAGATTTAAATTATTTTTGTTTATATCTCTAATATTCTATTTATGGAATATTATGAGTTATTATAAATTACATTCGGACTCCGTTCCTGTAATTACATTATTACTTCCTCATATCGTACATATGGTATTTGAATATTTTATTTTACACGATTTGGATTGGGAAGCAATTACTATCTTGATTATACTCGATATTATATTTATTATAATCAAGTCCTATAAGGCATCCGCCTTTCCTTTTATTAAAGAGATAAGAGAGGAGTAACCTAAATGATAAAAAGATTGGATAATGATATTTATCTAAATATCTCAAAATTAAAGATAGGTAATTTTGGCTCTGCAGTAGCATACGTGTATGATGGCAAGAGTAAAACTGCAAAAAACGATTCACCATATTTTTTACTGTATCTGAAAGATATAAATGGCGTCACAATACCAGGATTTGTATTTAATATTATTGATCATATAAAAGATGGGAGAACTTTAACAAATATTAAAGGTAAGTTTATTACCTTCGAATACTATTGTGATTCTTGGGGCAGTAATGGTATATCGCTACAATTAACAGCTTTAAATTTAGTGCAATCTCCAGACACTTCACTCATATCAACTTTTATAGGTAGTTTGCCTGATGTCGATAAATATCTTAAAGATTTGACAAATACACTATCTAAAGAATATGGTAATCCTATTCAGCTGCCAGAAATAAGTTTAAAAATGTCATATATAGATTTTTGTGATGGTCGTGTTGGAGGTTTAGTTTATCAATATATTATTATGTTATATCAATTACAAACATATAAACTAATTTATAGTGATAGTGAATATAAAGATTTAATTGAAACATTTATAGTTTTTATATCTTGTCATCTTGATTATCTGGAAAATGGATGTGAAGCTGACATAGCTTTATTATCCAGAATGACAACGAAAATAAAAATATTAACGGAAAGATTGAGTGCAACATCAACAGTGGAAGAGATTGTACAATACTTTAATGGATATAAACCTCGTGATATAGCAGTTAGAACAGTATTACACCACTTCGAATCTGTACAGAAGACAATAAAAGAGGTTTATCTAAATAGAACATTGCCACTAACGGTTACTGGAGATGCAGGATATGGAGTGATTAAACGGTATAAATAGAGTTGCACATTCTATAATGCACCGTCTATATATTATTAGGTATTAAAAAATATATAAAGGCGGTGCATTTTTTATGACTTCAAAAACTGATAGAACGGGTATAACTGAAATTGCAACACGAGATTTTAAAAATACTTATGGTTTAACTTCACCTGCTAATCAAAGTTCTAGAAAAACATTTTCTGATTCTTTTAAAATGACAGTTATACAAGACTATTTAAATGGTCTGGAAAGAAAAGAGATATTAACAAAATATGATTTATCTCCTTCAACATTTCATAGTTGGATTAGGGCATATACAGCGGAGCAGAAAGAATCTACAAGTTTACAGTATGATAATGAAGAACATACAGATTCGTTTTTACAAAAAGTTTTAATCGAAAATGAAACACTCAAAAAAATTATTTTGATGTTATTAGATATATAAATTAAGGAGGTATTCAATGAAAAAGAAAATCTATTATTTATTAATTGCTATTGCCTCTAGTACATTATTTAGTGGATGTAATATTGATTTCTCAGAATATGCCGTAAAATTAGATCAAATAAATCCTGCTATCAATAATGATTTTGGATTAAGGGTATCAGTAATAGAAGGTGTTGATGATAATAATGAATTTGGCAGTTCAGCTGATAATGATTATTTTAATACAGATGATATTATTGAAAACGGTACAGAAGAAGTTGATCATCATAAAGTAACATCAGATAAATTAAATAGTGTAAATAGCAATACTTTAACTAGTTCAAAAATTAAAGAGTTGGAATCTGGCGGTTCTGTAGTAGAAGATGCAACTACAAATATACCTATTGTTGTGAACTCTATTGCTGGTGGTAGTTATGTACAGGACTATTTGAAAAAATATTCAAATGATATTATAAAGTCCATAGAGAATAAAAAGAGTGAGATAGACAAGTCTCAAGCTACTATAACTCCTAAATTTTATTTTAATTTGGCTTATAGTGGTTTAGATATTGATGAGAATGGAAAGAAAAAATGGGTGAATTATTCTTCTAGTTACATACCAAGTAATATGGATAATTATATCTATAGTGATGTTCTTGCTAATCTTATGCAAATTAATAACTGGTATAATATACGTGCTGATCTGGAAAGTGCGTTCAACAAGCAAAAACAAATTGCTACGGATTTTGGTAATTCAATATTAAAAGTTAATGGGACAAATAAGAAAGTAAACGAATGCACAACTGCCGAGTTAGTATCAAAAAATACAGCTAGAGTAGATGCAAAGTATAGTGATACGTGGGCATTACTGCAAAATAATAAAAACGGGAAATATGTATATACGACCTATCAAGAATTTCTAAATATTTATAGGGATAAACCAAATACATCTTTTTCTAATGCAGCAAATGCCGCAAAGATATATACCAAGACCTTACCGTCCTTTTCGTCTACATATGGCGTAAATTGGTCTACATATGGATTACCAGATAATGTTGCAGATAAAAGTAAAGTACGTATGTATTCAAGAATTAAATTAAGCTATATTAATTCTATTTTTCGTTCGAGTTCTAATGTAAATAGAGATAGTATTGGTACTGATACTATCTTATATAAAGATAAAGATGACTATGGTGGTACAGTCTATTATTTTGAGAATAGAAATCATAGATTAGTTGTTACAGTTTATTGTACTGATTTAAACAGTACAGGGCTTAGTGCAGAAGTTAAAGATTTTGTTTTGAATCTAATAAATGATTTACGAAATCCAACTGAAATAAATTCTACGGAATTAAAAGGTCTTAGACAAATACATAAGGGGGATTAACCCCCTTTTTTATTTATCTTTGCGTTATTTCATGGTACTCATTTATTACTTAATATTATTAGTACAAAAAGTATAAAAAATAAAATAATAGAAAGAAAGGAGTAAATTCAAATTATACATAATTTGAATTGTATATACTATGTATTTTTTAAATCAAGCACTATATGATGAGCAATCTAATTTTCTTGGCGTTACATTAGATTGTTATAAAGATGATAATATTACTGAACGGATCACAAGAAAGGTTGTAGATACAAATGAATTAACTAATCTATGTACATCATCAGATAATAGAGGTTTTTGCATAAAGGACAATGCTGTGTTGAGTGACAACAATAATGGCTATATTATCAATTTAGAACAATATCATTTTATACAACAAGCAACAAAAAGTGAAAAGAAAGTTTTAGATATAACCGATTTAATTTTGATTTTATTGGAGTGTGATGGTTGTATTTTACCTGATTTTTATAATACAGATAAGTTTACAGGACAGGAACTTATAGTAGCTAAGAATTTAAGGGTTTCTAAGAGTTCCTTTAATATTTATGGTTTTATGTTAGTAGATGGTATGTATGAATCATTTTCATTATATGACTCAGATACTTTACAACCAAAATCTTTCTTTGTTGGTGTTCCATCTAAAACAGATATGACTATGTTTCAAGATACAGTAAAATATGATAGTTCTATCTTTATAAATGACTTGGAAACAGATGTATATAGATGTACTGTACCATTATTAGGGTATCCTACTAGTGTTGCAGATTCTTTAGTAAACTATCTTGGATTTTATTCGTGTGCATATGACATTTATAAAAAATTAGTAGAATCTTGTTTAAACTCATATGCACCTAGTTCAGAAGAAGTTAAATATAGACAAAAGGAACATAAAAGAAATAATCATAAAATAAATATCACAGCATCTCATACAAATGATGGTTTTAAGGATTTTGATACAGCTATGACTGCGGCTATATCTGATGTTGATTATCCTATAACAGATGGTTTAAGCATAGCCATTTATTATGCTCGTAATTTAGCAAATAGATTTAATGAACAATCTGGGACAATACAAGAAAAAACAATTAAAGTTTGTTTATCGTTATTAGATGATATTAAGATTGCAGCACTAAAATGTAATTTGGAGTTGCTTTCTATTCGCTATTATTATCTAGATAAATTGGATGGAGTAACTACGAATACAAGTAGAAAAGTTTTTAAAGGAGGAGATGTTTATGGTTCTACGTTATTTAAGAGAGTTGGTTGGTGAATATAGGCAGCCAATTATAATTGATGGAGAATTGTTAACAATTGATACTGCTATTATATATTGTAGAAAGAATAGGGGTGTAATTACTTTCTTAACAATAAATAGCAAAAAAGAAGAAATTATATATCAAGCTTCTGAAGTATTGGAATTAATACAGCAAAAAATAAATATAGCACTATCTAAACATCCACTCCTGACACCTAACAGTGATATTAATAATCAATTTAAAATTTCTTGTTGTAAATTAACAAATATTATTGTAATAAAAACAATATATTATCAGCTAATGGAAGATGAAAAAGGGCATATGATTAAAAATAAATTATTAGAGTATGAATCAGCTTTAACTGATTTTTATATAGATGAGCTCATAAATTATTACCTTTTATACACTCGTGTACTGCGACCTAGAATTTCTAGAAGAGTTAATATTCTAATTAGAGCACATTTAATAAATAACTATTTTATACCAATTAAGATTGCCTCAAGAGATATAAATTGTCCTTTTGATTATATTGATATTGCAAAATATATAGAACCTTTATTACATTATGAGAAAGTATTATCTGCTTCTGATAAAACTCAAAGTGGGTTAAAACTATCAGTTTTAGCAGGATGCGATTTTGCTGAGGTTTGTAATATAGCAGTAAAACCTCTTGAGCCCAATTATATTATGTTTGGAATAATTTATAAGTGCCTAACAAACTTTGGAGAAAGTGCAATGAAAAGATTTTTACAAACATATCAATCAGTTGTAGCAGCCATAGATATCAATAAAGACGATACTGTTACTCAAATAAAAATAAATAGGTATGAATGTTTTGCAGCATTATTAAATACACCCTTTACTTAAAAATGTTATATAAACAAAGTAGGAGATTTTGGAGATATATAATATTAAAATTCCAATAGATGATCCTGAAAAGATAGTTTTTAGACTTGGAGGAATATTACTGATTGATGATACACTTCCTATTTGGTTTTATCCAGTTATTAAAAAGAATTTAGACGTTTCTGAATTTACTTTAGTTATCTCTAAGTATGAAACAATAGAAGAAAAATTAAGAAAGATCATAATGGGAATTGGACATTTATTTTTACATATGGGCTATAAAATAAATGATGAACTATGGAACAGCTATACAAAGGAATATAAGACTAGTGGTTATACTGAATTTATTGAAGCAGAAGAATTTTTATATGACTTTGTTATGCCTCTAAATTTATTTAAAACTATAGTTTATGAAAACACAGATAGACATAGTTTAGAAGTAGATATTAAAAAAGTTGCTGACTTCTTTAATGTTCCTACTTCATGGGTTCTAATAAGAGGTAAACGATTACACATGATTGAATAATTTATATCGAAGGGAGACTTACTTATGCTTTTAGATGAACACACACGTTTTTTAATTTTAAATGGGATGTTAAATGGACATACGGATGATGATATTATGAAAATACTAAAATTATCAGAAGAGAAGTTTGCATCTCTAATAGGGTTCGATACATTTCAAGAGTATATGAATATTGTAGAAAATATTAGATGGTCTTTGGAGATTTCAGATGTTGAAAGATTTATTATAAATTTATATTTTCTTGATTATTATTGTTCTTCATACATTCCAAAAAGTGATGGAGATATTTATGTATTTACTGTAAATATGATTAGAGATGAATATCTACAAAAGCCATATGACACTGAAATATTAAAAAATATGTTGCTTGATGTGTTGCCATCGGTCACTATTGGAAATTCTTTAGAAGCGAGAGATGGCGTGATGACTATTCCATCTAAATATGAAAAGAATTTCTCAACAAGTTGTGTATCAGCTTTTAAGAAATATGCTTATGGTGATACAGTTTTAACTAGAACTGTTTTTAAAGATATAATGAATTATTTTGATATTGTAAATTATTCCAATTTATCTAGAAAAAATTGTAGACAATTTATAGAAGTAGCTGCTAAAAATAAATATCACTTGAGTATATTAAATCAATTAGTAAATTTACCATTGGTGGATTATCTAACAGTTTATAGTATTTTTGGCTCCATTATTAAGATAAGTAATGATTCAGAGAAATTAATGGTATTGACTAATGATAAGAACAAAGTTTCTAAACAAATACTATTGTCTAATTCTGTACTAAATCTTTTAACCAAAACTCCAAATTTGTTAGAATCTTGTTACTATGATGATGGTTATATTATGATACTTACTAATTCTGGATATAGACCACTAATTCTTCAAGAGGAGGCGGATTTATATTGAAATTTATTTTTCTCGATACAGAAACAACAGGATTAAAAGAAGATAGAACTATATTTAAAGATACTGCTGCAGGTTCTAGAGAATACTTACAAAAAGGGGACGAAGTTATACAAATTGGTGGTTTAATAACGGATGCGAATTTAGTTCCTTTACGTTTATTTTGTCATCATTGCGATACAACAATTTGTAGTATGGATACTAAAGCACAACAGACTCATGGAATTACAATGGAATTTTTAAGGGCCTATGTAAAAGATATTTTTCTAGAAGAGGTATTAGTTACAGAATTACCAGAATTATTTGAAAGTGATATAGTTACAATCGGATATAATATTCAATTTGATACTAAAATGATAAAACAAACAATATGTGATTCCAAACAAACTCTTATTTTTGGTAATCCAATTGTTAATAGCATTGTTCCATCTGAAGGAAAACATACACTTGATTTAGTACCATTTTTCATAAAATATTTTAATGGAAAGCCTGTTAGACAAAAGTTAGAATCACTTGCTGTAAAAAAGACTGATGACTATAATAGATTCTTAGTCGAGTTTAGTAATATTCCTTTACATACTAATATACCAATGGAATATGCCTTTCCTAATGGTGTTCACAGTCATAATTCTATGTACGATAGTATCATATGTTATTTACTAACTAAAGATATATGGAAACGAAAGTTACTTTAATAAAGGCTCAGAAGAGACTTACAAATATAACAAATGAGGTGGCTGCTGCTGAACAAAATCTAGATTTTTTGATACAATCAAAAAATGGTAAAATAGATGATGTTTTACATAGGCAGCAAATGGCATTTGCTGATAAACAAAATAGAGTGATTGTTCGGGTTCAGGAGGCTATCATAGCAAAAAAACGAGACATATCTATGCTGGTTAACACAAATTTAAACAATAATATACAAGATGTTGATAATATGATGGAAGAGTCTGGAATGATAGATAAAATCTATTCTGTATTAACAGATGAGCAGATACAAGCCTATGAGCCATTTAATAATTATTGTATTTCATCTGATGATGAATTAAATGATAAAATTGAACAACTAACTACTCTAAGTTCTAAACTATCTAAACAAATTAATTATACACCATTATTTCGCATGATTCAAAAAATTAATATTTCTAATAGTGAAAAAGATAGTGATGGAAAAAAATATCTAACATATATTTTTATACTTTTTATTACTGTATTGATGATGGTTTTTGCATCATCAATACTGATCTTAATCTATTTTATTTTAGGTATTTATTCTTTTATTCAAGCACATAAGATTGCAAAAGTATTAAATCTATATGATGCTGTAATGCAATACTGTGAAAACGATATTATGAAAGAGAAAAAAGAATCTGTTAATGACTATATTTCAAAGTCAACAGATTCTTTTTTTACAGATGTAGAAGAAGAGTATATTTCTATCATAAAAGAAAAGAAATTCAAAAAGAATGATAAAGAAATTGCACAACTTAGTGACTCTATTAAAAGTGAGATTGAAAATGCAAAAATGAATTTACTTTGTTTACGTAAGGAATTAGCAGAATGTAAAAAGGAAGTTGCTCGTATCGAAAGCGAATTAGAGGCACAAGAACAAGATAAATTAAAAAAACTTGATCAAATAAAAAATTTCTATTTGGATTATACTAAAGTTAATTGGGAAAAGAAACTACTAGAAAATATCTATTTGGGGCAAAATAAAAAGAATGAGGCTCTTTTGCTGCCAGTAACAAAAGACAATACACTATATTTGGCAGAAAAGAGTGATGATTTATTTGAACTTGCTAGACTATTTATACTACAAATGTTAATGCATGTAAATCCAGATTATCTTGTACAAATAGCCTTAGATTATAAATATATGGGTGGTAATTTACAACCTTTCTTGGCACTACCAAATAGGTCTTTATCCATATTTATGGAAAATGATAAAATAAATGAAAAAATAGAATCGATGCAGGAGGATATCTTTTCTAGAAATTCAAATATTCTGAAATCAGTAGCATCTATTGAAGATTTCAATAATCTAATGTCCACGTATAATGCTACAGGAGAGTCTTATGTATTTGTCCATATATTTGGGTTACAAAGTATAACTGATGTAATGAGTCATTTCCTTAGGAATGGACCGAAGGTTGGTTACTATTTTAATCTCTATATGACAATGGAGGAATATAAGAGTTTGAATTCGGAGGATATCCTTGATAGTATACAAAATTATTATTTATTACATAATGTGCAGAATTTAGGTGTTTTTCCAGAAAAGCGTCTGAAAATGGTAGTAGCTTCTTATTTAGAGAAATAGCAATTTTTTTCGTAAATTTATTAAATTTTTTAGTATTACCAAATGTATTACAAAAAATAAATAATGAAAGGATGATTTAATAATGGGTAGTTACGATTATAATTCAGATGCAATTCCTAAGGTGGAAGCTGCTACAGATGCTATTGAGGAGTATGCAAATGCCACAATGCCAAAGTTTATTACTTTTATTGAAGAAATTGCAGATCAGTCTGGTTCTAAAAAATTTAAGGATAATGTAGCTTCTTTACGTGAAACTACAGATGCGTTTAAAAAGACATTACTTGAGTTTTGTGGCGAACCTGGTGATAAAATGGATTCAGGTACGTTGCATGGTTATAATACTGGTGCAAGAAAACTTGCAGAAGTTCTTGGAGAATGATTTGATAAAGGAGGTTTATTTATATGGCACAATTTAATTTAGATCCAGCACAAGGAGAAGAGTGTGCTGCGATTTTGCGAGATCAGTTGAATGGAGCAATCTTTGAACCAATATTAGAAGCTTATCAGGCTATGACAGAATCTGGTGAAAATACTGTTACTAATGCATACCTTGATAAATTCAAAAAGCTGCAACAGGTTTATAATGATGATGTACTACCAAATTTTGAGGCTGTTAACACTAATTTAGGTGAATATACGGAACTGGCATATATGATGCATAATAAACAAGTTGATGAGACTGTTTCTGCTGTAAATGTAGACCCAATTCAAAATGCGGGTTTTGCCGATGCCTTTGGCATTTGATATCATTGTATAATACTTAGTAGAGGGGGCTTTGGCCCCCTAATTTTATGTTTTAAATCATTCTTATCTATATTAAATATTAGGAGGATTTTATATGCTTTATACTATTCCTATTACTGCTTCAGATAATCTACAATATTATATTTTTCTTTATGATACTAAAACAAAATCTGGCTTTAATGAGATAAAAAACAACTCAACATTGTTGGACTCTATATGTAAAGAACATCATATTGAAATAAAGTTAACAAAGGACACATTTAAATTAGTTAATCAAGAACCACAAGTATCTATAATGCCGATTATAACAATCACGGAGAATACTTGTGATTGTTATATACATAATGATTTTTTGAGTTTGCAAGAACAATCTTTAACTGTTAGGAATACAATTTATCAGCAACTAGCAGATGAGTATTCTTCAATACCCGAAGAGGAGAGAAACCATGATGAATTAAGTTATAATAGTATATTATATCCACTTTTGCAAGAAAGTTTGGATTCTATACTGGAAGTGAAAACAAGTACTAAACTAGATTTAGATTTAAAGTTTTTTAATTCTAAAGAATTATTCGATAGCATGTGTAGTAAACGTCCTATTTTTGAAATACCTATGACAGAAAATCAAAATGCAATACAAACAAATAACGAAGATGAACTTAATGTTGCTTTACCTTCTCTTGGCGTTATAAGAGAAACGCCAGAAGATGCAATAAATGTATTAACTCTAATAAGAGTATTATCTCCCTATAGAAGGTATTCTGAAAGTATAAATTCGTATTTATACGAATCTAAATACCATACACCATATTTTAGAACAGGTGGTGATGGTCTAAAGGTACATGATGAATTAGCAAAATCTAAACTTAGTAATGATTTTAAATGGGTATATGGCAATCAAAATAATAATTTATTACCTATACAGACAAATGAAGAGAAATTATACAATAACTTAAAAACTTTATATTCAAAGGATATTTCAGAACATCTTACTGAAATATTAACAGGAATCATAAATACAACTACACTTGGTATGAAAGTAAATAGGTTAGTAGCATTGCCAAAGGAGAAAGCATTAGCAGCCTTAGATATTTTAGATCACAACTCTCCAACATATCTTACCATTTCTATGAATAGTGATATATTAACAAACTTATCTGATGGAGATATTTTAAGTAAAGAAACTGTTTCATCAATGTTTGACAAAACTATTACTCTAAATACAGAACAAATAAAGCTTCTTATTGAAGATATACAGCATAAAACAAAAATTATTGATTGTGACAATAATTTGATTAAACCAAATTTTATCATCGATGATGAAAAAGAATTGATTAACTTACTCTTAGAAAATGGATTTATTACACTCCATTTTAAGACATTTGTTACTACAATGATTCAACTAGCCTATAGACTAAACTGGGGACATACTGGTTCTACGAAAGCAATACCTTCTATATCTACAGAAGCAGCAAGAAAAATCTTCGATAGTAACATAAGTGATTTATTAAATCGCATATTATTAAAAAATACTGTAAAGAAACAAAAATCTGCTCAACAAAGTAATAGATATTCTGATACTACAGGTTACTCTGATGAAGATGCTGATGAGGATATTGATGACGATTTATCATTAGAGCTTGACGAAGTTTATTCAGATTATCCATGGTATACATCATCTTCAACTAGAAGAAAAATAAAGGAAAGTGCTAATGGCTATATGGATAACGATATTGATGTATCTATTAAGGCGTTAGATACTGAAAGTAAAATTGTTGAAAGATGGAGAGTAGTTTCTGGGGAAGTTGCTATAAGTATGTACATAGATAATTGCTTTACTTTGATTGGAAAAATTGATATTTACTTATTGGCCGTAATTAAATTATTACGCTGGGGAGATACAAGAAAACCAACATTTTTAATTTTCCCTGAATTTCCAGAAATCAATACTGTATTTGATTTAAATGAGTCTACTGTTTCTGAAAATATTTTTATAGTAGACGAAAAAGATTTAATTAAGCATAACGGGTGTGAATATACATTAACAGCATGTTTACGAGCAAAATCTAAAATATTAAATACAAAGCAAGCACCTATCGTTGGTTTTCTATTATCTAAGGACTATGGTAAAATTCAAAAACATTATATAGCTTCCTGGAGTGATTTATTTTCTAAATGTTACACAAATGAAAAAGGCATTGATATTGATCCTTTAATTGCACCACACTTTGATATTAGTCCTATCTTTAATAATATTGTGTACATTGAAAAGATTTCTTCTACTTTAGAATTTGAATTTTTCACATCGGACAAACATATAAAAGAATCACATGAGTTTATGTGTCAAGCAAGTGATTTATCTGAATGTAAGAATTTAATCATAGAAGATGTTATGCGTAGTAATGCTTATAAAGCTGCTATAAAGGCAGAAACTATTACAACAAATAAGGAAAGACAGTATTCTATATTAAATAATTATATACTCAGACTTGCTAAACTCTATAAAAATTGTGAGGATAAAATTGATTCTATATCTACTGTGAATGACTTTATGTCCATATTAAAAATATGGGGTAACTTGTCAGTGGGCTCTATAAAGAAAGAGCATAATGAAGCAGTTGCTACAAATACATTGAAAAAATTAAATATAGGGGAGGATATGGGAGAATCAGCTAGTGTGGATACACTTATTGAACAAATTAAAGCATATGGTAAATATATGTTAATTGTTGATACAGAATGTATGACAGGTTTACCTTCTTTAAATTTTTCTGATGCTGATGTAAATAATACTGCATTAAAATATCGTAATAGAGTTGTTTTAACAATTCTAAATGGGAAAACAAAAGATGGGCAGATATCTATAATATCAAATATAGATGATGTTACTGATAGCAATCTAATGAAAGACAATTTAGGTAAACCATATGTTATGAGTTATACTAATCTTATTAAGGTTTTAGAGGTTATAAAGAAAAAGGGTTCTTGTCGCACTAAATCATCAACATTTTATTTACAACCTACTTTGGAGGAGAAAGTGTTATGATTGATGTTGATTTCTCTAATTTAACAGATTTTATTGATGTTTATAATACTGAGATGAGTAGGTTTAAGCCAGAACCTGTTTACTGCTTTCCATACCTAAAAAGAGTATTAAATGAACAATATAAAAAACTCCAATCAACATTAAAATTCCCTATGGAGATTAAGTTACCTAAAGATGAAGAATACCTATTGCAAGGTGATTTTGAACCAAAACAAATTATAAAACTTGATAAACCAGTTATGTGGGAAGATGTACCTATATGGTTTGAATCTACAATGGAACAGGCCTATCTCCGTTTTGGATATAAAAATTTAGATGCAAGATATATTTCTGATATAGCATTGAGTATGGAATGTATCCATGGATTTTTAGGAGGATCATCAGGGCATGGTAAATCTGTAACAATGAACGCAATGATTTGTGGTTTGTGTATGGAGTATGCACCATGGGAACTAGAAATACACTTAAGCGATGCCAAAATTGTTGAGTTTAAAAAATATGGTGTAAATCATAGAATACCTCACATTTCTACAATAGCAGCAACTTCTGATTCTGATTTTGTTATTTCTGTATTACAAAGTGCTTTTGATAAAATGCAGATGAGAAATAAGATATTCGGGAGTATTGGAGCATCTAATTTAAAGTCATTTCGAAAAATGACTGGATTGGCTTTGCCGCGTGTTATTATCATTATGGATGAGGTTGAATCAACATTTAAGTTTGCAGGTAAAAAAGCTAGTAAAATAGCTGATCTAATTGACGGATATGCAAGACTTGGACGTTCTGCAGGTTATCATATAATTATGGCAACACAAAATTTAACTTCTGATATTCCATCCTCAGCTATGGGACAGGTTAAACTTAGAATGTGTTTGGGTGCTGTTGAAAGTGTTTCAGAAAAGGTTCTTGGTAATAAAGGAGCATCCGAAAACATGGGGCGTATAGGTAGAATGATTGTAAATACAGAAGCTTTGAATGGGGGCAATACCTTTAAGAGTAATATTAAATTTCAAACACCTTTCTTAACAGATGACAATTTTGAGGTTGAAATGAAAATGTTAGAAGAGAAAGGTAGAGAAGTTGGGTATAAAAAGACATTAAGTTTTTATGATGAGGAAGATATAAAAACGGTTGAAGAAGCTTGCGATATAATCAATCAGACACAACAAAAGATGAAGGAACGGGGAGAGATGAATAATAAAGTATGTCCTATTATTTTGGGAACTCCAGCTTTTGTTACAGATGATATTGATGAGTTACTAAAAATATACCTAACTAATGATGATGTTGAAAATATAGCTATATCTTCTCCAGTTGCATATAAAATTGGAGTGTTTCTAAAGATATTATCGGAGAATTTGAAAGAACAATATAAACTTTTTAATATCACTTCAAAAATAGATTATCTTAAAATGTTTCCAAACACATCTATAAACAAAGAGGCAAAATCTGTGTATACTTCAGATTTTGCCGTTGTTTCTTTTTTGGTAAATCAATCATTATTTATAGAAGCTATAGAGATACTATCTCAAAGGTTAACTTTACAAGAAAGTATAGTAAATAACGCTAACTCTTATTTTGATAGAAATAATTTGCATGATTTTAAAAATAATAAACATATGATTTGTCGTTATCATATATTTTCTACTTTTAAAGATTATGTTGACTACAAAGAGATATATGAAAGTGTATATAAATATTTTCCAAACTTTTCTTATCTTTCCAAAGTATATACTTCGGCTGGTACTACTAATAGGTGGTTGGAGAAAAAAGATTATAATAAGAAAGCAATTTTTATTGGAGATGTTAATAAAATTGTTGGTTTGGGAAGAGATAGCAAAACAAGAGAAATAGATAAGTTAAAGAAATTAATGCAAGACTGTTATAGAGTAAATATTATTTTTATTTTATATGGCAGTACTTTTACTGATTTGCAATCCCTAAATTCTGGTATTAGATATACAATTTTTGATTCTGTTGATACTAGAGAATACAGTAAATTTAAAGCAGACGACCCAGGGGAGGTTAATGCTGTTTTATGTACTTTATTTGATACAATAGGGACTGGCGAGAAAATTAAAAAATTTAAAAGGAGTAAAATAAAAACATGATTAACTTAAAAGACATTGAATCATTAAAATATAATTGTTCTTATAAATCTCAATTATCAAGGATATCTTATGCATTACACCCTCTTAGAGAAAGGAAAGGATACTATTGTTATTTTTTGGAAGGAGTTGGTATTTTTAATAAAAATGATGTTGTGCTTTTAGGAAATAAAGTTACATGTTTTGTAGAGTACATTGACGAAAGCAATAATATACATTTTGAACTAATAACTAATAATACCAATTATAAGGATACTGAAAATATAGTAGACACGTTTTTGACCGAAAATAAAAACACCTTTTTATATTCTTTAATTGAGTTATTTAAGTATAAGACACTACGATTAAATAGTCGTATCTCCGAACAAAAACAAGACATTAATGAAAATGGTAAATCAGCAATCTTAACACTTCTGTTAAAGGATAATAGTACGCTTGAGTTAAATTTTGAGCATGACTTGGTATGTACTTATATCAAAGAGGATTTAACTAAGACACAAGTAACAGAACAAGAACTATTAGAATTAATAAAAAATACTGACAAAATTTTACAATTAACTACTAGAACAGTATCACCACGTGGTTCTCGTGAAATCATATTAAAAAATAATTTTACTGATATTCTTAGAGAACTCTTTTACTTTATAAATAGAACTTTGATTCTTGATTACTCCATTTCAACTAATGAAATGCGAAGATGTATTGTATTTGATAAGCAAGTAGTGGAGATACAAATGACATCAAAAAATTGCATTGCTATGACAACATATTCTATTAACAAATTTAATTATGGATTTCCTGATTCTATTATTTGTAACACTGATTCTATAAAAGATATTAATTATAAAATAATGGAATATGCTGATGAACATAATATCCATATTGATAGAAAAAGAAGATAGCACTTGTTAGGAGGTTCCTAATGTTAAAGATAGAAAATAAACACAGTATGGAAGAATATCTTATGTTACTTCGTAACGCTCCAAGAATTGCTGTGGAGCATAAGAAATTAGAAAAGGCAATATCAGAGTGTAATTATATGATTACTGATTATTTTAATATTACTCAGCTTGAGTTAAGAATTGCATCTGAAGGTAAATATACTGAAGTCTCGCCAAAAGATTTAATAGATTTCCTTATATATTCTGGGGAAAGCGAAAAGACTTTTAAAGTAAGAAATATACAATCCTTATCTTTTGATATGACAAAAGTTGTAAAACCTCTACTTGAACGTGGAGTATTTCCAACTATTTTAGAACCTTATACTCATATGCGAAGTTTTACATCTTATCGTAACTTTTTAACAAAGTTACTAGAAAACCAGGAAGTGATTATAAATTCTCGTAATGATGGTATTTTAATTAGGCAATATAAATATACAGTTACACAGCAAGAAAATTTACGTGCATATTATAAAGATATTGGTGTTATAAATATACCAAAAATGTTTAGTGATATTATTACGGTACACGATACTGATAAATTTTTAATATGGTGCGATTATCCTCAAGCTGACTGGAGACTAGCATATAACTTATTTATTAGGGATTCTGAAAATGCAAAAGTAATGGATAGTGTAGATGATTCGTATATGGGAGCAGCTATGCTTGTAGAGGGAGAAAATTTTGATGAAAAAGTGTTTACTAGTTCTCGTTCAGATTACAAAATACATACTTTAAAAACTTTTTATAATTCAAAAGATACTAAAGATATAGTTGTTAAGTTAAGAAACTTTTTTCTATCATGCCCTAAATATCGAAAGTACTATAGAGATCTTAAAGGTTTGCATAAATTTAAACTTCCAATAATCTGTAAATCATATTTTGGGTTTGAACAAATTTTACCTGACAATCAATATGAAGATAGTTTTATATCAAAAGGAATGAATACACCGATACAAACGATGACCTCTCATGTTGTATCTGAAACTGTATTTGGTATATTGGAAAGATTTTATGATTTGGGGTACACTTCAGATGATATTGGTATATATTTTGTACGACATGATGAGCCTATTTTTATTGCGTCAAAAAAGATACTAAAAGATGCCTGGGTTTTCGGTGATTGTTCAGATATACATATAGATGGATTTTCACCAATACAGTTACAATTCTTTTTTGGCTACAATTATAAAGTAGAGGATAATACATTAACTGCCATTGTTAAATCATCCTGTGAAAATAATAAAACAAGATACCACTACTTTGAAGATGGGGTACTGGATAACTCTTATTCACCAACACCACCAATATTTTCTGGGTATGTTGATATACAAATTAAAAATGGAGTCCCTTATGCAGCATTTTATTTAGAAGAAGGTGAAATTATACGAATTTATAAAGTTAGTACTACAATCTTCGAACAGGCAATAGAACAGGGATTACATTTATTACTAACTGAATTTGATTACTTATCCTATTTGTATCTCGAAAACATTGTTATGAATGATATTATTAAAGTAAACACTACTTTAGTAAAATTAGCTATATTATACTCTGCATCACAAACAGACCTACTATCATCTCAAATAAATAGGTATATAGAAAACGAGGTGTTGTAAATTGGATAATCTTGAAAAGAAATTACGTGATATTTATTCTACTAAAGGCATTCAATTTGTATATGAGGTTTGTAGAAGTATGTTATCTATAAAAGATAACACTGGTAAGAAAAGAACAGTAAACGGAAACATATGTGAAATTTTATTATGTTTGATGACAGAAGAATATATTTCTAAAAAGAAAATAGATGGTTTCATTGTTAGAAGTCTTGTCCTGAAAGATCCAACAAAGCCCAATAGTGATTTTAGAACAGAAATAGATTTTCTTTTATGTACTAAATCGCTTGTATTTTGTACTGAGTGTAAGTCTTATGTTGGAAATAAAAGAATCACAGATAAATTTACTTTACATACACAGAGTAGAGAATTCGATGTTTTTTCACAAAATCAGATACATGTCGAAACATTGTATAAAAATATAAGATCTGCAAAATTGGTGCATAACAATAAATTTAACATAGCTATGTCGGCATTTCTATTTTCTAATGGAGATATTAGTGATGAGCGTAATATACAGTATAAACGAATAATGCCTGCTATTACTCAAAATAATTTATATCAATTTTATAATTCATTTTTTGAATATCCCTGTTCTGATGTGTGGGACATTATAAAATTAAAAAAGATAACATCAACTATTTTAGGGAATAAAAATTTAAGGATTGAACATAAAAATTATCTAGGATATTGATTTGGATGTGATTGTATTATGAAAAAAAGAATAACTATATTTTTAATAATATTGTTCTGTTTGTTATCCGTATTTAGTTCATCACTTATATTCTATATTAATTCCTATCCAGAGGATACTAAAATTGTAGATGAGTTAATAAATCAAAATATTTTCCATAAGATGAAAGGTTTTAAGACAATATCCTTATTTGGACGTATTATGGTTATTCCTGATTATGTTGATGTTATTGAATCCTATGTTGACCATGAGAGTGATGATACTATAAAGTTTGACAATCTAGTAAATAAAATAAAAGAAATTGAATATGTTGATGAACCAACAGAAAATATTTTTGATGGCGCAAACTGTCAAACAATGACTATCTATATACAAGATTGGTGCGAAAAAAATAATATACCTTATAGAGTTATTGTAGAACCAACACACGTATTTGTAATAGTTCAGATAAAAGATATATGGAAGATTATTAATTTTAATAGGGGGTTAGAAATACATGATGAGTACATTGGATAATATATATGGAAAATTTTTAAGTCTTGAGGACAATTATTTAAGCTCTGGGTTAACAAGAAAAGAATTCGTACTACAACTGTTTGGAGGTGATATAGAAATTGGTGCAACGATACTAACAGACGCTATATTAAAAGAGGGAGTATCGAAAGCAAAAGATATTGAAAAATTTTCTTTCTTAAAAGATATTTTTTCTTTTTTTATAAAACAGAAGAATAATTTGGATTTTATGTCTACTTTTAATAATCCTTTGGACAATAACGAAATAACAAATGATACAGATATATTAAATAAATTAGTTATTACTTTAACACAACCGGTACATGCGCCTATTTTTAGTCAAAAGGATTTATACAAGGAAAATCAAGCATTACATTATGTTGTCACTCCAGATTCTATAAAATATGTATCACTCGATGACTGCCATGCATTCAAAATTATGAATGAGAATTTTGCAATTTTATTAAAGACTTTGCATAACACTACTTCTGATTTGAGTGTAAATACTGTATATATTAAAGGTAAGCGTGGTTTACGTAAATGCAAGAAAAATGAATTACTGCCTTATTTAGAAGCAATGTGTGGTGAATAAGAATATGAAATCATTTAATATTGTATATGGTAAATTGATAGAAAAATTATATAAAGATGATATTGACTCACAAATATATTATCTAAAAACAGTTGCAGCTGTCAGAAAGATACCATTAGAATATCTTTTGAAATTAAAAGTAATATTTGTTCCAAACAATGAATATCTGCATTATTATGGTGGTAATGATATTTTAAATCCTAATTATGATATATATTTTGATAATCATTGTAAATGGACACACTTTATTTTAATACCAATAAGAGATTTATCTAGAAATATTGTAGGACTTGTTGGTTGGGACTTGAACCATAAAGCTAGAGAAGAAGATGGTGAAAAGGGTCTTGAAATGTATAAAACTTCTAATAAATTGGTAATGAATAAATCACATTATTTTTTAACAGATATTGATGTGATAGAAAGCAATTATGAAAAAGAAGTTATTTTTGTTGTAGATGGTGTATTTGATGCTATATCACTGAATAACTTGGGTATACCCACAATTGCATTATTAGGTTCTAATACAAGTAAAACATTATATTACTTTTTACGTTGGTACTCTTATGTTTATGTAATTCATGATAATGATAAAGCAGGATTAACTTTATTAGAGAAGTTAAAAAAAGCAGTACCTAATGTCTATGGTGTTCATCAAAATAAAACAAAAGATATTGATGATTTGTTAAAATTAAATCCACTTATAGTTTCAAAACAATTAGTAGATTTATTAAATAATCCAGTAAAGGGTGATTTTTATTTAAAAACTTAGTTTTTATATCCCTTAAAAACATACATTTGTGTTATAATATTTATATCGCATATTTTATTCTGATTGGGTGTGATTACATATGAAAAAACGAATTTGCAGATTACTACATTTAATGATCTAAAATTTACTTTACTAGGATATACTAGTAGCTCTCAAAGATGTTTTTTAAAAGCCTATAACAATAATGTATATTATAAACTTTCTAATTTTGATTCTTACCTAAAACTTTTGAAAACGAATCAATTTATGAAATTATAGATAGTAGAGTAGGAAAATTAATGGGTTTCCCTACATTAGATTATTGGTTATGTAAAGGAAGAGTATCCATTGATAATGGTGTATCTTTATTATTCTCATGCATTGACGATATTGCTATTGAGAAATTTGATATAAAAAGCAATCCAAGAGCAAATAATTTTATTGGTTCTCAAGACCTAGAATTTAATCTAAGCTTGATAAGTAAACATATAGATTTTAATATGATAACTGATAAAGATTATAATTTTATATTTAATGGTATAGAAGATTTATTATCTGAAATCCATAAAATTAAAATTTTAGATATGTTGGTTTGAAGGAATAACAATGCAAAAAAAATTTTGGATATATGATAGCTGGTTAAATGATAAAAAAATGGGTATGTTGACATATGATGATGATTTATCTCAATTTAGTATTAGTGTTGACAAAAATCTTAAACCAGAAGAAGCACCTTTTATATTCTCATACTTTATGCAAAAAGGATTTATAGAAATACCACCAGATTGGTCTCTACGCTGGGGTTAAAGAAAGAATAATACCTCATAATAGACAGCTAATTGGCGTTATTATGCGTAACCTTGGTGTAACTGAATATAATGAATATGATATGCTAGTTGCTATGAAAGGTAAATGTACTAATGATGGATGTTATATTGTTCCAATTGTTTAGGGGGTTATGTCATGGGATTCAATCTAAAGTATCTACCCAAATCTGATATTATATTTACAGTAATGTTTTTAAATAAAGAACTTTGTGAAAAAAAACTCTTGAAACTGTTTTAGGAGAGCACATAGAGTTGATTGGTATTGCTGCTGAGTATAAAAATGATTTACATAAGGCAGCTTTAAACTCTATCTATAGATGGCCGTGCTATTACAGATTTATCTAAAAAACAAATAAAGCAATTAATGTGATAGTATACGCATTATTGTTTTATGTATATCAAATGAGAGGAGACACTTTCTAATAAAGAAAATGTCTCCTTGTTTTATATTAAAAAATGTTCCTTATTTTAGTATCTACACTATATTAGAAAATATTACTAAAATGTAAACTATATTTTGAAAATATGAAGGAGGAAATAATTATGTCATCTATAACTACAGAATTTAGTATTAAAAGTATTTTCCAGCAGGCTCAGTCTGGAGAACTCAAAATGCATTCATCATTGGGAACCCGAGATGAGTCTAAACAAACAAAAGAGTTTATAACACGTATTGCTAAAATGTCAACTGTGTGTGGGATCAATGCAAGGGCATTGGTAATGAAAGACATTGTACTTCCATTTAATCCTTTTACACTGAAATCTGATGATACCTATAATGAAAATAACAAATATAGACCCATTTTACTTGTTAGTCAGGTTATTGAGGGTATCAAAGAGCTTTGTAGAGAAGATCCCGAACTCGCTAAAGGCTACGAGAACTTACTTGAAGGTACATTTGATGATTGTAAAGAGGCTACAATGAATGACTATTTACTTTTTAAACATAAAGGATTTATTTTTCCGCGAGTTATGTCCTATTATGTTACACAAGTAAATATGGCTGGTAAGCAAGGATTACCTGAATTTAAAGTACGATATACTGTTGATGAGCGTGAATTAAATGCAGAAAAGAATTATGACTATGATAAGGCTCCTGTACATGCTCAGCTTGCTTCTCTGTTTAATGCTATCTGTAGAGAAGAATGGAAATCAGTAAAAACTATTTTAGATAAAAACAATGTTACTGATGATGAAAAGACAGCAAAACGTACAGATATTTTCTCTAAATCACCTATTTCTTTTGTAAAACCATTTAATGTTCTTCCGTTCTTCTTCTTTCCACATGATGAGAAATTCCCAACAATTAAAGAAGACAACTTTATGGATATTGAGAAAAATATTAGATTTTACAATAAAACAGATAAATGGATTACTGCATTTAATGAGGTTCAAAAAGAGGATGAACTTGACGAATTAATTGATTTCTATGATTTCACTATTAAGACGCCTGAATCTGGCACTGCTACATCTAGTGGAAAAGTATTGACTGATGATGATGCTAATGCAGTTTATCAAGCTTTGACAATAACTGTTACTGATGGAAGAACATCTTTGGTTAAGAGTTTAACTAAAGGCTTTGTTAGTGCATATAATGCTATTAAAAATTATTTTATGAACTCTCAGATGGAAGAAGTAAAAGAAGATGGAATGAGCTTTGAAAAAATTATATCATTATCTACAAGATGTCGTCCTATTGATTCTATAAGTGAGTCAATCTTACCTGCAGCTTGTGAGATCTTTAATGAGAAGTTTGCTGACTCACCGTACTTTACAGAAAACATCAGAAAACAATTTGATAATATACTGTGTGCAATGAATCCTGCTAATGCTTTAGCTACTGCAGAATACGATGCTGCTGAATTAGAGGAGGCTGGAAGAGAAGCATTTACTGATATGCAGCAATTTATGGTAGAAATTTCTGATGAGCAGGAAGAGGATATTGATCTCAATATGCCATATCCTACAGTATCGGAAGATAAAATTTCAAATCCTGATGTTGAAGATGCAAGTGCAGATAATAATCCAATTATAATTGCGTAGTTAGTATGACGGGGGTGAAATACCCCCGTTTATTTTTTTGTTCAAAGAATGGGGGTATTATATTATGCATGAAGTAAAACTTTCTTTAGTAAACATACAATCACATAAAAACACATCTATTGTATTAAAACCAGGACTTACATTATTGGTTGCTAAAGACAATAATGTTGGTAAAAGTACAGTATTTCGTGCTTTGGATCTAATCGCGCAAATACATAACTCAAAACCAGAAGATATTATACCATTACTCAGATATGGAACAGAAGAAGGTATAATATCTTGTGAATTTGATAACCAGAGAGTGGAATTACATATATTTTTAATGAACTCTACTATACGCTATTATTTCCTACATAATAAAAATAATACTATAACGCAATTGGATCGAGCTCCAACGGAATTAATACATGCCCTTAATTTAATTGCACCAACTGATATTAAACAAACTATAAACATGGTAGAAGCTGATAAATATCAAATTGTAATAGAAGAGGGTAGTGTAAATGATTCCATCATATCTTTTTTGTTCACAGATCAAATGGTAGAACATATTAAAGAGAACGCTGCTGAGTTTGCTAATATTCTTTCAGGAGATAATAAATTTTACTCTTCTAATATATCACGTGAACAGAAAAAATTAGAAACTTTGAAGTATAGACCTTATGTAAAAGAATTTGATGATACTAAAGAATTTCTAACAAAAATTTGCACTCTTATAGATAAAATACCAAATTATGACGGGTTACGTAAATTAAATTTAATCTCTATAAATACATCCTTAATCGAAAAACAGATTGAACTTGTAGAATTATTAGATTCTCTATTATGTCATAAAAAAATAACTGCATTATCAAAATCAGAAGTTGATTTTTTAATTAATATTTGTGATTTAATAATAGTATTGGGACGTCTAATAAAAACTTTACATCTAAATTCTGGGCAGAAAATTGCTTTAGACAAAATTTATTCTGTATTAAGAAAATTTGAATATTTAGATACTCTAAATAACACATTGAATAACTATATTATGTATTCAAATAAGTTAGATAAATTACTATATGAAAAATCTGAATTAACACAACAACTATCAAAAATTTTAATGACTGTAAATTGTCCCGTGAAAGGCAAGGTGTTTTACAATGAAAAAGGATGCATATCTACTGATGACTGATTTGCATTTTGCTTTTAGAATGAATGCTAGAAAGAATTATCTTAAAGAAATGTCAGATATATTAAATAAGATTATACATATAAAAAATACCTATGAGCAAAATGGTTATTCCGTTAATTTAATTGTTTTAGGCGACCTTTTTAATAGAGGAATTGCAGATCCCACTGAAGCGATGCATGCTCTGGAATTCTTTAAATATATCTTTTCCTTATTTTCTAAAGTTTATGCAGTAATAGGAAACCATGAGTTTACCTATTATAAAAACAATCCATTTTGGTTTCTTATATCTAATATTGAAGACGAATCTATAGTGAATATTCAGAAAAAAATGAAACAACCATTAGGTTTTACAAATTATATACATATAGTCGATAGAGTGATTAACGGCAATGTATCTCTCATTTTTAATCATTATGGTGTTGGCATTAAGGAGATTAATAAAGAGCTTGAAATAAATATAGGACTATTTCACCAGGATATAGGTTCGAAGCAAATAACTAAAATGTATTCTAAATATGAAGATATTGAAACAAATGATACTCTTGCATATTACGATTATTGCTTTTTTGCTCATTTACATAATGCAAATGGTATTTATAAAATCAATGATAAGTTTATAGCTTATTATTTACAATCCCTAGGAAGATCCAATCATACAGAAGTTGAAGATACAAATTTGGAGAGAATAATTCCAGTTATAAAAATCGAAAACGGTGTCTTTTCTGGTATAGATGAAAATAAAATAATGCTTCCATCTCGCGATGAAATATTAAATGTGGAACAAATATTGATAACACAAAAGTTATATCAAGAGAGTAAGGCAATTAAGGAAGAAACGGAACATATTGTTATTGGGACATCCCTATACGAAACATTGTTAAAAAGTGTAGAAGGAACTGAAGATTCTATAGTCATGAATCTTTTAAGTAAAAGTGAAGCTGAAATGAAAAAAGATTATTTTGATTATTTAAATGATAATTTATTATGAGAGGGGATAAAAGTATGGAACAAAACATTGAAAACATTAAAAATAGATTGGAACAAATTAAGATCCAAGTCGCAATTAACGAAGAAAAAATAAAATCTAGCTTACAGGAATTAGAGTCTTTTCTTAATTGTTTGAACCCAGATTTTATAAATGAATTATCTGTTATAGTCCCAAACATTAAAGTTTTAGATAATTTAACTATAGATCAAATACAAGGAGATTCACAAAATATAATAGGAAATCAATTAGCAGATATAATTAGTGAGTTAAAAAAATATTTGGATAATGAACTGGATCGCTATGAAGGGATGATGTAATTTGATTGATCTGATTTTATTTTCTAAATTGTTAAAAGATACACAAGCAACTATGATTTTAACACAAAAGTCAGACTCTAAATTAGAATACTATCTAATTGGAAGAACTTTAGCATATTCCATTATAACAAATGGTATTTGTGATGGCAGTATTGATAAAAAACAGATAATATTAAACATAGATTTGAAATTACTCAATATTTTACTAAGAAAAGATTTTATATTTAATTTACATGTAAGTGATGGTAAAGCTATTTTTTCTACAGTTGGGTCTAATAAAGGTGCAATGAACCTAACACCATTATGTATAGAAAAGAGCGATTCAGGTGTGATGGAAATTATAAATAATTTGATTACTTTTTTAAAAAGACAAGAACTATTTAAAAGTTCAAATAATTTCGATGATCAGGATTTAACTTTATATAATCTTGAAGATATAAAAATATTAGCAAGTTTATCTAATAAAACCAAAGAGATAATACAGGTAACTAAAAAGTATTCTGTAGTTGAATTAAATGGGGTAATTGCCTTATTAAAAACTGAAGGGTATCCTTTGGCTATAAATGGATCAATTCTAAATACTTTGTTAATTGAAGGTGGTGAATTTTATAAATTTGGTTCAAAACTATATTTTATATCTAAACAAAATAATACATTTGTAATATTTAATATTGTATTACCTTCAACTAAAGTTGATATGTCTATTATTTCTAAAGGGCCAGTACAGGAATTTTATACAATAGATACAAAAGACATTGTTGATTTAATATATAATTTAAATAATAATTTGCAAAGTGTACATCTAAATTTTGCTGATTCTAAACTCATTATGTCTAATGATACAGGTGAGTTACTAACACATAACTTTTTAATTAAAAAAGCTGAAACTGTAGCTTTACAAGAATTAAGAAAAACTAAAAAACTAAATAATAAAATAGAAATGGCTACTATTCGTTTGCCAAAGCAGGTGTGTCAGCTATTACCGTTTTTTAAGGGTGAAATCGATGTTTTTATATTTAAAAATAAAATAATTTTTCGTAAGAATAAATTATATTTAATCTTTGGGAGGTGACTTTTATATCATACTTAAATAGATTTAATACTCTAAGTAAAGCTTACAATACTTTATCAAAAGAAAATTATTTATATGAAACTACTAAAGAAACTATAGAACGATACAATCTTAAATTAAACAAAATTAATACATTACAATATTTTCTTAAACGTGCAAAGCAAATAGTTGCTAAAAGTGAAAAAGAGTGGAGAGATGCAATAACTCAATTATTAGAAGCTGAAATTAATAAGAATTTGGCTATTATATTTCCTTTTGATAATTATAGAATCTCATTAGACTATGAGGTAGTTAGAAATAAGATACATCTGAAACCAAGGATATCTTCAAAAGATTTTGAAAAGATAAAAATTAATAAGAGTCAGGGTAGATTATTAACACAAATTGCGTCTGCATCTGCAGTAATAGCTATAATGAAACTTCAAGGAATAAGTACAATCTATATCGATGAAGCATTTTCTGGATCGTCTAAAGAAAATCTTGAAAAAGTAGGAGGCATGGTTGCAGAGATTTTAAGTGAGGGAATTAATCTCATTATGATTGTACAACATTCTGTTATAGCATCTAATTTACCTGATGCTCACATATATTACTTTAATCGTTCTACATCTAATGAAACTACAATTACAGAGGAGTGTTAATATATGAATACTGAAATAGTGAATTTAATTGGAACTGATGTTAAAATTCCGACAGTATTTGGAGAAATAGTTCCAGATATACGAGATTATATTGCATATATTAGATTAAAATATCCTGACCCCTGGACAAGGATATATTTGAAGACTGATCTATTAAATAATACTAGTGAACTTTTACACTCAGCCAATATATATTGTTTTGAGACAGACAATGATTTACAAACATTGCGTGAACATGAACAAGAGGTTCTATTTGGAATTGATACGGCATTTTTAATTATAACTAAAAAATTATTACAAGATAATATGCCTAAAAATAAAGATATTTCTGATGCATTAATTTCTATTATAAATTCTTTTAAACAGAATGTTAATGTTCAAAGATTTGATGTATTGTTATATTTTGAGGATATGCTGAATGAAGATATAGAAATATTGAATGGTATACACGATACAGCTATTATGCATTATTCTTCATCAGACATTTATTTTATATATCCAAGAAAGTTTGGAGATTATCTTAGAATTGATACAAAAAATATAGATATTGTACATCACATTGATGCCATTAGAAAAGCAAGACATATTGGTAATTTTAAATTAGATATGTTAAATGAATTAGAATTATTTGTAAAAGAAGAACAAGCAGCAGGTAAAAATAAAATAACATACTCGGGTTTTGAAGGTTTTGCAGACCTAAGATATATAGTGTCTTATTTATATCTAAAATACAAAATTGAATTTGTATATCCATATTCCTTGCTGACATGGGTAACAGATTCTGAATATATTTATCTATATAATAGGTTAAGTTTATTTGAGAGGCTCAAATTTGTGCAAAGCTTGCCTGAGGCTTTTTGTTATGACATTAAAAAGTCATATAAACAAGTTGATTGTCGTATGAGAAGCTATAGTACACCTAAAGTTATAGCTGTCTACGATTTTAGTACATGTGAAGAAGTTAGTTTATCTGTAGATTGGGAAAATGATATTTTTGTTGATTTTCGCGAGTTATTTATTGATAAAACACCAATAATTTCTGATATAACCGTAAATGTTGACTTTAAATCTTTTAAAGATTTTGATACTGATAAAATGCTTGTAGATAAATTTATAAAAATGGATATTTCTAAATATATCACAATTAAAAATTCAATTCTACTAAATAGAGATAATACTCTATATTTAGTGCATACTAAAGGTGATTTTAGTGTAGAAACAATATTACAAGTTCAAAATGTTATACAAAATTTACCTTTTAATATTGAAGAAGTAAACTTCCATCGTATATATACACATCCTATTTTTAAAGAAGTAGTTGGCGATGTAAAACCAGCATATTCCATTGATGTGCGTTTGCTTTCTTTTTTATTTAATAATAACCCATCTATGCTGTCTTATTATGAGCGTTCTCTAAGATGGTGCAGAATTCTAGAAGAAGAAAATATTGATATTTTCAAAGAAATAAAGTTAGAAACAATTCGCAAAGAACCTACATCAAGATATTTTATATCTTGCTTTGGAAATCCTTTGAACTTTAGTAAGCAATCAAAAACCAATGTTGTAATGAGGGTTACAAACAAAATAATGGAAGGGAAGAGATTACCATGATAAATTTGTCAGATTTCTCATGCATAGACAATAAAACAGCAAAAGAGGCTTCTTCGGAAGCCTCTTTTATTTATGACACTAAATTACAAAATAGAATTGATAGGTTTAAGCAAAAGAAAATTTTATCTGGGAATAAATTTAAAAGAGAAGATATATTACCTTTTATAAAGAAAAATTATGGTTTGGAAGGAGTACAACGCTATAAAATTGCTAATTTTATAATGGAAAAACATAAACTCATTATAGCTCAAGATATGTTATTAGCACTATCTTGTAATAATAAATCTAAAATTATATTGGCTACTGCTGGTGCTGGTAAAACAACTATGCTTCAATTAGATCTTGAAATTTCAAAAATAATGGACAAAGCTAGTAATAAAAATCAGTTAGCAGCTGAAATAATTCCAGAGGTAAATATAAAGTTACCAAGAATTTTATATTTTAATTACAATAGACATAATACAGCCCCTATATTAGAAAAGCATAAGGAAATGGTGAACCATCTTAATAAATATATAACACCAAAGATTCCTAACGATGATATTGAATCTGTAACAGTTCATGCATTTTGTAAGAGATGGCTTACAGTGTATAAAGAACTGTTAGGACTTGAAAAAATTGAAGTATTATCAGATGAAGATAGGGTAAAAATATGGAATTCAATAATATTGCCAAGATGGAAAAAGTTTTATGATGATATTGAACCAGTATCACATGACATAATGAACGATTTATATATTTATAAAGAAAACTCAATGTTAGACTGGGATTCATTTTTTGATAGTTCTAAATTTATAGATTATGGGTTAAAACAAGATTTTGTAAAGGCCTGTATAGAAAAATACATTGCTATTAAAAAAGCTATGAAATTAATGGATTTCATCGATTTTATAAAAGAGTTTATTGTTCTTATAAAAACTAATATTGAAGTTAGAAACAATGTCTGTGGAAGATATAAAATAATTATTGCTGATGAGGCTCAAGATTTTACCGCTTTAATGAATGAGTTACTACTGAATCTACAAAATGAAAATACAAAAATAATAGCAGTAGGCGATACTGACCAAACTATTTATGCCTTTCAGGGAGCTTCGCCAGATACTATTTTATCATTATCAGATAATTTAGAAGATTGTGAAATACTTGGATTGGATACAAATTATCGTTGTCCTAAAAATATTATATCAGCAGCAAAGTCAATTTTACAAAATAATGTTCTTAGATTTGATAAGGATATAGTTGGGGTAAAGGAAGGGGGTAATATTAGTTTTAAACCATATAATGATGATAACGAAAAGATTATATTCTTAAAAGAAAAATTAAAGGATATGCGAGATAAAGACTTGCAGAATACAGTTATCAGTTATAGAAACAATGATAGTGCAATTCTTATAGCAGAAGAATTGTTCTACTCTAACATCCCTTTTATTATATCTGAAGACCAGAAACCTTTTTCAAATGATATTTTTAAGAAAATATTGAACTTATTGCAAGGTCTTTATTTAAAAGATAATACATCTTATCTAAAATATTTATGGCAAATACTACCTATACAGAAAACACTATGGTTAACGATACTAGAAGATAATGCGAAAAAACGTAGAAGACATATAGAAGATATAGTTTTCGATACTTATTCTCTTCCTCAAAGTTTTACAAATGTATTTAATACGATTTTAGAGATATCGTCTAAAATGGAAACAACACCTACATGTAACTATATAGATACAGTGATTCAATATTTTAAGTTATACTACTTTAATTTTGTTTACAGTAACAAAAGTAATTTTTCTAGAATTACTGGAAATGAAGATTTCTATCTACAAAGAACATTTAAATTTTTTAATCGTGATATACTTTTTAAAAACGCCTTAGCTGATATTGCAAATGCAAGAAAGAAAAATGTGAATGGGGTCACATTATCAACTATACATGCCCTAAAAGGTTTAGAGTTTGATAATGTAATTGTTGTGGATATGAATGAATCTATTTTCCCGAATTATACAAAAATTGAACAATTATATCCAGCTAATACAGCATTGGAAGAGAAGGAGTCAGAGAATAGACTTTGCTATGTTCTTTTAACTAGAGCAAAAGAAACATTAACTATATTATATCAACAATCTGACCCATCAGTTTTTATACAAATGATTAAAGGCAAAGTTAAGCTGCAAGATATAGAACATAATAATACTTTACATATCTCAGCTTTAAGTAGTTCTGGTGACAATTTACAATCTAAGATGGATTTTATAAATAGAATGCTTAGCTAAGAATTACATGTCTATATGGGAAGGAGAGATATACATGGATAGTAGTATTTTAGAAACATATTTAGATTGTAATATATTTCAACCAACTAATGTAGATATTCCTTATATAAAAACTAAATCTATTGTAAGTATATGTGAGGAGTTACACTTTGCTATATTAACTGGTGCTAGAGTTATGCTATATGGGGATTATGATGCAGATGGATTATTTTCAATGCTTGTATGGAAAGAAGTATTTGATTGTATAGGCTATTCTAATTATTTTTTATATCAATATACAAAAAGAACACATCATATTAGTCCTTTTATAGTACAACAGGCAATACATGGAAATGCGGAATATATAATTATATGCGATACGGGTTGCTCTGTAGAAGATCAAAATGTATTAACTTCATTGAAGCAGTATGGTCTTAATATTATTGTTATAGATCATCATTCCTCTAAATATGATTATGATGCCTTACAAAGAGAAATAAATGTTTTTAATTCGTTTGAAGAGCAAGATGCTCTAAATGGGGATGCTGTTAGTGGTGCTTATGCAGCCTTGCTTGTAGCAAATGTGTTATGCTTGGATTTTTTACATAAACCTTTAGCTAACAATGCAAAATGTTATGCTTTGGCGTCCATGTATTCAGATGTTGTGGATTTGTCCACTAAAATTGGAGTTGCTTTATATAATAATGTTGTATTGCAAAAACTAAGTATGCCTGCTTTTATGCGTGCTTTTAATCGCTATAATTATAGAATAGGTAAAAGATTTTTTCAATACATATTTAATCCACCAATAAATGCTTGTTTTCGTTCTGAACATTTTGAAGATTTAAATTTTTTGTTGTCGCAAAAAGTAATATACAAAAAAGAAAAGTGTATCGAAAACATTTTAGAATTACATCAATTTTATTCAAAACTAGCTGCAACATATTCTTTTAAGTTTACACAAGAGCGTTTTGGTAATTTACTGTATTGTGTCTATAATTTAGAAGAAGGAGAGAAATTTGTACACATCCGTAATTTTTCTGGATTGATTGCAAATAACATAGCATCTGCAGAAAACTGTGCAGTTGTTGTCTTATTTAAAATGAAAAACAATTATCAAGGGTCATTTAGAGATCCCTTTAAAAGAAATTTTTTATCTTTTTTTGAATTGTTTTGTAACGCTGGTGGTCATCCACCAGCATTTGGCATTACTGTACCATTAGATAAAATTGATTTCTTTAAAAAGAATTTAATTGAGATGGGAGCACGTACTTCAGATAATAAAGATGAAAAATATATCTATATACCATCGGAATGTATAGAAACTATATCAGACTTACAAATAGTGGCTTTATATAACGAATATATGAATACTAATAAATCTGTTGTATTAAAAGTTATCTGCAAAAAAGTATCACTAATTAAATCTACTTCATTTTATAAATATTATAATGTTGATTTACCATTACAAGTAACTTGCGTTTCACCGTTAATGAGAGGATCAATATTACTAGTAGAGCCATGTATCTGTAAAGATATACAGCTAAAGGAGGTTGCATTGTTATGAAGATTGTGCATATCAATGCACAGAATTTACAAGTATGGGAAAACCTAACAAGAGACTCACAATGCTTAGTTAATGCTCATGTTCAATTTGAGGATATGATGGAAACACTACCACAATATAATACTAGGGATGTACTTGGTATTATATTGTTTCCTAAAACTTTATCTACTTCTCTTTTTAAACAATTGAAACAGTTGGATGAGTCATTTTATTTTGTTAAAAAACCTGTTGTTATTATTGGAGACAATATATACAAATATTTTGAAAATATAGATTCTTCTTATAAATCTTATAAAAATCTTATACTTTATATTCAAAATTCGGAAGGAGGTACAATATCAGATACAGATATTCATAACATTATGACCCTACTACTTGCAGAGCATGGAGGAATCTATAATATCCCAGCAAACAGATTTAAAAAGAAGAATAAAAAGATGTTAGAGATTTTAAAAGATTCTGATAGTGATGCTTCTTTTGTATTAAAACTGATGTTAGGAGATGATATAAATTATGCAGTTGGGAACACACAAGAAAACTAAAAAACAGTTTAATACCACGAAGCAAAATACTTCTGATATAAAGAAGAAACTAAAAAAAGTTGATCCAATAGAAAAATCTAATAAAAAAGAAGGGGATAATTTAGAGAATGAGAATAATATTACACAAAGCCAAATTAAACCTGTTAAACAGCATAGAAAAAAGAATGCTTCTGCGGAAAAAGCCAGAAAAAGATTAACTAATATTTTAGAAGTCGAGTCAGAAAGAACAACCGATGCTGTTGATGTGAGTATAACAGAGGTAGTTGAACAAGATACAATGTCTATGCAAAATGTGGTTAGTTTACTACTAACCATTATTTTATGTATTACATCAAGTTACTTAGCAGTTACTTTTGCTGGTGATAGATTAGCAATGCATTGGATGGGAGTGTAATAATGTGTTAAGTACTATACAAGTAGATCTTAATGTTGAGGATTTTAAATCAATAACGGATACAAGAGTTATAAATTCAATAAAAGAGGAAAATATTAGTAATTCCTATTTAATTGATTCTTTATATCTTTTAAGATTTACATCTTTTAAAGAGATTGCACTAGTATTTACAAAAAAATATAATGCAGATTTAGTCTACTTAGTCAAGAATCCAACACCACCTGATATGACTGATGTTGCCAAAAAATATGGGGTATTCATTACAAAAAAGAAAGTGATCACAATATATGTTCCTCTTGATGTAGTATTGGATAAAACTATCATTGAAACAAGTCCTGATTTTGTTGGATATAGAGTTGAATATAAATATATTATGAGTTGTAATGCAACAATTCTTAATAAAAATCTTGATGTTAATATTTTGTCTAGGGAACTACTTGATTTTAGACCATTACTATTGATTAGAAGGTTGATTTTGGATTGTATCGCATGTGGTGGTACTGATATACACTTTAATAGTATTTATATAAATAAAGAGAAATACCATAAGGTACAATATCGTGTTAGTAGAGAAATTGTAGACTCATCCTTTAAATTGGATTTTGATTTAATACATATGGCTATTAATAAATTAGTTTCTAGAAAAAGTACATCCTTAGCAGTTGATTTAGAAACTATAAATGGTATGACAACGGATATACCAAATATTTTTAATGATGATACAGTCGATTTAAGATTTACTGGCTCTCTTGTTAGTGCAGGTTTATATGTTGTAATAGCAATACAACAGGTGACCACTACTTCAAAAACAATAGATGAGTTGGGATTTCCACCTGATGATGTAAGAAAATTGAGAAACATAGCTAAGAAAAATGAAGGATTAGTGCTTAATACTGGCCCTATGAGAAGTGGTAAAAACACAACAATTTTTGGTATGCTTAATGAAAAGATTGCAATGCCTATTAGAATTATTGAATACTCGAATCCTATAGAGGTTCGTATGCCAATACCGCAAATAAATTATAAGGGGGATATAAATGCTTTAAAGAGCTTAATGCGTATGGCGAAGAAGCAAGACTTAGACTATGCTGTATTAAATGAAATTCCAAATCAGGAAGTAGCTTTCGCTGTTAGAGACTTAGTTAATTCAGCAGTTGGTGTAATTACTACAACACACTTAACACGAGTTTGGCATCTGCCCTATAAACTTGAAGAGTTATACGGTAATGATTATAAAACTATCATTTCACAATTGTTGGCTGTAATAAATCATCGCATGTTTCGTGAACAGGTTGCTGATAACTTTATAGTATATGAATTAACTGAAGACAGTGCAACTACACCATTTAGTCAATTTGCTTATAATTTAGGAGTACATAGATATTTCGAACCAGCACCAAATAGCAATGCACACTTAAAGTTGCAGCCATTAATAGAAATTTTAATATTCAATGATGATATTAAAACAGAACTTTTAAATAATAAATCCTTATCCGAATCTGAACAATTCTTAGAAAGATATATAAGAAAGGTTGGTGAGAACCTCGAAAGAAAACTTGTGCAAGGCATCAACAATGGACAATTTAATATTAGGGAGTTGGAACAATTTTATATGGGAGGTGATTAATGGTGTCAGATGAAATGTTGAATAACATAGAAAATAACACTGAATTGTTAAATGGTTCAAGAGAGGAAATAGACACCGTTTTAGTATCTTGCATAGACCCATCATTAAATAAGAATAATCTGGATAATAATAACATATCAAATAAATCTAATGATCTCTATATATTATATTTAACATTAATAGAGCAGGGAAGTATATCACCATTTATTGGAACATTACCAATACCCGAGTCAATTCTAAAAAAAGGCGGTGGTAGATTATGGTGAAACAAAATTTTATAAAGATTATAATGTTAGTGCTTTTATTACTATCGTCTTTATTATTTCCTACCACCAATATTTTTAGTGCGACTACAGCAATAAAGCAATATTTTTCTATTGGGGAAGAATTAAAAAATGCAAAAATAGAATATAATAAAAGTAAACAGTTTGCTGTATCTGCTGAAGAGTCTTTTATTACTACGAGAAGTACAGATATTAATCCGTATGATCCTGTGATTGTTTCCCAATTAATAAGTGGATTAGAAGGAGTTACGGTCACAAAAATAAATGCTCTTTCTATCGATGAAATTCCAACTGTTGTTGGTGAATATTCACCAGAAGCAAATCAATGGTGTGATGGACTAGAATTTCATATTACAGCTACAGATATTGAAAATACATTATTACGTATTGATAAAATGGAGTTGATTGTTGTCTCTACTACTGTAAAAGCACCAAATAAGATCATATTACAAATTCAGACAAAGGGGGTATAATGAGTGAAAACTACTGCTGTTATAAGATTAAGTGATATGACTTTTATTCTTATGAAAGATGAAAAAGTCTTAATAGCTTTATCTTATCGTAAAAATGCAGCAGCTTTGGCATTCTTATTGAAGGCATTACACATAGACGAACTATATATGTTGGTTGAACCTAATATTGAGATAGATAAAAATAAGTCTATTGGTAATATTATTTCTGAATGGAATATTAATAATATATCATTTTCTCTACTTGATTCTGATATAGAGTCAATAACTTATTTTGCAGAAATGGTTAATGCTAAAAATACCTTTATTGTAAATTCATTATTTGATTATGGTTATTTTAGTAGACTTCCAAGTTTCAATTTAGTAAAAACCTATAAAGATTCATATGCATATTTATCTTATGAAAACAAGAATTTATCCTATATACAAATAAATAATAAATTAGAGGATTTATTGTCAGCTAATGTAAAATTTTATGATGAGATGCATATTATCGATGCTGATAAGGTTAAAGGAAGATTTCCTGAATTAGCATATAGAGAAGCCATTGAAATAGCTGCACTTGCTCCCTTATTATATGCAACTACAAATTCTTTAAAAATCTCTGTAAAAGATTTAATTAAAAAGGAAAATATCCAAGAATTAGATGAAAATAATATAATCGAAGAGGATAATGAAGCAGAGATTGAAGAAAATATTATTGATATAGAACAGGAGTTAGATACACAAGAAGATAGCAAAAATGTTTTACCTAATGAGTGTGGAACACCTAATTTCATAAATATACCAGAAGAACCATCTAAACACAAAAAGCAAAAATTACATAAACATAAAACCAAAAGACCAAGAGTAAAGAAGAAATCTATATTTAGTGGAGCTTTAACAGCATGTATTGTATTTTTAAGTATATGTGTTGGTATAGCTTTTGGAACACGAAGTTTTCCAGGTTATATCGCAACATTAAGTAATGAATTACATTTAATTTCAGAGGAAACAAAACTTTTTAATGAACAGGAGGTTTTCTATCAGAGTCAAATTGAAAAATTGAATGGAAGACAAAACACATCATTAAACATCTATACAGATTTAAATAATATACCAGTACAAGGATTATTAGGGGAGATGAGAGCCTATAGCGATTCAAACATTGCAATATACTATTTATTAAATGCAGATAGCATTGATCCATTAGTAGAAAAAATAGAGGAGAAATATACAGTTTCTTCCGTGTCAGCGACAGATACAATAAAATTAAATGATAATACAGTTTCAGTATTTTCTATAACACTACATTGATAATTAAGGGCCTTTGGGTCCTTTTTATTATGTCCTAATTATTATTTGCGAATATTATTTTCGGTTTTACCGAAATTTATTATAGATAACATAATACTAATTGAAGGAGTTGATACCATGCCTTAATACCTATCGCTTATTCTATTACCACTGAAATTACTAACTTTTTTTGAACCTATATGTGAAAGGAGATTTATTTATGCTTTTAAAAGAGAAGAGAGAGACAGGTACTATTATTGACATTTCACAAAGTAACAAAAAAATAACATTAGTTGCTGGTATTGATGCTGGTTCAACAGAAACCAGAGTATCTCTAATAAATGCAAGCGATTATAATACTCTATTAAATCCAGTATCCTCGGAAAAAACATTACATACAATTGCTGAAACATACATTATACCATCTACTTTTGCTATCTTAGAAGACAATAGGGAGATATTACCAAAAACAAGTAGCTTAACTGATAACTATGATAGCATCATAAATTCTATCGATATAGATGCTAATAAACCATACATAGAGAAACACAGGATTGTAAGAGGACAAAAATTAAGAGATGCTGTAGGTTCTGTGGAAAGATTTTTAGATAGTAATACTCCAAAAACATCTAATCAGATTTTTTATGTTAATATATTGGATGCTTTAGGATATAGCATTTTACAGAAATACTCTGGTGAAATACCAGATATTGTTGATATTTATTTAAGTGTTTCTGTACGTCCTAATGAACTGGGAGAAACTTTCAAAAAAGAGTTATATGATAATTTAAAAGGAAAATTCAACTTTGTTTGGAATAGTTACAAAAATAAAAAAGTTAATATTGAATTAAATATAGTTTTTATTCTATTGACAACAGAACCAGAAGCACAGATAGAAGGATCATCTTCTATGTATGATTTGATAGTAGATACGCTCACAGATAAAGAAGGAACATTAACTAAAGAGGAACAAGTACAATTACAGGAAGCAACATATGTATCTGGAATACTGTATCAACCTGTTTCACATCTTCATATAGAGGGTGGTGGCTCTTCAGTTGGTACAGAATATGTTCACATTGATGAACAAGGAAGTCCTGTGTTAATGAATACATGTTCTCGCACTTTTAATGTTGGTGGTAATTTTTTAATGCGTACATTAAAGGATAAATTAAGAGAAAATAAAGGAAGGTTAGTTTCAGATAATACAGCATATACTGCTTTAGTTACAGGATATATCAAAAATGGTTGTCAGCAAGATAATGTATTATCTCATGTAAAAGAAGTTAAAGAATCACTTGCACGTATTATTTTTGAAAAATTGATGCATGAGGTTATTGATGTTAATTCTGACATTGTATTAACAGAAATTGGGTATATTTCAATGTCTGGTAGATTATTTTCTAAAGGTGAGAATGATGTATCTGTAGCAGATTATTTTAGTGAATTGATACACAAAATATCTCCTAATACTGTAGTTATAAGGCTACCTAAAAATTTTATTCCTCAGGGAAATGCTTTACGTTTATTAAATACCTATGATGTATTTATGGAACAATAATATTTTGAATTAAAATAAAAAAGAACAGGCACTTACATAATAGCAAGTGCCTGTTCTTTTTTTACTTAAATATTCCAATTTATATTGTTTATAGAACTATAATTTAATGCTGATAAACATTATGAAATAAGCAATAAAGGGGGATGTTTTTTGGATATAGTGCGTCTGGAATTTAATATACCAGTAAGTTCTGAAGAAGAACGTGAACATCTATTAGCTAGTTATTGTAATGGTAATTTACATAAATTGATTTTAGATTATATACATTCCAATGGTATTGAATTGCAATCAAAAAAGATAGAAGAAAGTGATGCTAATAAAAAACTTGATCATATACTTAACTTACTTCTATCAAATCAACTGAATATTAATTCTACATCTAATAAAGAATCAGATGTTATACAAAAACAAGATGTTACTGATGAGGTTACTATCTCTCCAACAAAGCAATTACCTCCAAAAAGAAGAACTCCTGGAGGTACAGGATTACTTGGTAGAAAAATGTTAACAAGAAATTAATTGATGCTTTTTATTGCAACAGTTGGTTATTTAATGACTATTATTAAAAAAGACGGGAGGAATAGTTATGTTGCATCCAACAACAATTTTATTTGCATCTTATAATATTAAAACATCTAAATTTGAAAATATTAATATTTCCTTTTTAAATGAAAAAGATATTAACATTATAAATGCCGAAATTAGTAAAATGGCAATGATACTTTCTGAGGACAATATCTTTTATGAAAATTTTGATGGGATAAGTGTTGCATCTACAACACAGTATACTTTAACTGGACAAATAACAATTTCAAGAGAAACTGCTATTGTATTGACAAAATTAGCTGAAGCATGTTCATTTTGGAATAAAAATAATACTGCACAATTAGATGAGGGTAAATCAGATGATTTAAGTAGTGATATGCTGCTTACAAAAATTGATGCATTTCCCTCTTCAATTTATAGAATTGTTTATAATTTATTGAGTGAAGATAAATACACTTCTTCAAGACAAAATAAAGGTTTATTGAAATTAAATGAAGTATTGCAAAAAATAATTGCATATAACAATCAGGGACAGTCTCATATTACAGGAGAAATGTTAAATAAAATAAATAATTTATCCTCTATGCATTTTTGGAGACTTTTACTTTCAAAAGAATATATGAAATATTATTCTGAACTTCCGCCTAAAATTACTTTAGATACGATGCAGACAATAAAAAATGAACTTGCTCATTTTAACATTCATGGGTTTGTACCACCAGATAAAGTATATCAGGCATTCAATTCTGTGACAGAATATAGGAAAAGTACAATTCATGTTTCGGAAGAAATAATAGAATTTTTATTTAAAATTGTTAAGTCAGGAGGTATAAGTTTATGAGTATAACAATACTAGATATACATTCTGTAGTATATGGCGCTCATAAAGGAAATCCTATTTATAAATGTGGATTTCCAATTTCTGGAGTTGCTAAAGTATTTGGTATCATAAATGGTTTACTAAATAGAGATGATTTTGCTCTATGTTTTGATGGTGATTCTATTATAAAAAAAAGAATTATATCCTGAATATAAGGCAAATAGAATTCCAGATTATTCTGTCTATGCACAAATAGATTTATTAAAAGAATTATTATCCTTATGTAACATACCATACTACTGCTCAAAAGAATACGAAGCAGATGATTACATATATTCATTGTGCCATGATTTATCTATGTTATCAAGAGGAGATGAAAAGATAAACATTTTATCGGATGACAGGGATATTGCTTGTTGTGTGACAGATAACATAAATCTAAAAAATATTACATCTAATGGAAAATCTATAACAAAAAGTAATTTTTCAGAAAGGGTAGTACCAAATAAAAGTATACCGTTTAATACAATTTTATTGCATAAATTATTTTATGGCGACAAATCCGATAACTATAGTGGATTTAAAGTTCCTGGTTTATCCTTTGATATTTTATCATCTATGGTTGTAGATACATTACAGCCATATATTGATTGTGGCGACTTTTGTGAAATTCAATTTTCTGATTATGATGTATTTTGTATTATAGTTGACAGTATTGATTTTATTTCTTCAGAAGATAAAGAGCGTGTAAAACAATATGCAAGATTAATATTCCCATATCGTATTCAGTTAGGAAACAAATCTTTGAAAGATTACGCTAATGATATGGTATCTGTTCCTTTATATAAAATACATAGAAGTATGGGTATTTTTAGTTCTCAACAAATTTCAATACAAAATTTTAACAACATATGTAACACTCTTGGTGTATCTCGAAAGGGAAATGAATCTAAAGAGTTATTGGATCTTTTATCGATACGGGCAAAAGCTCTTATTGACGGTGACTTTATTGCCTCAAAAGTCATATCAAAAAAAATAGAAGAACCACAAGTGACCGATCTTGTGCATATGAAATTGGATGGAACACTACTTAGTTAATTATCATTTATACTATGATCTTGTTTTTCGAGCCAAATTTTGTTATTTATCTCCAGGAATATATATGATTGATTTTCTAGATTATATTATGGCTGGCATTGCGTTTAACACTAGAAATTTTGAATTACCATCTAGAAAAATATCATTTTACGCACAAGTGTATGCTGATTTGGTTGAGGCAAAAAACACAGAAATAGTAGAAAAAGCAATAAAATATTTTTATGAAGATATTTTTGACATTTATCAGAAATATCTTAAAAGCTTTAAAACAGAAGAGATAAAGGAAGAGGATACTGTTATTTTGTTGCCTTTATGGGAAAAAACACCGTTCCTAAAGGAACATTACAAACAAACAACTGTTGGTCCTACAACAGATGATTCATTATTAAATGATTTGATACTAAATTTGTCAAATTATAGATCTGTTCTTAATAATCATAAACAATTACAATATATACACTTATCCTATGAATGTATACTTGATAGAAATAATACTAAATTATTGGAGGTTCTATATGAGTGATTTAACATTTGTATGTAAAAAAGGTTTGGGTACAATTTATGGAAATATGATACGACAAGTGGCACTGAAAGGTGTAGATACATGGAGACCTATTGCCTATAACATGGGAAAAAAAGGAAATTCAATAGGTATGCAAGGCGGCTTAAATTTTAACACACTCCAAGTTTATGGTGCAACTATAAAACAACTATCAGAACCAAATTTAAATTCGAACTTATGTGTTGAGTTATTTAGAAAAAAAGATAGTATTTTTGTGAGTCAAAATTTTGAACTACATGGTTTAAATAACTTAAATATAGATAGTTTCGAAGCATATCTGCACTTTGCAAGTGGTTCTTATAGTGTAGAGGACAATGCAAGTTATTTACAAAATAACTTAGATGTGCCAATAGAAGACTTAATATGTATTTCTTCACGCCATTCGGATGTTATTACTGTCACTTTTATTATTGAACCAATAGATGAAGTATCTGAAAAGCTCATTTTTACTTGTGAAGAAAAGCCTATAATTGAGGCTATATCAAGTATTCGTAAAGCATTTACTTCATTTGAAGCAGGAGGTTCTATCTAATGAATCCGCTAGATTTTAAAAATTTAGATGATATTAAGATTTTGTCTAAATATGCTTTAAATAATGTATTACCTGAAAAAGAGTATTTTACTATGCAAGATTCTGGAAAGGATATGAGTGATTTCATACCTTTGGGTGAAAATATAGATAAAATACATATTGGCTCATTTCAAGGTGAAAATCTAATTATACAACAAGGAAAATCTGATATATATCTAATTACAGATGTAAATAAATTCGGATTTAGCATGGTGCATTATATATTACAACACGATAACAAAAAGGTGACACTGTCTAACAGTTTGCCAATAAAACAATTATTTACTAACAAGGAGGTATCTTTTATGAACAACACTAATGTAGGAAATTTAGCAGGATTAGCAAAACTCAATCTCAATAGTCAGGTTGGTAGTCAGCAACAAGAATCGTATCAAGCCACACAACCAGTTGCTGCACAACAGCCAGCTTATGTTGCTCCACCTGTTAACCAAGTAGGCACAGGTATGGCACACTCTTCTAATGTTTCTAGATCTCAGATTGCAACTGTTGCTCGTGCATTTGGTTATGTAATTGGTTATATCACTCAAACTGGTCCTCAAATTAAAATGAAACTTGCAAAAACGTCAACTAAAAAACAAGGTTCCAGTACAGCAGAAGTTTCATATTCCATTCAAGCTGTAGAATCAAAACCTTCTAAACCAATTAGAGTATTGGCTGCACTTCCTAAAGGTATTTGCATGAAAGAGGGTAGACCTGCATCTGCTGATGAGATTTATAGCTGTAATATCGATTTTAATGATAAAGATACTGATTTAGCTTACTTCTCTTGGAAGCAGCATACTGCAGTTGCATTTATTGGTGCTGTTGGTAAAGCACTCCCTGAGTTTGCACCTACTCATAATGATGCACGTGCTCATTATAACCCTAAAGACATTTTAGAAAACAAAGTTAATATGGGTTATGTAGAAATTGTTTCAAGAGAAAATAGAAGAAGAGATAGAGGTAATGGCGAAGATTACTTGTGGTCTTTAAAGAGCACAGCACGTCGTTCTCTGTTTACTCCTAATAACTATTTGCCATTAAAACAATTTCAGCATATTCCAATTAAATGTAGTAATGATTTGGATGCATACAATCTCAATAAAATTGCTTTTGGTGGGTTGGATAAAAAGGTTCCACATACATCTGTTACTAGATTGGAAACAGCCTATTCCGAATGCCCTCAAACAATTTACAAACGTGAGTATGTGCTGACAGAAGATGGTAAAGAAGTTAAAAAAGATGGTATTGGTTCTATCTATTTTATGGCAGGTGAGTCTGATAAAGTAGGAGATACAGAACATCCTAAGAGTGTACTTAATTATACTCCTTGGTATGCTACTGCTGAAAAAGGTAAAACTGCTGAAACAAAACCTGTAACAAGAATTGTAAATAAAGTAGAAAAAGCCTCTAAGAGTGACCCCACAAAAGTTAGTCTGCGTAATGTATATATTACATTCGCTGCCGACTATGGTGTTGGTGCTCACAAAGGAGAATGGAAGCAATATGAGTCATTTATCCGATACATCGAACCTTGCATTTCTGTGGATGAAATTAAAGCTTTGACAAGTAAGGATAGTAGTAGAGGAGTTATTGGTGGTCAGCAATGGTCTACTGATATTCAAAATAGCTTCTTGAAACTTGCTAAATCTTCTGAGGTTATGAGTGATCACGAAGCTGTTGCACAAAAATACTCCAGAGATCAACTTGCATCTGCTCTGTAAAATAATTTTATAATTTTTAGGAGGTAGTGGAATATTCCACTACCTCCATTTTTTTTGCAGTAAATTTTTAAGGATTTGTATTAATACTTGATATAACTATATAGGAAGGGTGTAATTATATGCCAATAAATACTGATATTGTAAATCTTTATGGTAATACTGCGTTAAGAACAACAATTAATCAATTATTAATTAAAAACGAATATCCTAAGTTTACTATTCTTTGTGGTCCTATGGGTGTGGGTAAATCTACAATGGCTATGATTGCAGCAAAACACATAACTTCAAAGAACACAGAACAATCAACCTCTATACATACAATAAATTGTGCTACAAATCCTAATATAGCAGAATTAGAATCAAATTTTTTTAGATTTTCTCCATTAGAGCCAATAGTATTTATATTTGAAGAGTTACACGGATTATCTAAAGATAATAATGAGCAAACAATGTTGTTAAATATATTAGATAACTTACCAGACAATATTTATATAATTGCAACTACTACTGAATTATTTAAGATACAAAGACCAATAGTAAGTAGAAGTATAAAATTTGAGTTTAAGTTACTTACTACAAAAGAAATGAATCAGTTAATAGAAAGTTATATAAAAGGTAAAAATATCTCTTTTAGTTCTGATGTTATATCAGCTTTAGTACACACAGCTAAAGGCATACCTAGAGATTTATTAAAAACTGTAGATTTGATTATAAAAGGTGAATTATCTAACGAACAGATATTTAATTTGGTTGAATATGTAAGTGACAATAGCTTATTTGCAATTTTCTCCTCACTAAAATCAGAAGCAGTTTCTTTTAGTTTAGTAATAACAGACTTAATGCTTACAATACCTAACAATCAAGTGCAATCTATGCGTGATTTCTGGTCTAGATTTATTTTAATCAGTAAAGGTTCGACAGAAATTACAATAGACAAAAACATATTTAACTCTCTAAATAATTTATATAATAATAAAGAAGTGACAATGATAACAGAAATGTTACTCAATACTAATGAAAGTAGATTAATACTTGATCTTCTATATTTGAATATGAAACTTACAAACACTTCAAATAAAGATATGGTGGGAGTACAAAAAGTTATGCATTACCAAAATACTATAGAAAATATAGAACAAGTTGCTACAATATCTAATCAAAGTAACCAAAAATTAACAAAACAGTCTTTACAACAATTTAAACTGAATAAAGGAAAGGAGGGACTATGATACTATGAGAGTTTTAATAGGAAAAGAAATTAATATAGATAAACCAGTCAATCTAATAGATTTGAAGCCTATTGATCGTGTATTATATTCTGCAGTTTATGCTTTTCATCAAACAAAATATTATACTAGACGTATAGCACAAACAGCAGAGAAGGAAGAAGAACGCAAACGATTAATTAGGGAAAATTTAATAGATGATTTATTAGCAATGATTCATCAACAAATAACCTTAAATAATAGCTTAATTGGAAAACAAGATACCTGTAACGCTATATTAATTTCTATAAAACCAAAGTACGTACCTTTTATAGATGAAGTAATTACAGCAAAAGATTTTACAGCATATATTTTAGAACATATAAAACCAGATAAATCTATTGATTATCATTCACATAATTTACCTCATTTAATTTATATAGAGCGTAGAGGTGATTCTTAAATGAAATATAATTATTTTTTAAAGCGTAGTGCAGCATTGTTACTAACGCTTTTTTTAGTAGCACAACCAATTTCACTTATATATGCTGCTCGTGGTGATGGAGATTCTGGAAAAGAAGAATATTCTGGAAATGTTGTTGTCATAGAGGTTCCTTCTGCTGGTGTTCGTAGTGTTAATGATTTAACTTCTTCTGACTATAAAATAAGTATTACAGAGTTAGAAAAATCTTATAGACATTTTGATAAAGAAGATGGTTTGACAGAATATTTCTTTTCGGATAATCAGGAGAGAAAAATTGAAGATCTTCCTGATTATATTGCTTGGCTTATCGAACATAATATATTAAGTAGAGATGATAAAATCACAATAACATATTCAAATCATTCTAAATTCCCAGAGGTAGATTTAGAAAAAACAGATTTACAAATTGAAATGTTTGCACCAACAACAAAAACAGATTTCTTATTATTACTATATAAATCTGTTTTTGGAACAATACAATCACGAGCAGTTGGAGTTCAAACAGATAGTTATAGAATTGATGAAAATGGCGAATTAACACAATTCATATTAGATTCTTGGGATTATAAAGCACAAGGAGATTATGTTAAGAAAAGTTATTTAAATAAGACTAATCTTGAAGTTAATCATTATGTCGATTTAACTGGCGGTGATGGTGGTTCTGGTGGATCAGGCGGTAACGGTGGTGACGGTGGCGATGCCAATGCAGATATTTATATTGATGGAATTGTAGATAGCTATCAATTTCAGCCAATAGGGGATACATTATTGTATCATACAACAGATGTTATAGAGTTATATATGTCAGCTATGTTAAACAAGGGACTTATAACAGAAGATGATAATATAAAGCAAACATTTCTTGAAGAACATAATAAATCAACATTGTCTGGTGGCGTAACAAGCTATCCTCTATGGGATAGTAGGTTATACCCCAAATTATATATGGGGACATTACCAAAAAGAACAGCAATTTCAGAATTAAATATTGGAAGTGGTCCTTTAGGAAGAGGATACAAAGTTACTGGTTCTGGAAGTTCTTTAGTAATAGATAAAGAAGATGTAGGAAGCGAAGCTCGCTCTATGTTTAATGATGAAAATGATTTAACAAGAATGGATGTTTATAGATATATCTATAGATTCATGCAGTCTAGCGAAAAGGTACTATCAGAACTGGAGTCGTCAATAGTATCTTACAAATATGGTGCAAAATTTGAAAATAGTGTATTACCAGAAGATGTGGAAATTTTACAATATTTAACAGCTAAAGGCATACTGGATTTTGATCATAATTATGATTACATAAATTTATATAATAGTATAAGTTGGAACGATACATATAAACTCCTATATCGTGTTGTAAATAAAGAAGCAAGATTTGATTTTAGCAAGATACAATTAACAGATAGTGATCAATATTGGCAAGCTAAGGGGTTTTCATCACAACCAATCACTCTATATGGAGACCAACCTGACTTTGATATTTTACCATTAAAATCCTTAAACGATACAGAAGATACAGTCACATTAGCATCTGTTGGTTTTGGTGGTATAATTTCGGATTATGATATAACTCTGCTGGCTGAAGATACCTTTGTTTCTGAAATTATGTCTAAAGATTTCAGAACATTAGAATATAACAATATTAACTTTGATCCTTCTATATTGTTATTATCTGATGAAGCATTAAATCTTTTGGTTAAAGATGCTATTAATATTGAATCGGGTAATAATGAAGTTGGATTTTCAGAAGATACTATAAATAAAATAACAGGCATTGAAGATTATAAGAAAAAGTTACCTTGGTGGAATAGTAACAAATTTAAAGATACAGCAGAATATGTTCTTAATAATGCTTTTATTTCTCTATCTTATACAGATGTTGCACCGGATACAGAAATACAAAATAAGCTAAAAAAGATACGCTCTACTAAATTTAACTGGGCATCTATTAATAATTCTCAGGTATCTGATAAAAATGCTTCAATGCGTTTGACTATAAATACTTTATCTTCTGGTAAAGTAGATAATATTTTTTCTAAATCTGATGCAGATAGATATAATTTTATAATGGAAGAAGCTAAAGTTTTAACTGTTATGGATGTATCTAAAGGGAATGAGTTATATAAAATAGAGCGTTCAGAATCATCTGGAGAACTTGAAAATACTGCAAAATGTACTAGAGGTTTAAAGGCAGAAAACAGGCAACAGGCCCAAAATAAAGCAACAGCATCTACAAGTGTATCGAATATAAATTCTGCGGCAGAGGCTGTATTAAATGTACAAACATATACTGGTAGTACTGTTCAGAGTGGACAGGCACAGACATATGTTTCATTGAGAGAACTACAAAAAGTATATCCTAAAATTGTAAAAATTTCAGATAGTATACTTAAAAATACTTCTACTGGTAGTTATGCTTATTTTAATTTAGAACAAAATGTTGCTTTAGTTGGTACTTCTGTGGTACAGACACAAGGGGAAAGTGTAGTAAAGAAAGATGATGAATTATATTATGACTGGAATGTTATCTATAGATTATTTCCTGCAGCTACTTCCAAAGACCTAAATATCGGAAATGCACTTTATTATTCCGACAGTTTAATAGAGAGTGAGTATAATAATATGCCAATATATGGTGATGATATGCTCAATAGAACTACTGCATCCGTAATGAATGTTGTAACTACATTGAATAATGTTCCAAGTAGTGAAACGACAGTAAATGAGAATGAAATAGGCAAACCGGATTTAAGTAAAGCAGAACATGAATTATTTGTAAGTTTGTCGTCTATTGATTGTAATGCAAATATTATTTATAGAGTATTATCAAATAGTAAAAAAGAGTATGCTATAGCTGTATTACAATTTAATCCAGATAATTCATCGGATTTAAATGTTCAAATTCCAGCAACACCAACATTAGAGGATATGATGGGTACTATAGCAAAACGGCCATCAGACGGAACAGGAAAAGATAGATGGGACAGAAATATTGAATTAGGTAATTTATACGCTAATTGGATATATGGAACACAAGATAAGGAATATGTAAAAACTGGCATAATTAAACCATCCTTAACAATCATTGCTCTTCCTGATTCTGAAAGTGAAACCTCTGATTTACTAACAGAATTAGCTACAATGAAAGGTCTAAAATATGGAAGTATTGATGAGATTAAATCATCACTTTTAGATAAATATTCATTACAAGGTTTGGTTGATAATGATTTATTTAAATATTATACTTCAAAAGAAATTAAAGGAGCATTATGGAGTCCAGAATTAAAAGCGACTACAGGACAAGAGATACCAGACTTATCGGATAAGAATTATGAGAGATATATCATTGATGAAACGGGACACTTTGCATATATTAAAAATAGATTATACATAGCATTGTCTATGATACCTCATTTAAAATATAATCAACAAGGTGTAACAGAATATCTTTATACCAAACCGTCACAGGTAGACTCTCAGTGGAGTATTGGACAAACAATAAAATTTAAAGTAGGGGATACAGATGATGATACTATAAATGGTGTTGTTGTTTCTCTAAATGGTATCTTTGCCACTATACAGTTAGATGCTGTGCAGGGTATTCCATTTTATGATAAGGGTGTTGTAAAAATAGTGCCACCGAATACATCTAGTATCACCAATATAGATGACAAAGATTTAATTGGTATTCGCTTAAGTGCATTAAGAGATAAGTATCCAAGTGCAGTCATTGACAAAGATAGTAGATTGATAGATGATCCCTTAGCATTCTTTCCATCAATTAATAAATCATCTTTTGTAGTTACAGAACAAAAAACACATTTTATAGAAGCTTCTAAGAAAACTCCAAAAGATAGTATTTCTTCATCTCAGCTCTCTACACAAACAACTTTTACGGCACATAAAAAATTAGTTGATGAGAAGTTAAAAAAATTATCAGGAGAATCTTCTATTGATTATAATAATGTATATGCTTTTCCCAAAATTAAAATACCAATTACAAGCTATACTATTCTAAATGGTGAGCTAAAAGAGGCATCTCCAGATCGTTCTGCGTTTATGCCGCCAGTTTTATTTCAATCATTAAATAAGTTGATTGTAGATCAGATGATTGACACATCTCTTGGTGCTATACCAGTTAACGAAATACCTGATGGTGCTATATTATCAACGTCTAATGCTGCTCTAGTTTCTAAAACAAGTAATGGGAAAAAAACATTTGTTGGGTTTATTGATGTTAGTTTTTCAGAAAATGCAGCAAATATTTTACCATCAAAGAATGATTTATATAAATCATTTGCTTCTTGTATGGTTAATGTTGGAAATCAGTATTTAAATATTACAAAATATTTTAAGAGTCTTGATTTTGCCGATATTGGAAACTATGATTCTGAGATAGACATTTTAAATAAGTCTTCTGGAAAAGAATATAATTTGAACCTATATTACAAAGAAGATTCTACAAATAAGATGGTTCGTAAAATGGTTACACAATCTGGTACAGAGTCAAGTCAGAATATATCTACTACTCAAAATAATTATACGCCTTACGGTGGTAATACAGTAGGTCTTGGTTCTATTGTATTCGAAGATGGTTTATTAGCATATCGTATTTCAGAGGAGGGTGAAGTGCCTATTTATACATTACTATCTCATTCTGAAAATGCTGTTGTTGGCGATTTAAGTAATATAGAATTTTTTGATGATAAAGTATTAGAAGATTCTATATTAGATAAGACAACCGAATTGACAACTGCTGGATTTCAAATGTTAGCTAATGCCGATTCTTTGCGTGAGGCATTTAAAGAAGAGTTTGCTGATGCGTTTAAAGGTGATTTATTAACCTTATTACGATTAATTTTTTTCTGCATATTGTCATGGTTACTTGTGTCATCATGGGTTTGTTACGGCTTAATGTTTAGTAGGGTAAGGGGTATACTTGAGATGATAAAATACCCAACTGGAGAAAGTAATAAAAGAGGATTTGATTTAATCAAATTATTCTCTTTAAATACGTTGTCTCTGGAATCAGAATTTACATTAGGGCGTTTTATACTTTATGATGTTATTATTTCTTTATTATTAATGTTAGTTTGGAAATTGTAATTTTTAACGGGTTGATTTTTTATAAATCAACCCATTTATTTTTTTAGATTAAGGAGGGATATTAGTTATGAATGTTATGTCTGTGCAAATGCACTATATCTATACTTTAAATGATAAAAACAAAAAAATACATCAACTATCTATACTAATTTTATGTCTTTTAGCATGTTATATCATAATGGTTATTAATGCTCCTTTATTTAGTGCTGCTAGTACAGGAGACAATTTTACAAAAATATTTGAAACAAATGCATTTAGAGGTTCCTTTCAGTGGCTATCTAAAATGGATTGGTTGGGTATGATTATGCAGTTTGCAATATCTGTTTTTTCTGTTGTTGGTGTTTGCCTTATGGTTTTACGTATTATAACGTCTATGCTGTATTTATCTTCTAGAGGACTTTGGGAGGAAGTTTCTGAAATAAAAAAATCTGGTGGAGATAATGATTTATATGACCTTGGTTTACTTGGACAATTAAAGAAAGTAGGTCAAGGTAAACAAGGTACTGGTATGGATGCTATTTTAAGTGCTTTTCTAATTCTGTTACCTGATGTTAAAAGATATTCCGACTTTGCTGAGGGTAGGGGTGATAAGTTTGATGAAAATATTACTTTTACAAATTATATGTTAAAAATAGCTATACCTACAGTAATGTGTACTTTCTTCTTTGCAATGGGATTTAATGGGACTTTATTTAAGGCATTGGCTGTAACTGTAGATGCTATGGGTACATTGGCAGACAGAGTTGTTTCCCAAAATTATGCAGCTATGGTGAATGACTTAATTGTGACTGGAAAAGCATATAAATTTGCAGTAGACCAAGATGGAACTTCAAAAGGTGAATTTCAAGGTAAAATTGCAAGAGAAATATATGCACAAATTTTAAGACGTATTGATGATATTGATACAAATACTAGCTTAACTATTGGTGCTAATGTTGAAAAAGCAATTACTGACGCTATTACAGCAGATAATGTAAGTAGTGGCGGCTCATATGGTAGACAAGTAAAATTAACATCTGATGACTTAGCTACAGATTCAAACTGGGAATTACTTGGATACACCATTATCGTAAATAGTACCCCAAACTATGATGGTGCTGCTGTACAACCGTATTCTGCATCTTTATATGAATTAGCAGGTGGTTCTGAAAGTGGTTTATCAGAAACAACTTCTATTTATGGTGAAGAAAGTAAAACAATGTATGCCCATGTTTATATTGATCAAGTAAAAGTTAAGGATAATGACTTCTTTAATAAGGACGCACTTAATGGTAGTGGTGGAAGTTCTTCTGATGAAGATTAATTTTGTATAATGTATTTTTTTATTGAGGGGTACGTAATAAACGTACCCCTCAATTTTTTTTGGAGGTGATTTATGTGTTTAATTTTTTAACAAAAATTATTTCCATATTTTTTATTTTATTTTTAATTTTTAATTTAGTATCTTGTTCGCCTGAAACAAAAGAGGATTCTATATTTTTTGATATAGAAAGAATATTAAATGGTGAAAAAGTATTGGATGGAGAACAACTAACAGATATATTTCGCATAAATGATAAAGACGATAATAACACTTAAGAAAGTAGAAAAATTGAAAAATTATCCCAGTTATTAGTATTAAAAATAAAAAACAGAAGGAGGAGTAAACTATGAATTGGTTTAGACAGAAAAAACTCATTTTAAAAATACGTTATTTTCTATCAAAAAAATGTATTCCTTTATTCTTAGTTTTTTCTATGTTATTTTCAATAACATCATTCTATAATCCAAATACTTTTTTGGCTATATCGGAGGATACTTTTACTTTAGTTGATGATGCAAAAGAAAATGTGTCAATATATCTAAATCAGACACAGATAGCTTATAAAAGTGAGCTTAAAGAAAAAGGTAATATGACACAACTTCTTAAGTATTATGTTAGATATTTAATTGCTATGGATTACATATCCAACAATGTAGTGGAAACGTCCAATGGTAGATATGACTATGTTATTGGACAACAAGAATATCAAACATATGTACAGACTTTGGGTACAATGTCTAGAGAAATTAACAGTATATATAATGGAGCCGAAAATGAAAATGAAGCTAACGATAAAGCATCCGTAACAAGCATACAAGATAAAACAGTAGAATTTTGGTTAAATGATCTATCTAAAACAATAGATGTTAGTCTACCTACATCTCAAAAGACAACAACTATATATCGTGATGAAATACAACATATTTTTGATGACTATTTAGTTAAATTACTTGAAATTGTTTCTGCAGATGCGTTGAGTCTCGAATCCATATCAGATGTAGAGTCTGAACTTGGAACAGATGACGCTATAAATAAAGTAATTAACAGCAATAAAAATTATGTTGGCCCATTATCAAACTTATTTTCTACGATTATATTGTCAATTGATTATTGGAATTCAATACATACTACAAATGTTATTAAAAATGAATATAATAGCAATACTTTGGAGTTTAATACAAATTTAGGTAAATTGATAACAAAAGCTTTATCAGAGTATGAAGAAGAGGGTAGTTCTGAAGAAGAAATAGTGATAAAGGATACAAATAATATACTTTCCTTATTGACAAATACTAGTAGAGTAGATGGAGAACTTATAGTTGATGGAAATGGAGATGCCAATTTAACTGAACTTGGGTATATCATTATTTCTGCTGGTTCTGTAAATGATCCCTTTGTATCTAAAGCTGGAAATGATTTATTTTTAGAAACAATACATCAGTTTGTTACAAGCGAAACACAATGGGATAAAACAACTACAATAATTAAAAAAGCGATTTCTTTGAAAAAACCATTATGGGTTGCAAGTGTATCTGAGATAAATAATTCTAAATCTGGTAAAGAAACTGTGACTTATAGACCAGCTTTTATAACAGACATGGTATCTATAGGGGATACTACAAATACCAGTGATAGTCTAACTCAGTTTGGCATATTAAAAGGATATATGCAGCAAAGTAAAGTTGATAGCAGTACTTTTGAATATGTTCGAAATGCTGATCCAGCTACTGATAGCGACATAGAACAAGATAGTGTAACATCTGGAATTGTTACGGTTGGTTCGGATACTGTACTTGCTAATAATGATGAAATGACAGAACCTATTGCTTATATTGTAAATGATAAAAGTATTTTTAGAGGTACTTCAAGTTGGCCAGAAATGATTGGACAAACAACTAATATTACTTTGCAAAATGCTAGAATGGATACTAAATCAAATGAAAGTTTAATTAACGCTAATATGGGTATGCTTTTTGTTAATGGATTGGGTGATATAGTATTAGCAGATGATACAATAGTACTTCCTGCTATTGCAAATCCATTATTATACGAATACACCGATGATTCTTTTAAGTTAGAAGAGGGAAGTGCTGCATATGGTGCAAATGGAAAAGAGTATACATTTAATGAGGATTTTAAAGGCTACTACCCATACACTGCTACTTTTATGAATCATGCTCCTGAAGTCACCAAAACTGGCAGTAATTCAGACAAGTTATCTTTTGCTAATAAAAAAGATAAAGACAAATATGTAATAGTTGCAGAAGAGATTAATTTGAGTGCTAAAATGAAAAATACTGCAGTTCAAATAACGGATGGTTCAAATGATGGTGGTAAAGTTTCTACATCTAGAAGAAATGTAGTTCCAATAGATATAAATTCATTTTCAGTACAAGAAGATGAGGAAGATGTTACATCATTATTTAGATTATTTGAATTAGGTCAATCTTTTTCTGTCGGTGGATTTTTTAAGAATAGTCTATTTACAAATAGAAATAATGCTTACTATGTAAAAGATATGAAGTATAATTCTGATCAACTTTCATTTTTCCCACTAGTTGATGATACTACAGATATAGAAGATAAAGTAAATATTAGTGCTCCGATAACTACCTCTACTAGAAGATATATTGCTTCTGTTGATGCTGGAAATGGTGAATGGTCTCCAACAGGAAACTTTAAAGTTGATTATTTTGTTAGAAATTATATAGCAGAAGCATTACTTGGTACACAATATGCTTCTACAATGGTTAAAAATTTGAATGTAGATTATGAAGATATAGTAAACGATACGCCAAGAAGATTTGAACTATTTATTACAGGTATTGTAAATAGTTTAATGGATACATTTGGAAATATAGACGGTGTATTGAGTATGCGCAATGCGTATGAAAATAAGTTCTTTGCTTTAATAATTGAGTTTATAAATATGTATTATCCATTTATAGCTGTATTGTTATTGATTATCATTGCAACACGATTTTTAAGAAGTAAAATTAGTGTACCATATATTATTGTTATTTCTTTAATGACAATAGCAGGTTTTGAGATATACACTACGTGGCTTCCGACATACTCTACATGGTCATATAATTTCTTTGTTAATGATATTGCTGAGGATATAAGTTGGAATGCTATTATTCATCAATCTGAGAATTATGATGAAACTTATGCTGATTCTGATAGAGTTAATGCTAATGGAGACCCAAAGCCATACACAGCAACTATAACATTATATCAGCTTTCTAATGCAGATGTCATTCGTACATGCAATAGATTGAATGTAACAGAAACAGAATTAAAATCTGGTGATGTAATTTACATCGATCAAAATGCTGGTATTTTTCTTCAAGGCAATTTAATTAAAATGTCTTTAGATAAAGCATTGGCAAATAAAACAATACGTGGTCTTTATTTAAATCAATGGGAAACTTTAGCTGCAGAAGAAAATGTTAAGTTAGATGAAATTGAATCTACAGAGTTAAATAAAAATCCGTATCAGATTAGATTTATAGATTCTTCACCCTCTTTGGATACGTATTATATGCCATTAAATAATATTATTCAATCATTCACAGATAACTTAAATTTAACCACTTCGATTTTTAAAATACAACGAAATACATTTTCTTATGACAAAGATTTCTATAAGGATGCTTTTGTTGTAAATTCATTTATTAATTCAGGATTATTTTTAGATCCTGGAAATTTTGATGCAATAAGAGGGAACATTGTAGAAGGAACTATAGAAAACGGTGACTTTACTATTTCCAGCGTAAAAGAGTTAATTGAAGCAAAGTTTAAATATCCAGAGGACTGGTTGGGTTTATCTAATATATTAGTAGAGCCGACTGATGAGATGAAAGAGACTCTTTGGATGAATACATTAAAGAAGAATGGTTATTATGATGTGAATTGGGAACCAAATGATAAACTAAATGATTTAATTTCATACACTAACAAGCATACAAAATTATTTATAATGAAAAATAGTGATCAACTAAGTTTTATATCTGATGAAAATGCAATAAAGATTATATCTTTATATGCAACAACAGCATTGTGCCAACGCGGTTCTGAGTATACTTCTTGGATGTACCCTAATTATGTAAATAGCAGCGAGCTTGAATTAAAGGACGTACTCTCTGCATCTCTAACAAGTATGTATGATAAAATAGTAGCTGTAGATGGCTCCTTTGTAAATACAATTGGATTCCTATATGGTATTGTTGGCTTATTTTCTATAGCACTTATTTTATTTTTCTCTAATCTATTTATTCTAGTTATAACTTATTTAATTCCAGTATTATATGCATCTCTTGGTGTTTTAATTGTTGCAAAATTAGTATTAGGACAGAGTGCTAGTGCAACGATTAAGGGGTATTTTAAAATAACTTTTACAACAATTGTTTTATATTTTGTTTATAATATATCTCTAACAATTGCAAATAAACTTGGCCATGATTGGTTTTCATTATTAATAGTTACTTTATTTAGTTTTATATGTTGTTACTATATGTTTTTTATATTAATGTCCCTAATACAGAATTTTACAGACCTTGGAAATGCAACATTAAAAGCAAATTTACTTCGTGCATCTAATATTCTTACAGGCGGCAGTATTCAGAAATTAATAGCAAAAACAACAGGTAATATACAATCTAATACAACTTCTGCAACACAGCATGGTGTGTTTAATGTATTCAGTAGAAATTCATCTATAGATGATATACCTATATCAAGAGGAAGCCGTGAATTAAATAAGTCTAATGTTGATTCCGTAAGACATTATGCTTCACCTCATAGAAGAAAAGGAGTTGATAAGAATTGACAGAAGAAAAATTTTATTCTTTAAAAGAAGAGCAGGAAGCAAGTGGGAAAATGATTTTCCCGCTTAATATTCATCAATCATTAAATGCGAGTGCTGGGTTACAAAACGGTGAAAAAATAACAATAGCTATTACTGGTTGGGTAATTTTTTGTGCAATTCTAGCATGGCTGCTAATGTCATTTATTAGGAATATTGTACCAACACATTATATTCTTATTACTATTAGCATTATAATAATACTCAATTTAACCTTAGGAGTATACTTACTTAGATTTTTAATGGATGAGCGTTCAGTTTTAAAGGAATACGAGGCAAAAGATGGTGATTCTTTCGCCTCGTATTTTAGAATTTATCGTGATACACAAATGTCTATAGACAGTAAATATGGAATAATTGAGTATGATGATGGAACTCAAGCTGCCATTTTACGCATGCGACTTGGTTATAATACTAATGACAAATCTAATAATACATGGATGTTTAATAGAGATGCTTTTAGAATTATTAATGATGCAGGTATGCCTCATAGAGAGATAACTACTACAGAAGTATTTAGAGATAGTGATTCTTCTGAATTTATGCGGCGTCAAACAAACAATATAAATGATCCTGTTTTAAAAGAAGCTCAAAAAAGAATTTTGAAAGGAATATTCGATATTGCAGAAAAAGAATCAAATGTTCCTGTTATGTATATCATGATATTTGCAACAACCCAAATTATGAGAGATGAATTATATAATGTTATAAAAAGATTAGAAAAGCATTATGATGTGGAACAGACTTGTTTTAGAGATATTAAGTTTCTAAATAATGATGAAATTTTAGAATTTCTTAGAAATTATTATAAACTAGAAGTTATGGATATGAGCCTACTTCGTGCTAAAACAACAATCAATGATTTAAGTAAATCAGTATCTTGTGAATTATTAAGAGTTTATGGGACTTCTGGTAAAAATTATAATACTGATGCAATGCATGAATTATTACCATCTATCATTAAAAATACTGGTATAAGGAAGGTGAAATAAAAATGCTTAATATTTATCTAGTTGTAAATAAATCAAATAGTATTGCTTCTCAGTTTTTAGAAGAACAAAAAATTGCAAAGATAGTACATTCTGCAAGTTCTCTTAGTTCTGATACAACTATAGATCAGAATATTTATGATGTTGATAAATTCATTTATATTTACTATGGTGATGTTAAAGATAATAATGTTGCATTTAAACAAGACTTAAGTAAGTTTAAGATGATGTTAAAATCAGCATTCTTTAGTACGAATAGCATCTTATTTATTTTAGTGCAGGCTGATCCTGATATAAAAGAATATGTGCAGACGGTATTAAAAGAGTCTGATTTACCTAAAGAGAATATAGAGATTGTTGAACATAATGAAACACTTATGATACCTGAGCTTGTAAAATATATTTCTGGTGTTAGCTTAGGTGATACCACTAAAAATACATATCTGAATGTTTATATATCGGAAGCTGGTAAAAACGAAAAAGAACGCTATGAAAATAAAGCAAGTGATAAAATTAAAAATATCACACCTCAATTAGTCGATGATTCAGAAATGTATCGTAGAAGGGTCAGAAACGTAGCAATTAGTAATGACAGGATTGTTTCTCAAAAAGAAACAATCAATTTATCTAAAGAAGAGTTTCCGATGCATAAAAGAAAAACTCTTGATTTTAAAGAAACAATTGTAGTTTCTGGTGAACAATATACTAATTTTTTAGATATTGCAAAAGCATATGCTACTTATTTCGAGTATGTTGGCACTAGATGTTTAGTTATAAATATGACAAACGAATCTTTTGAAATAAGAAAAAAAGGAATAAATAGGTTATCTCTTTTTGATCTTGAACATCAGTATATACCAGAACATCCTATCTCTTATATAAATTTAAACTTAGCCAATTTTTCACATCTTATTGCTAATGAAGATAACTTGATTTCAATATCTGTTAAAATTCTGGTAGTGAAAGAAGAATTATATAGTATTGTTTGTAATATATTAAGATGCTCATTGGGGAATTTTAAAATAGTGAAATTAATACATAAACAATCTCTATCATTTGAAAAACTGAAAAGTGTACCAGTAACACCAGATGTTATTGTAGTTACAAACAAATTGATAGACGAAGATTTTGATATTTCTAGTTATAGAGATGATTTCCATGGTACTATCTGCGTATTAGAACCAGACACTTTTACTACTATAGATGATCAAAGAGATTTTTATTATGATTGTTTTGGTAATACAGGAGGAGAGGATTATAATGATTAAACGTATGGACGATTGCGTTGTTATACTTGATAGGGATACAAAGGCTCTGGTGGAAAATGTAGCATATATTGACCTATCAAATAATACAACAATATTGACAGATATAAACGAATTAAATGGATCGTTTGCTAAAATGCCGGTAGTATTATTTGAGTCCATATTATTATCGAGTGCAACATTGCCTGTTTTACGCGAATTAAAATATAAGTATGAATTTAATTTTATACTGCTGTATAATAATAAAGATATGGCACAAATTGCTGAAAGTCTATGCACATTATATGAATGTGATTATAGTAATATTGATATTAATTTAATTTACTCAGTTGTTATGAAAGATACAATTGTATTTGAAAACTATATAAAAGTTGTACATACTATTGATTCTTTTAGACATGTATATAATGTTTTACCTAAAGAACACAAAGAATTATATAAGACTTTATATACAGATTTATTAGATATTATTGGACAACATAATTCTATGTTAAAGCAAACACAGGATTTGGAACATCAACTTAGCATTTCTAGAGCTGAGTTCTCTAGGATAAAAAAAGGGATAATTGAATTGAATGATTACTATGATGCAATGCATGATAGTGTTACTGAATACGAAACACGTTTAACAAATTCCTATGATAAACCAGTGTCAGGCGATTACCCAGATAAACCAAAGATTCTTTATTTGAAAGAACAACAACATATTCCTGGATGTGATATATTATTAAATACTTTATATTTTGTATTAACAACTCAGTTTAATACTAGCTGCAAAATAGTAAAATTAGTTGATTCTTCTAATGCGAAGGGAACCAGATATTTACCAGATTCTTATGCAATAATGCAAAATATTTATAATAATAAAGATGTATTATCTGAGGACTTTATTCTAAAAAGAGGACCATATGATCAAGTATTTGATTTACTTTTATTGAATAGAGCACAGTTACGCTATCTTATTGTACATGATATGCGTGGTACAAGTATGCTTGCATTGGATCAAACACTAATTAAATCTACTATACATTTAGTTAGTTCAGAATATAAATCTTTTATGCAATCAGATATTATTTTAACAGAAAGTAAAAAAGCAAGTGAGCTATTCTGGAATAATGAAGTATTTAATAACATACCAGTAACAAAACGATTGGTGGCATTATCATCACACCCAACTGTGAAAAAATTACTGGATAAATTGATGTAATAAGGGGGGTACTTACTATGAATTTACTTGATATATATTCGTTATATTTAGCACATTGGTTAAATGGTGGAGAATTTCTTAGATGAGGTAAAATGTCTGGCAATTCAATTAAAACTGATTATAATGCTATAATGACAAAACAATCAATTAAGAGAATTTTTCGTATTTCCTTTATTGTTGCAGATAATTATGATTTATCTTTTTTAGATTTAATCAGATATCGTTTATTTGAAGAGTGTCCTAATATTGAAGCTATTTTTAATATAACAAATTATCCAGTAAAAATTGAAGTTAGCAGTGATAAGTATGCTCAAGCATTGGCACGTGCAGCAAGAAAATATGAAGATTATAAAGATGCTTTTGATAGTCAAGACAGTACTGCTAAATTAACTGGTAAAGTATATAGAATGCCTGGTGGTGGTGCAATTCGTTTATCTAAAGAAATACTTAATAATTTAAAAATGGTATATGACTCCTATGAATACGTTTTTCAATATGTTGGCGACGGTGGCTCTATGATGTTAACAAATATGTTTATAGAAGCTTCTGCAAATTCAATTAAAGATTTAAATAATTTTAGAACAAAATTATTTAATTTGACATCACAATTAAAAATTAATTGTTCTGAAGTAAGGGGTGTTAATAAAGCGTTTTTGACAACATTCGGTCCAGCAGCTCCACCACAGAAAACATTAAATAAAAAGTTTCTGCCACAATTATTGTTTTCTGATGAAAATTTGGCAGCATTTTCTACTTATACATCTAGAGGACTTGTATGTGATGCTGGTATTTTATTAGGAATGGATTTTAGATCTAAACTCCCATTTATGGCAAATTTATTTGAAACATCATCTGCACAAGTTACTGTAATAGGGGGTAAAACTGGTTCTGGTAAGACATATGCGGCATTTCAGACAGCATTAAGTCTATCTTCAATAGGAGTACATATATCTGCCATCGATATAAAAGGACGAGAATGGATCAAAGTAGGTAACTATATAAAACATAAAGTTATAACTTTTGATGAGCGTCATCCGAATTTTGTAAATATCCTACGGATAGATGATATGGATGTTACACTTGAGACAGCTAAAGAAGTCTATAATACTGCTATTAATGGTGTTGTTATGTTACTTAGTCTGATGGTTGGTCTTTCAGATACTGATGAACGTATTCCAGATTTAAATATGTTTTTGCGTTCTGCAGTACAAAAATTATATAGTATGCATAACATAAATCCTGATAATCCAAATTCTTTTAAAAATTCTGCTTCACTTAAATATCAGGATTTGATGCCAATACTTTCAGATATTACGTTGGCTCAATCTTATACGACAGCACAAAAAGAGGTTGCAGAATTAGCTCGTTCTAGATGTTCTGGATACATTGGTGAATCTGGATTATTTGCTGATTCCTTTCAAAATGAGATAACTTTGGGCGATGTATTGTATACTCCACTAATTATCTATGAATTTAATAAAAATAATACAGTTATGTCAGATATTCTTGATGTATTACGTATATTCATGGTACAATTTCTTGATACAAAAAAGAAAGCTGCATTAAAATTACAAGGTTCTTTTTTGGCATGTTTTTATGAGGAATTACAAAGATGTCCACAATTTGGTAACTTAATTGAGTATATCTGTGCTGACGTTACAGGCTCAAGGTCTAATAACGTGTTAGTTTATTTATTATTAAATTCTTTATCAGTTTTACAACAGGGGCGAGCACAAGACATTAAATCTAACATTACCTCTTTCATATTAGGTAAAATGGAGCCAGACGATATAGCAACTATTGGAAATGAATTTAATCAGAAATGGGTTGCATCACAATTAAAATTATTTCATGATAAAAATGTGGAATATAATAACTGTTTTGCAGCTCATATTGATACTGGAGCACATGTATATGAAACTGTTTTTAAAGTTGTTTTACCAGATGATATATCTGAAGTATTTAGAACAAGAGATGTAAGGAGTGATATGGTTGTTTAGACATACAAAATCTCCTATATCATTATTTATTAAAATAGTATTTTCACTAAGCTGCCTATTTGTAGGCAGCTTTTTTTATCTTGATACTGAAAATTTATTATATTTCTTTATGCATAAAGAAAATCAAGCAGAAGATTATCCAACAACTAATATACAAGATTATAATAATGATGTAATTTTAGATGAGGATGGGAATGTAATAGGGTTAGGAAATAATTTTTCAACAGGTAGTGAAGCAACAACATATTATGGAATAAATATGGCTTTAATTAACAAAATGGCGGAAGGATACGCTAAAGAGTATCTTGAAATTACAAAAGCTCATTGCGATTTAACAGCCATGCAGATAGAAGCACCGAATATAAAAAATATTGATGGTGAAAATTTTTCTATACCGATAACAACTATACTTGGCATGAGTGTTGCTGAAACAGGATATTATGCAAATACATATTTACCAAAATCTTTACTATTACCAGAAGCGTGGGGAAAAGCAAGCGGTTCTCTAAATGCAGAGAATATGAAACTATCTTCTTTAAATCACAACTCTTATAACAAAGCTAATCAAAGTAGCCTGAACTCAAGTTATTTTAACTTGGCTGCAGATGCACCAACACTTACTACTTTTCAATTGCACAATAGCTACATGGCATTACCAACAACATATTTTACAAAAGCAAAAGGTACTTATGTTTCCTCTGCTTCAAAGATGAATGGATATGGTTATGATTCTAATGTAAAAAGGTCTTTTGATGAGACAGACGGTTCTTATTTACCAGATCTTATTGCCTATTGCGTCGAACACCAGTATATGGAATTAACTAATTATCCAGATAATAGTATCGACCAAAATGCCACATCCGTAATATCATCCTTTGCACACAACGGTGGTGGTGGTACAACATTAACAAAAAGATTGGTATTAGGTGGGTCGAATGCAGACACTCGTACAAATAATTTAACAGAATTATCATCTTATACAGCAAAATATTTAAATGAGATAGGGGATGTAATAGATAAAGCAGCAGAACGAGATCACGATGCGCTTATAAATGGAACACAATATGATATTGCTACATGGAGAGCATATGCTACTGGGTGCTTAATATCTTTAGGCGGTTATAAAATAGGAGATTACTGTAAAGATTCTGCGTATGAATATTTATTAAAGACTAGTAGTAACAGAAGACAAGCTGTGTATTTAGGACTTACAGGTAAATGGGAGCCTAATGTATCAGAATCAACTGTTCGTGCAGAGTTAGATAAGTATGGGACTTTAACTTTGAATTCTGCATATAAAAAAGGAGTTATTAACACATTTAACAAAGGATATTTATATAAAGAACGTACAGATATTAAAATTATTGCCAGCAATGGAACAAGTGCAAATGGTATGTCACAAATAAATATATTAATAGGTGGGCATGTCTTTTCTTCTGGTATAGGTGGAAAAATAACATATTGGAAGATGTTACAAGCAGCTGGTGTTGACTGTACCTATGAAGATACGCAACAAACTGTTACTATAACACCTCCAGAAGGTGGAGGTACTACAGAAGACCCTAATTTAAAACCTGGTACACCAAATGCTACTGTGAAAAAATGGTTTGTTACAGCAGCTATGGAACGATATAATAACGATTCAGGTAATAGTAAAAAGTATAAAATAGATAATCCAGAAGAAGTATTTAGTAAAATGTATGATGATATGACTTTTTTTGGTAAACGCATGTTAGAAAATTGGTACTGGTATACAGACCCTGTAACTGGATATAATCAAGGAATGCCTTATAGTTGGGGTGGTAGCTGTTGGTATTCAGATAAAAATGCTCCCACTAAAACTATGAAAGATTTAAGTGGAAAAACATCCACTGAATTATTAAAAGCAAGACAAAAACACTATTGGTTTGATTGTGCTGGGTTAGTTAGAACTTTACTAAGCGATGTGTTACCTAACGGTACGATATGGGATGGAAGAGCACAAAATTTTACACATAGTATATATCAAGGATCTATTGAAGCCTATAATGGTTACTATAATGGAAATGGAAACAATTTTGGTCCAATTGTTTCATCTGCTGAAAAAATAACAGATCTAAAAAAGGGTAATTTCTCTATGTCAAAAATTGTTGCTACAGATTCTAATGGGAATAAAGTCGAAAATCCTTTTGAGAAATTACATGCTTTTGATGTAATTTCTGCATGGAATGACGGGCATGTCGCTATGTTTGTTGGATGGATAGATAAAGAAGCTGGTTATTTTTTATGTTTAGAAAGTACAAATGAGCCAAGTTGGAACTATACTGATGGACCGTATAATAGTTTGGGAGCTGGCTTTACTATTCGTTCTATTAACAATTCTGGAGGAATAAAAGATAGAATGTCTTTACTACATTGGAACAATGAAGCAATTGAAAAATACATAAAAAGTAATAAAAGATTTGATAGCAGTGGAAATCTAGTAGATTCTAATTATAATGAGTGGAATAAAGCTAAAGCAAATCTTGGAAACGAGTCCTCTATGAATAAAAATTTAGTGCCAGCACAAGGAACTGCTATATCCTATAACGCTAGTTTGTTACCTATTGTTAAGATAACAAATCAAAATTAATTTATTTTGTACTATTAAAAAATGTATTGTTATTATATATCAGAGTATAAAGTAATATAGAAAAATATATAATATTTACTGTTATATCATAAGAGACTTACTAAAGATACACAAAATAAGAAACATAATAGTATTCTTATTTATTTTAGGAAATATGAGGTGATAAATGGTTTAAAATTGATACTATTAATAGTATTTATAAATAGAATTAAAAATGATATGATTTTTAATTAGCCCATTTTATGGGCTAATTTTTTGTCTATTTTAATTATAAGTAGGAGGATTATTTAATGAAAAGAAATATAAAAAATAATTTATTCAATATTGTAACAACATCTACACTCATGGCAGCTTTATTTACAACAGGCTTTATACCAAAAGGAGAAACCTTATTAGATCACTATTCAATCATACATACAAATTCTGTTTATGGAAGTACTTTCGAAAAACCTGAAATTGAACTGTTGGAAATTAAAGAAAAAAAATCTGAAATAATTAAGGATGTTTCTGTGCAAATTGAGTTAATGAATGACTACAGTATTATAGATAAAAATATTACTATTTCTGATAATAATACAAAAACAGAGCAACCAATAGTACAAAAAACTGTTCTATCTAAATCACCTATGCGTTCAGTAGTAAATGGGGCGGATTATGCACCATTAGATAAAAGTATTACAAACAAGAGTACTTCTTATTTAAGTTTTAATGGCAAAACTACAGCTGCAGTATTGGGATATAATGATACTTTTGATAGAACAGGATCAAAAGGCGATTTAATTGGACAATTTACTGCAACTGCATATGATACTTCTCATGGCGAATATGCAACTGCAACAAGTATAGTGGTATCTTCCAGGTCCTTAGAAGACATAAAAATAATTGCTGTTGACCCAAAAATAATTCCATTAATGTCAAAAGTCTATATAGAATTTCCAGAACCGTATACTCATCTAAATGGTGTGTATATGGCCGCTGATACTGGTGGAAAAATAAATCAAAATGTTATAGATGTATTTTGGGGTGATTTTGGCAGAAACACACCTCAGTCTCTTTGGGATTTTGGTAGGAGAGAGGGTATAAAAATTTACACAGTAAAATAAAAATTCACATATAAAGGTGTGATATATACATGAATACAAACAATAAAAAAATAAAACATCAGATACGTTCAGGTACACTTAATGAAGATAGATTTGTGAGTGTAATAAAAAATTACACTACAGCTATTTATAGAAATAAAAGAGTGCCGACTATATTGACAGATTCTGGGTCTACAGAAATAGATATAATATTTTATTACCAAAATACTATTTTTATAATTGAAGCGAAAAATGTTATTTCATTGGATGGTAATATGTGTCAGAAGAATTGGAGATTTATTTCTAAAACAGCTAACTATATAGCTTTAAATCCAATTATTCAGAATAAAATACATGTACGAGCATTTAAAAATAACTTCTACAAAATGTACAAGTATTATCCTCGTACTGAATCTTTTGTCGTTGTGCCAGCTAATACATATTTTGATATTAACTTAAATAAAGAGATATTAACACTACCAGATCTTGATATGTATTTATTTAATTATACACCTATATATGATGATAAATATTCTAATAATTATATACCATATCACTTAAAACGAATGTTCTAGGAGTAGATTTTATGCAGAGTAAATGTACAAGATGTTATGATTTAGGAACACCAGATGGTTGTCCAAAATGTGGTAAGCTGTCAAGTTCAAATAAAAATAAAATTGTATTTTCAAGTGATATTGACAATTCAATTATTCCTACAAAGTATCAAGGTGTTGTATGGACAAGACCAGATGAAGTAAAAAATAAACTATTTTATGATTTTGATAGTGATTTAGATAAAATACATAAAAAATTTTTATCTGGTGCTAATTTGAAGTTGAGTCTATTTATTGCAGCACCTCAAAAATATGATAAGTTAACTTTTGCTTATAGTTGTATGCAAGCTGGTTTAATGAACAAATTTAGAGTTGCACCTTTACTGTCAACATCGGATATCCGTAGGTTGATGTGTATTAGTCAAATATCACCTTTTTTTAAATTATATAAGTCATGGACATACGATTTAGTAATGTCTGCTGATATTTTATTTGTAACAATAACACATATAGATAACAATCGTCACGATGATATTATGCTTTTACATGAACTATATGATACCAGAGCTAGATTGGATTTACCAACTATTGTTATTAGTGACTATACTTTGGAATCTATGGTTCCTAAATGGGATAGCAAAATATATTCTGTATTGGTTGATATAGGAAAAAATGCTGATTTATTACGATATCCACGTATACTGCAAAGATTTGACTATATGGGAGGAAATAATGATGACAAATAAAGGACTTCATTCTGTTATACGAGCAAAAACAATACAACAAGTAAAGCAATTGGAAGTTACAATTGCTGAGAGGAAGCAAGAATTAAGAGAAGCTGCTAATATGGGTGACTTTTCAGAAAATAGTGAATTTGACAGTGCAAAAGCAGATTTAGCAATACTATTAGAAGAACAACGAGATTTTAAGGAACTGCTTGATATGCCAACTTTGACTTCAAGGAATACTGATATTATAGAACCTGGATGTATAGTAGAAATAGAAATATATGGACCTAATAAACAACCATTATTTTTACATGGTTCTACTGCTAATAATAATTTAAAAAAATTGAACTTTACATCAAACAATGAAAGGTATGATTCTAAAAAATCAGAAAGTAATATGACAAATTCAGGTTTTGAATTTATAAAAGATAAAGAGCCAGATTTTCATGGCATCTTATTATTTGGTGGTTCTACACCAAGACATACATGTTTAACTGACCATATTTTCTTGGAGAATACACCAATAGGATTAGGCATAAATGGTAAGCCAGCAGGAATTTATGAGATTGAAGGTCCTTCTGGTTTTTTACTTGTTAATGTCAGAAAGGTGAAAGAAGATGAAAATGAAATTCAAACTGGGTACAGTTTTAAAAAATAATCTTCGTTATATCGTTTTATTATTTTTCAGTATAGTTTTGTTAAGTATTTCTCAACAGACAAAACATAATATTACAACAAATGAAGGGTCTGAAAATTTAGGTATTGAACTTGTAAACGCTTTATATAACTATAATTCTTTAGATGAATTGTCAGATGTACAGTCAGATAATCTATTGAATATCATGAATGAATCCTTAGTTTATTACTACAGTATAGAATATAATCGAAATAGAATACAATATACCTATTATGGGCTTGAAAGCGGTGTTATAAAACCGATTATCCACCGAACACTTGATGGATATATTGAGTTTACAGTTTCTATAGATGGTGTAGATGATAACATTTTACGAGGTATATGGTATTCTGAACATCAAGGTAAAATTACAGGATTATCAGAAGCAACATTATATCCTTTTTCAACTAATCAAAAGGTAGGTTGATGTATATGAAGAAAGTTCTGTATAACAAACAATTTATAAAAGAGCTATTTATTTTCATGTTAGTATTAACAATAGCTACATATTCTATTATGACTTTACTGAATACATATTCTGCTATTAAAAAAGCACAATATGAAGAATATATAGGTATTCGGGCTGTAAATTTAATGTATGACTTTGATTCTATATTTGATTTAACTAGTCAAATGAGTGAATTGCAAGAAATTACAACGCCAGAAGTTTATAAAAGTTTAGATATCAATTATGATTCACGCATCATACCAATATATTTTAAATTTAAAGCAGAACCGACAAAAGTAGAAATTATTTCTTCTTTTCCTGGTTCAATACATTATCGTTTGCTAAATAATAATGTTTCATCTGAACGCTCTTTTTTATTTCGATATACTGTTTCTGAGGGTGTGATAAATTTTGTAGAAGAAGTCGAACTGGTCACTGGTATAGATAATACTGGAGGTGTGATATATAAATAAAATAATATCGCTTATATTTGGTCTTTTTCTATTTCTTATTCTTGCTGGATATATTACAACTTTTGGGAAAAGAAAAACTGGAATTTATCCTGATTTTTTTACAGTTACTTTATTACTAGCATTAAGTTGGTTTATAAAGGGGTGGGTGTAAGTGAAACAATCAGATTTTGAAAAAGATAAAACTGAACAAGATGGTGAAGAATTAAATTACAACAATAAAAATAATGATGAAACTAGCAATAGTTACAATACTTTAATATATTCACAGGATTTGATAATTGATAGTTTTAATCTTGATAATATGCTTGGGCACACCTTAGCCTCTCTTTGTATTGGTCCTATGCGTTTAACAACTAGAGTAGCGACTAATTTAGCTTTATTATCGCCATTTTATTTTTTAAAGTTTGTGCAAAATATTTTAATCATTGATCTATACCTATTTATATTATCCTTAATTCAGTCTTTTTTTACAAAATCATATTATTTTCCAATTGTTACTTTTTTGCTTTTTATTCTATTTGGGGTACTATATAAATATGTAGAATCCTTTGAATCAGCAGAACAAAATGATAGGGAACTTAATATCGATACTGATAGTATAGAGCAATCTTGTAATGAAATTTATAATATTTTAGATAGTATTTTAGAGGAGGAGTTTAAATGAAATTCAATGATGAATTTAAAAATGCAGAATTAACTTTGCATGAAGCTGTAGAGCTATTTTATCATTTAAAAAATCTTAAAGATGCTTTAAGAAGTTTTGAAGAGTGGAAACAAGATGTACCAAGTATAACATTTCCTGTGTATATGAGGGACTCTGTTCAAAATTTAATGAAGACAACAATAACAAACTTTGGAATACAATTTCCAAATTTACAGATACATTTCAAAAATGGAGATGGAGAAAGTGCTGCTAGTGCCAGATTATCTTCTGCTGTATTAACCATTTCTTTTTTAACAGAAGAATTGAAGAACATGCATTACTTAATCCGTTCAGATGATACTAGACAACATCTGAAGTTAATGGTAATTAAAAGTATACAGCATTTACTTTTATTTATTTTTATACAATATCGATTACATAGATATCCTTCAGAAGAGTATTTGCCATTATTTATCTATTGTGAAAAAGAAGAAATGTTGCCAGAAGATTTTATTGATAATGTTCTTTCTTGGCAAAAAGAATTTGATGCTTATCCTAATATTTATGAATTGCACTCTGCAGTTACAGATGATTTTTTGGCAGTTGATTCTGAACTATATCAAAAAGCTGAAGAATTACAGTATCCTTTGACTGCTATGTTAGCAGAAAAGGCTTTATCCTCAGCTGAGGAAATGGATAAACTAAAAAATGATATTGAAAAAGTATCTCGCAATAATATTTCGTTTGAATCTAATATATCTCATGAGGATATATTACGCAAAATGCAGTTAGGGTAAATATATGATTCTAAATAAGATTTTATCTGCATCTGCAGATTCTGACTTGACTGAAATTGCTTTTGATTTATTACAAAAGGAAAATATAATCACACTAATTAAAGAAATGAGTGAATTACATATTTCTTTTGATAAATCTTTTGAATTTGATATTACAACAAGTCAACTTCAAGATTCTATTAATATTTCATACAATTCTAAGAATTATGATATTAATAGAAATTTGCATGATAGATTGCTGCTCTTGGCTAAAAATAATATAGCATTACAAAAAAATATAGCACTTATTATGCAAAAGTTTTACGATTAACAAAAAGATAGGAGTGCCTCTAACATGTCTTCAAAACAACAAAAACTACTGAATTGTGACTCTTTATTTACAACGCTAAACAATATTGAGTTAGAACCTATACAAGTTCATGGTGTTATTAGAGCACTTTTGGAAAAAAGAGTTATTCTGCGATATGACACAGGATTAGGAAAAACTATAATGATGAGTGTAATACTTCGTGGACTTATAAATGCAGAACCTAATAAAAAAAGAATTGTATTTGTAATGAAAGACCAAGAAACAGAAACACCTAAAAAAATGGCGCCAATAGTACAGGCGCCAATTATTTTTACATCTGCAGAAAATCATAAGTTGCAACAAATGTACAAATTCTGGGACAGAACATCAGTGATATTGCTTACTTACCAATGTTTACAAAACATTGAGTTAGTTTCTTTTTTGTATACAAAATTAAATGAAATTGATGCAATATTTATTGATGAAGCACATTTAGTTTCTAACTGGACTGAAGCAAATACCTCTTTTATGTTAAGATCTATTGTTGATAAAGTAGAATATTGTATTGGTCTCACAGCGACTCCGATTATTAGAGATACGCATCAATTTTCACGCTTACGTAATCTTATAAATAGAGATATTAGTTATAAATATGATGAAAATGTTGCGACACCTAGCCCTCATAAATCATTTATAAATATAAATCGGCAAGATTTTGGCTTAAAAGGGAATTACAAAAGTATACCTATTTTTGTTACCCCAATGTTACATCAATTAGGAAAACTAAAGGGAAATATTTTTGATATAACAAAAGGGGAGGGTGCCATAAATCAAGTAACTAAATTGTTACAACTATTACAAGAAAGGTCTGGAAAAAAAGTTTTAGTCTATATACGCTATCATAAAACCAGACTTTGGGTTGAAAAGTACTTACATAATAATAACATTTCATTTCAATCAATTCATGGTAAAGTAACAAATACTGGTGACAGAAAATTAATACTGAATAAATTTAATACTGGAGAAGTTCCTATATTGTTGACTTCATTGACAACAAGTTTGGATATTGACGCAGATACTGTAATAATGTATGAATTTACTACCTATGTTAAGCAAATGATAGGAAGGGCACATAGAGGTTTAGTGCCTAAAGATCTAGAGATTATTTTTATTTTGACACGAGATACTGTTGAATTAGATTATTTTATGAGATATATCTATTATAGGTCAGAATTGATTCAGGATACGTTGGGTATAGACTATTCTGAATTTATTGAACTTGGTAAAAAGATAGAAAAAGAAATGTTAGAGAGTGATATGGTTATATCTATTTAGATATAACTATACCACTCTTTTTTTAATTTAACTAAAATACTTTAATTAATACTATAAAACTATGCTTAAAACAAATAGTATTGAGATTTGTTACTAAGAATGATATAATAAAAATATATTTTAATGTAATACATGAGTTAAATTAAGAGATTATTACTTATTTAATTATAGTTTGAAAAAAGACTATAAAATAAAAATAAATAACTTTTTATTGAAAGGAACTAGAGTGTGACTAAAATGAACATAGACAAATTCATTAACTTTCTAAAGAATAGATTTCAAGAAGAAAAAGATAGACAGTATCGTAAAGGGATATATGGGTTTACCCAACGAATATTAGCATATAATTCAAATAAAATAGAGGGGAGCACACTCACAGAGGAGCAAACAGCCTCACTATTTGATACTGGTACTTTGCCTTATACAGATGATTATTATAGGGCAAAAGATATTGAGGAAATGAGTGGACATTTCTTAATGTTTAATAAAATGCTGAATACATTGGATCAAAATCTAACACAAGAGCTAATTAAACAATTTCATTATGAATTAAAAACAGGTGTGTTTGAAGATCGTGCAAATGGTTATGCTATTGGAGAATACAAAACACGTGCTAACATGATTGGAATATATGAAACAACATTACCAAAAGAAGTAGCATCAGAGATGAAAAACCTAATAACGTGGTATTCTGAACAAGTGATTGACTTGAATGTCATAGCAAAATTTCATGCACAATATGAATGTATTCATCCATTCCAAGATGGTAACGGAAGGACTGGTAGGATTATTATTTTTCGTGAATGCTTAAGACATAATATATTACCTGTTATAATTGAAGACGTTAATAGAAAAGAATATATAGATGGTCTTAAAGAATGGAGAGAATACAAAAAAGTAGACAAATTGATTGAATTATTTAAGAAGGAACAAGAATTTTATTTTAATAAGTGTAGGTATTTTTATGATAACGAATTATAATAAATAGACTGTGTTTTTATATTAGGTAGAGAGGTATGATTGTATTAATTTAATACAATCATACCTCTCTACTTTTTTTATGTTTATTATTTTAATCTTATAGCAAAAAGTTATCTTAATATTCTATATAATATTATAGATTTTTGTACCATTATATTATGTATATTATTTTTTAACATTGAAATGAAAGATGGTGACAAATGTGATTTTAAATTTTAGGGATGAGGTATTAACCACAGTATTAAATAAAATAATAAGTGGATTTTTACCACATGAAAATTATGATCCAGATAAATTTAGTATGTTTTACTCAAGATTTCAAAAGATATTATCGAAAGAGGATAGTAGAGGAATTTATTATATTTTTCAGATAATTCTGGAGAAATATAATACATTAAGTGTAATAGATAATTATACAGTTGAAATATCAGAAAAAAAGTTTTCTGATATTTTAGAAAATAATGTATTTGATTATATAAAAGATCCTAACAGTAATATCAAAGAATTAATGGCAGAAGAGGGACAATCTGCTGATTTAACAAATCCTCTAGAACAAAGTAAAATAGCAAATATTTTCTATAATAAGTGCATGGCTTTATATCAAATGTGTTTTGAGATGAAAATAACCACAGATGACGCTATATCTTCATTACTTGAATTAGATGATGTAATACAGAAGAATTTAATTGAAACATGCACTAATTTACAAAGAAATATTATTAATGTTGGGGTGAAAATAAAAGGACGAGATTATATAGGTGTTAATGGATGGACAGAAATAACAAGCGAAACAATACGAGAAATTGCTAATATTAAAAATAGAAAAGATACAGCAGTTGTTTGTGATGATTATAATAAATTAAAAGAAGTTGAACTAGAAGCTACACAAGCATTTGAACCTCTTTGTAACTATGGTTTACCTCAGTTAGATGATTACACTCCTATGTTAAAACATCGATTTGTTGTATTAGTTGGTCGCGAAAATGTTGGTAAAACAAAAATTATGACAGATCTTATTGTTAAATTAATTTTAGAAGGCAAAAAGCCATACATAGCTATAGGAGAAACATCTAGAGCTAATTTTATATCACAAGTTATTTCTACCTATATTTTTAAAAAGTATGAATTAAATATAGAACCAACAATGTTATATGGTGAAAATTTAAAAATGTTTGATAAGGAAGAACAACAAATTATAGAATTAGCTAAAGCTGAAGTAATAACATCTGGTATGGTAGTAGACGAAGGATTAACATATGATTCTGTATTTTCAACGTTTGTACAGAGATTTAAGGAAGGGTGCGATGCTTTCTTTATAGATCATACACAATCTTTAAATGGTAGAAATAATAGACCGATGCTCGATCTTGTAACTAATTTGGCATTGGATTGTAGAGAATTTAAGAATATGTTTCCTGCCTTCGTGTTTGTACTTTCACACCCATCTAGTGATGTAAAAGATATATTACAAACAGCACCAGAAAAGATAAAAAATTTACAATTGTCACCAACAGCGAGATCTGCAACACTTAGTCAGGAAGCAGATGAAATTTTTATAATTTATAGTTCTGATGCTCTAAATAAACAAGGATTACTTGGTTGGATTACATATAAACGTAGAGGACCTCAAATACCTACTATCTATATACGTAAACACTTTCATGTATCTGCTTTTAGTTATAGTGAACAAGATCAAGCAGGTTCCTGCGAAGTTGATGATGAAGAGTTTGAATCTTTATTATCTGCATATTCTTCGCCTGAACAGGAGGGATTAAATATTGAAATCTAATATCATATATAATAGGAGGGCGCTAGTGTGCAAATCTTAACTACATTATCATTAGAAGAATTAAGTATATTATTAAAAAATAAAAAAATGAGTACTAATAATGTAAATCTAATTATACCTAATACTATCGACAGTTCCCAATTTGTTGAATACATAAAAGATAAGTTAGGGTATGATGGTTTTGTACTTTGTATTGTAGGAGAAATATCTGAAGAAAATATACGAAAACTTTATGGATTAGATCCTGAATTAAGCACTAATAAAATAGCTATGGAAATAGCTATTAAAGAATCAGATGCTTTGTATTTTGACAGTGAAGAATTGATTGCAGCTATTGAATGTATTGATTTGGGATTAGATCCGGATGATATTATTGAACAATTGGATTTAGCTGTAAAGAAAGGTAGTACTGCATCTGAACAAATTGTATGTATTCCTTTTATAAATGAACCTCAAGCAGAAAAAATAACTGCATTAACACAGGAAATTAAAATTGATAATTTAAAATTTGTATATATTAATAAGGAACAAATTTTTTAAAAACTATTAAAATGAAAGAGGGTTGTTTTATGAAAACAGAAAATTTAAAGAGAATGGATTTACAAAAAGAAACTAAAAAAATATTTGGTATTGACCTTGGCACAACTAATAGTGCTATTGCAATTAGAACTTCTTCTACTGTACCTAAATTAATACAAATTGGTAAAAAAACAACCTTACCTTCTTGTGTAATGTGGGAGAATGGAGAATTTATTGTAGGCGAAGCAGCATACGAAAAAAGATATCAAAGTAATGTTATATATTCAGTTAAACGTCTTATGGGTTCAGATGAATCTATAACGCTAATAGATGGTGATAATACTATAACATTGACACCAGCTGAAGTGTCATCTCATATACTAAAAGAATTATGCAAAAGGGCATCGGTGCATTATAATGATATTACTGATGTTGTTATAACTGTACCAGCTTATTTTAATCAAAAACAAATTGAAGATACCTTGAAAGCTGGGGAATTAGCAGGATTAAATGTACACCATATTTTAAAGGAACCAACAAGTGCTGGTTATATCTATAGTAATATAGATGATTCAGAGAGTGGCGAGCAGATAATATATGATTTAGGTGGCGGTACGTTTGATGTTACTCATTCTATCTTATTAAAGAAAACACCTAAAGTACAAGAAGTTATTAAAAATTTAGAATCCTATTATAATATTAAATTAGACCAAACCATAGGCGAGAATAATGATAAGTATTACAGTAGAGTACTTGGTACTTATGGAGATATGCATCTTGGTGGAGATGATATTGATAGGGAATTAGCGCGAATATTATTAAAAAAAGCAAAAATTAGTAAAAGAGATATTGATGATGAAGATTTAGAAAAATTAATTTTAGAATGTGAAAAATTTAAAAAGTCAGGTATACATGGTTCAGAATCAACAATATCTGGTGTGACATTTAAGATGGATCAAGAAGTTTTAAGAGAAGCAACTAGAGAAGTTTATAATAAGACATTACATATTATGCAGCCTTTATTTTCTAATATAAAATCTAAAAATATAAAATCTATTATTCTAGTTGGAGGTTCCACTAAAAGTCCTTTTATACGTGAATGGTTATCTAAAGATTTCCCAATGGCCACTGTAGTATGTAGTCTAAATCCAGACGAAACAGTAGCTCAAGGTGCAGCTTCTGTTGGTTATGATATAGCTGGCGGTGTTCCTTTCAAATTTCAAGACGTATTACCGTTGGCGATTGGAGTATTAGTTGATGAAGAAAGAATAAGTACATGCTTACCAACAAATACATCTATACCTTATTCTACATCTAAAGTCTATACTACGCTATATGATAACCAGGAAGTGTTGGAAGTTAAATTATATCAAGGGCTTTCATCTGATCCAAGTAACTGTACTTTTTTGGGTACAATCCGTATAGAAAATCTTCCACCTGCTAAAAAAGGTGAATTAGATATTTTATTGGATTTTATATTATCAGTAGATGGACGACTTCATGTTCAAGCAACGATAGGAGACCTAACAGAAGAAATTGAGATTGAAAATATTTTTTCTGTTAAAAATACATCTGAATTAAAAGATACTTTTCAAGATACTTTTTTACCATTGGCTATTAGTACAAATAATAATAAAGTTATAGAATTATTTGAAAAAAGAAAAATAGCATCTGATGAAGAAAAAGAAAATATTGAAAGCGAAATATTAATGTCTCTATAACAAAAAAGAACATATTGTTTAAAAACAATATGTTCTTTTTTATATTAAGGTGGTATGACTATGCGAGAAATTCTTGAAGAAAATTTAAAAAAATTAATTATTACTTTTCCAACTGTATACAAAGTTGATTCGATCTTACAGAATTTTAATCTGCTTTCCAATGCATTGGATAAGGGGGAACAATATTTAATGTGTTGCCCGTTTCATGATGATGTGGACCCATCTTTTAGAATTATGAAAAAACTGGGTATTTGGAATTGTTTTAGTTGTGGTCAGAGTGGAACTTTACTTAAATTAGTACACCGTTTAAGTGTGACTTCTCTTTCATTTTATGATTTTTGTGATAATTTAATACGCTCTGATAAAATAATGCAATCAACTCTTGGCTTTTCTACAATTTTTAAATCTATAACAGATATATATTCAGAGGATAAATTTAATACATGTAAAAAGTTTAAACCTGATTATACAGTAGATTTGCCTATTACTATATTATCCGATTTTTTAAAAAGAAAAGATAATTCCTTTTCTAGTCTAAAAGCTTCATTATCCATGCTACAACAAGATATCTCTGTAAGAGAAATTAAAAAGTTTTATGAAGAATTTTATAAGTATTCTGAAGGGCAGGAACCACTACAAGAAGTATCTTTATCTGATTTACTACTTTAAGGAGGAATTATTTTTATGTCTGTATACCTAAAAAGTTTACATGTAACATTTGAAATAGTGCCTGATTTTAAACCATATATTCATTTTGCTAAATTTAGTAGTCCAATTAATTTTGATATAAATGAGGGTACATCATTGTCTGCATTAAATCTAAATTTGGATGACAATATTGTTTACGATATATCTTTTGATCAATCAACTACAAATACTGGAATCTTTATAAAAGCACATAATAATTCAGAAATATTTATGATTGAGGTTTATAAAAAAGCAGGTACTTCAACAGAAGATTATATGTTTGAGTTGGAAACAATAATACATTCACTTTGCGAAGATAAATTATTATTACATCTTATTTATGAAAAACCTATTAAAAGTAATAATTTTAGATCAAGTCAGGTTTTATTTCAATTAGAAGGATTATTAAGAATGTTTGCAAAGCGTTATAAAGAATTTAAATCTGTAAAATATGAAACAATAAGCAAATTTGAATGGGCAGCTAATATTTTTGACAAGCAGAAGTTTGGGTCTGATTACTCCGATAAACATTTATCAAAACAAGCTATAATAAATTTATTTGATTGGACACATTACTTTGGTTCTTCATTGTATCAGGATAATGATGGATATGAAGCTGTTGGAGTTATGATGGGGTGGTTTATTAGTGCATATGATCCATTAGGACGTCCTTATGTGAGGGGGGATAATTTTAATGGAACAGTAGGATGTATTGTGCTTCCAGGAGTCCCTTATTCTTCATTATATGAAGAATTAAAAAAAGAAGAGGTAGATACAAAATGGTTTGTGTTTAATCCAAAGACAAGTATATTTAAAAATATTATAAAAGCAGCAGAACAAAATTATGTTGTTCTTGTACATATAGAAGATCCTTATATTAAATTAGCATTATCTGTTGAATCAAATTTAAAATTGTTTGAGTGTGATTATTTCACACTTGTTATTGCTACTCCTAATTTTATGTCAGCTTCTGCTAAAAGAATTTTAGGAAGTCAATTTCATTTTTATTTATAGGAGGTTATTATAATGAGTAAAGATAAAAATAAAGAATTATTTAGAAATGTTATTAAGGGGTACTTAACATTAAAAGATATTTATAATGACACAGATATAATTCTTGATTCCATTTTTGAGTATAATACATTTGATATGAGTAGAGAGGTACATTCTAATTATATAAATTTACTTTTCTATAAAGATATAGTATATGGTATTTGGAATAAAACTACTTCAATTTCACAAGCAACATTTCAAATTTTATATTCTGTAGATTTAGAATTGGCACTTCACTCCATTTTAATTTCTCCATCAGAAAAAGAAAATATAGAAAATACTTTCAAAAAACTGATACGTAAAATGGAATCTCTTAAAACAACTGATGACTTTTTTGATGTTATACATAGCATAAGTGAAGATACAACATGGATACCTATTGTTAAGGAATATAGAAAACTGTATGTATTTTTACTAATTAACATGTTAACACTTACTTATTTTAATTGTTCTTTTGATGATGTGTCGGATCTTGATTTTATTATGGAAGTTGTAGGAGAACAAAAATGTCTCAGTTAATAATAAATACCATATTGTTATTTCTATTTATTGTTTTGGGTTTTAAAATTGCTAAAAAAGTCTTAAAAATAATATTTTTATTATTTGCTTTTTGTGCAGCTATAAATATTTTGTCTTATGGAGGTATTATATGAAACTTGATATCTACATAGAACAAAGTAAATACAAAACAACAATAATAGTTGAGATTGATGGCAAGCAAATATCATCAATGCGTAAGATTGTTAGTATTGTACCAAATGACATTACAAAATCTATAATTAATATCATAATTTCAATTACATTAAAATATGCTGTTAAGTTCATAAATGTCTACTGTGCTAGAAAAGGATTATATCTATATCTTACTAAAAAAGAAAAAGATGCAGATTTAATATATTTAAATTATTTGCTACAGATATTTGAATCTACTATTCAATATAAAAAATTTAGTGAAATAAATTTTAAATTTGATGCATATCTTATATATTTTGGCACTACAGATAATGAGTCTATTATTCTACAAGAAACCACAGGTCATAGTACTCTTTATGATATTGTTCCTGTTTATCCGATAGACATATCTAATGAATTATGGTCTGCACAATTATTACATATGTTTATTACAAATGAAATAAATACTCTTAAAGGTTTAAAAACAGGTATTTATTTTTTAGTAGACAACTATTATATTGTAGACAGACTGAATCAGTTATTAATGTCTCAAGTACAATCTATATTGTGTTCTATACCATATATAGACCAATATAACACTAATGCAGATTTGACTTATATACTTCTGAAATGCGCTCTGCTTTTAAAAGAATTAAACGCAAATATCATCTTTTTACCTAGATATCAAAATAAGGCTTGCAGATACAAGGAGAATGATACTATATGAAAAAATTTCAAGTAATTAATACAATCTTATTAGCACCTGGTGGTGGAAAAGAGGTACATATTAAACATAAGAAAAATGCTTTATTGCTATACCCGTATAGAAGTATTAGAGGTATGACAATGCATAACACTTTATATCTTTTTTCTAAAATACCAATATATTTGAAAGAAAATAATTTAAAACTTTCTTCTGTTCTAATTACTAATTTTGATATTGTAATGGCAGTTGGTTATGATCCGATTGTTTTGTATAAAACCTTAAATAAAGTTATTGGTACTGAACTAATATTTAAGTGAGAAGGTGATACAATATGAAACATAAATTATCGCTAATACTGCTATCTTCTATTATGATTTTTTCTGGTTGCTCTAAAAAGGAAGAAGTTACAGCAGATGAAATAATTCAAAGTTTTTATACAAATACACATCAAATTAAAGCACAAATGAATCTAATTTCAGATGATATAAGTGCATTACTTGAAGCATATATTGATGCAAGTGGGTCTGGTACCGGTTTATTATCAGTCGGAAGTATTATTTGCGAAGTTATATTTATAAACAATGACATGTATATTGATGTTTTAGATAATACTTATTGCGTAGAGAATATTGGATATCAGCTTTCATTTGATAAGTTGGATTTAGATGACATAACATTGGATAATATTGTATCTGCAGGTTTCACTTTAGAAGACAATGACATAGTTGGTTTTAATGCAACAGTTGATGGTGTACAGATTTCAAATAAATATGCCAAAAGTAATAAGATTATAGAACAGAGTACATCTACAAAAGATATTGTAATTTCACTTAATGATTTTTTACGTTTACTATCTAAAGTAAATTCACCGAAGTCAGATGATATAGGTATTATTGGTGCATTAGCAGTAGATGAAACTAAAGATGAAAAAGAACAAAAAGAGGGAACTGTAGAAGAGAAAAAGCCTTCGTATTATGTGAATAGTGAGATTGGTATAAAAATTAAAGACAAAGTTTTCAGTATAAATGATTATATCAATGTTGAGGACTATTATTTTAACATTGTTCCAGAGGGTATAAATTATAAAACTGAATGGGATAAAGATAATAAAGTTACTTTATGCTATGCTTCTTATATTGATACTACTGGTAAATTCACAGCAATGTATACAAATAATATCGTATATAAGTTAGCAGTTGATTGTGATTTTGAATTTTTGGATTTTGCATCTGGACAATCATTTAATGACATTTCTAAAATACTTGGTGTAAAATTAAATAATAAGGAAAAGAAAGATTTTAAACCAATTAGAGATGATATTACAATAACTAAAACTGGAACTGATTTTATTAGATTTACTATTGGTGATTTTAAGGTGAGATTTGGGTTTAATAAAGATAAATTATTGTCATCAATGACTATAGAGAAAGAAAGGGATTATAAAAAATATGATGAAGACTAATAAATATTTTTTGATACTTTCTCTTAGTATTTTAACTATAACATCTCCAATTACCAGTTTTGCTGCTACTGATGCTATTCCTTTTAACAAAGTTAATATAACTGAGAGCAAAGCGATCAATTCAAAAGATGCAAAAGAACTGTTGGCAGAAACAACTTTAGTGTCCGAAGACTTTTTAGAAACTACTAATAAAGGTAACTGGATTATATTAGATTCTGTTAATTATTCGGAATTATTAACATCTAAAACTGGCACTGATTTTATGAATACTTTATATCCATCAGGTATTAGATTACCTACAATGGTTTACGATCCATCGGACACTTTTAGAATAACATTAGATTCTTTACCTTATGAAACCGGGAATGGGTGTAAACTATTATGGCTTTTATGTGATAATGCGGGAGAAGAGCGTTTTAATTTTACATTAGCAGAGCAAAGAGCAGCTGACAAGTATTATACTTTAATGCAATTAAAATCTATTGCTTTGGGACTTCCCGTATACTCATTTACAGAAATAGATGATGATACAAGTCTTTACACTAATGAACAGCAAACACAGGCTTTATCTTTAATAAATAGCTTTGAAGAGAATTTTGGTCCTATATATTTCATTGATACGAGTGCTCTGGATTACGATTGGTGCTCACAATTAGAAAATAGTTCACTTGTTACAAAAACAAAAGTTTTACCATACCCCTTACCAAAAGGTAGTAAAACTATACACTTATATCAAAACTATGGTACTTATTTTGACGCTCTTCAATCATCAGGAACTTCAGAACCGCCAGATATAACTGAGTTTTTAACGCCTAATGAGATTGCTGTAAATTATAATAAATTTATTGAAGATAATGGTAGTTTTTCCTCTGTAGATTCTATACTGTTAACTGGCGTTTATTATGAACAGTTACCATTAGAACTTTATGATATAGTACACATAGGATCAACTGATACTGTTATAAGTAATGAAAATGAAAAAGTACATACAAAAACAGATGTTGATACAGGTGATTCAGACGATACTGTAACTGCTTCTAAGAAAGAAGAAAGTAGGGTAAATGATCCTTATTTTAATGCTTTACGTAATCAATCAGATGATAATTTTGATAGCTATATGTTGAATATATTTGAAGAGGAGGGAAACACATCTATAAATTATAAGGGAATTTATCAAAATATTTGTTTGATTATTTTCTTTGTTGGAGTGGTTGTTGCAGTTATTATACATATAATAAATAAAACACAGGGGCGGTGATTTGATCACCGCCCCTAAATTTTTTATGGAGGGAGATTTGTATGAGTTTTTTATCACCAAGAAATATTTTTAATAGAAATATTGGTCACTTCACTAGAGAAAAAAATGTTCTAAATCCAGCAATATGTTTTTTATTGTCAGCAGTTATGGCATTTTCAAGTGGAGCTACATTTATGGCTGATGACAATATATCATCAGGTGACAGAATTATAAGATTAACAACTAAAGATATAGATGGCAATTTTACAAACAATGATAATACTAGTCAAAATAAGTATGAATTGGAAATACAAAAAACAATAAATAGTTTTAATGAGATATGTTTGGAATACAATGTAAGTGACTTTGCAACAAAAGATGATGTTGCGTCCGAAATAGAACTTGTAATCCCTAATGTCTCTTTTAAAGATGCAGTACTTATGGTAAATGATACAAATGCCATTGTAGGCGACCCGTCTGTGGTTACAGAAGGTAATACTGCTAGATTACTTATGTCTCTGAATAGAGATTATGTGGCAACCATAGATAAAGTTGTCGTAAATATACCATTCAAAATTACAAAGTTGACAGATTTGGGAGATATTACAGTTAATTTAAAATCATCTACAAATCAAACAATATCCTATACTTGGGATACTGTACTAGTAGACACAATAGAGAATCCAGAGAACCTTCCTGAATTCGATAGATTTAATAATGGAACCTATTTTAAGAACCCATCTATGAAAGTTGCAAAGGGATTATATCATTCTATCCCTGTTAGAGTTTTATCAAAAGCTGATGAGGGAGAAACTTTAATTACATTAGAACATCCATCTTTTTATTTTAAAAATTATGATGGTACATGGACATTGGGTAAGGGCACACAGAAAGTTGATTCTTTAAATGCATTACAGTCTAAAATTGTAGACTTTATGGTTTTCCAGATAGAGGATAGTACAACACCTGTAAAAATTAAAGTAAATGAAACTAATCTAACATCTACTATGCAACTGGAACAAACTCGTATCATCCTTGATACAGCGGCAACTTTAACAACAGTTAAAGTTGGTGAAAGCAATACAATAGACGCTGTTTTAAAATTAGAAACACCATTTACAGCAAATAACTCTTTCAAAATAAATATTAATGCTGATTCCAATAAATTTGATTTTAGCGATATTACACAAGATACAACAATGGGAGATGATAAATCTATAGAGTTTACAATACCATATAAAACTAAAAAAGCATTTGATTCTGGCATTGTTTCTTTAGATATTGTTACAGAATTTGAAGGAAAAACTTATGATATTATATCTAAAGATTTATCCTTTACATCTAAAGAATCTGATACTCCAGTAGACCCAGAACCAACGCCAGAAAAAGTAGATTATTATGTTGGATCTATACAATCCATTGCACCTGTTAGAAATGGTATGTCTAGAAACGCAACATTTAATATTGTTAATAACTCTAAAGAAAATGCAACTATTAAAGTTAAACTTACAAGTTCTGATAAAAATGTAACTATAGATTCCGACCATTTAGGATTCAGTGTTTTAAATGACACCGAATATACAGTAACAGCTAATGTGGATGCAAATAGTTCTGTTATGATACCATATTCCATCAATGTAGGTAAAAATGCAAATACTACAAATGAAGATAAGATTAATAAAATAATTTATACTATATTATCCTCCGATGATGTAATTGATAACAATGAAAAAGAGTTATCCTATACTGTTAGTCCAGATTCTTCTACACCAGAACCTGAACCTGAACCTGAGCCAGAAAAAGTTGATTACTATATTGAAGAAATACCAACAGTATCTTCTTTTAAAAATGGAGAGTCAAAAGATTCTTTCTTTACTTTAGTAAATAATTCAAAAGAACAAGCTTCTATTAAAGTTAAAATTAAGAGTCCTGACTCTAAAGTCTCTATAAGTTCTATACATTCTGGTTTCGAAATAGAAGGTAATAATGAATATGCTATTACAGCTACTGTAAAAGCAAATACATCTATAAAGATACCATATACTATTTCTGTAGGAAGTGGAGCTAATATTACTACAGAAGATATAGAAAGATTGCTAACATTTACAGTTGTTACACCTGACGATATTAAAGATAATAATGTAAAAACATTATCATTGATAATACATCCAGATGCACAAAGTCCCGATCCTGACCCAGAACCAGAACCTAGTATAAAGGATTACTACATTGGGGCATTACCATCTATAACACCGATAGCAAATGGTGCCTCTAGAAATTCAACATTTAATGTAGTAAATAATTCTGATGAGAAAGCCACTATAAATGTGAGTATAAAAAGTTCAGACACTAAAGTTAACGTAACATCAACACATAATGGTTTCTCAGAAATTAGTTCTAGTGAATGTGCAATTATGGTGGATGTAGATGCTAATAGTAGTGTTATGATTCCATATGCTATCTCTGTAGATAAAACAGCTAATACTGGAAATACAGATAAGTTGAATACATTAACTTTTTCCATCTTAACACCAGATGATATTACAACAAATAATGTAAAAACTTTATCTTATATTGTTACACCTGATAAAACTGTAGTTCCAGATCCTGAACCAGATCCTGAACCTGAGCCAGACTTTATTGATTTGAATGAATATTTTGATATAAGTTTGATTACTGATAGAACACCTGCATTGAATAAAGAAATTACAGTTGCAGTTTCAGCAACGAAATTGAAAAATTTAAGTGCATTAGTAGAAAATCCTAAAATTGAGTTAGTAGTTACAGGACCTAAATTAAAGGATCATCCAACTAACACATATAAAATTACTAAGAATTTACCTTATCTAACCACTAGTTCGTTATCTTCTCAAAGTATATCTTTTACTCCTTTAGCAGAAGGTAGTTATACTGTTACAGCTAAAGTAACAGGAACAAATCTGTCATCTGGTGGAATACTCTTCTCACAGAAACAAATAAATATATCCTCTGATGAGGGAGCAGCACCAGATACACCAATTATTGGTAGTGGTAAAGTTTTTGTAACTGCCGAATTAACAGATATTAAAAATAATGAAGCTGTATTAAAAATCACTGTTACGAATAATACAGACTATTTGCTACGTAATACAAGCTTAACTATTTCCTATGATTCTCCAGTTACAATCAATTTAGTTGCATCTAGAAATCGTGCTGCCACAATAGAAAAAGATTTTTATATTGGTAACATTAATAAAAATTCTAAACAAGAATTTACATTCCCAGTAAAAATCAATAGCACAGGTAAGCCTAATATTGTGGTTGCTTTAAATTCTACTGATTTAAATTTAGATGTTTATCAGCCAAAAGATACCTATAATTCCACAGTAACATTTACTAAAGAACCAGAAGAGCAAGAAAAGAAATATAAAGTTTCTGGTATTGTATTTGATGATATTAACGGGGACGGGTTATATAGTAGTAATGACCAACCTATAAGTAGTGCTACTGTTCACTTAAAAGGTAGGGTAGGAAACATTGTACAGACTATGTTTTCTTATACATCTGGCTACTATAGCTTTAGTAATATAGTTCCTGGAGAGTATACAATTGAAGTAACTTACATGGGTTTAACTGCAAAGAAAAAGATTACCATAACTGATTCAGAACAATTAAGTGTAAATATACCTTTATTATATTCTAAAAATAATAATACTGGTGACGGTGGAAATAGTAATGGGAACAATAATAATGGCAACAATGGAAATAATAACAATGGCAATTCAAATAATAATGAAAACAATGGCAACAACGGAAATAACCAACAAAATTATTATAAAGATTTGGCATTGACGGGATCTGTAAAAAGAAGTGGGAATGATAATTATATTGTAGATTTGCAAGTGACAAACTCTAACTCTTTAGTAGTAACCGATGCAACATTACGAGTAACTACTTATAATGCATGGCTACAATCAAATTATGACTATGTAAGAGCATCAGATAACTCATACATGATAAAAGTCCCATCATTTACTAACTCTTATTCTGTACCATTATACCTTTCATCTTCAAGTGATAATGCTCATGTTACTGTAGAATTAGTATGCCCAACAGATTTAAATTCTTCAAACAATATAGCTTCTTTATCTCTTGATAAAAACACTAATACTAACACCACTACTAATTCTGGTACAGTTAAAGGTATTTTGAAGAAAAAGATTTCAGACACTAACATAACAATTGAAGTGAAAGATAAAAATGAGGTTTATCAATTAGCTTCTGATGTGATTTATGAATTGGATGATGAAAAATCATCCTTACGTAAAATTAACAGAGCTTTTGATGATAGTAATGAGGTGTCAGTAAAAGTATATATGGATTCTAATGGGTATGTATATAAAGTAATTGCTTCTACAGATACCTACGAGGATGCTTTTGACAATGTTACTAATGGATATAATAATAAACTTGTAGATTTTAATAATACAAATACTTCATTAGTTAATATTGGTGGGAACACGACTAATTTAAATAATACCACTAATACACAATCTACAACACAAACAAGTGCTGGTTCTACTGAAAATATTACAGTTTCTACATTGCCAGAAGACGCACTAAATAGTGTTATTGATACAAATAACGTATCTTCTAATGCACCTTCTTTACCAAAAACAGGGGAGACTAATTTGGTACTGAGTAGTGTATATCAAGTAGTTTCTTTTATAACAGGATTTTTGTCTATTACATTATTTGCTTATGCTATAATTTTAAGACAAGAGCAAAAGAGAAATAAAGAACAATAACTTTTATGTAATAAAATTCAAATTAAGCTGATTTTTAAAATTATAAATAAATAAATAGAGAAATAGAGGATTGCAGTTAATTATCTTCTATTTCTCTTTTATTATTAAACAATTATTATTGGAGGTTGAAAACGTATGAAAAGAAAAGTATTATCTATGTTATTAGCTATCGCAACACTTTCATCTATGCCTATTTCAGTTAGTGCTGCAGGATGGAGTACTGGTAGTGCTGTAATAAATCAACAAAATAGCACTGTACAGACTCAAAACATATCAGCAAATATTAACACTTATAGACCATCTGCTTATTTTAATGATATTGGTGGTCATTGGGCACAGACATACATAGAAGAATGGGCTGCAAATGATATTTTTGGTGGTATGGGAGATGGTTCTTTTAGACCAAATGATACTCTTACAAGAGCACAGTTTGCTTCTGTACTAACACAGTTATTTGATTTACAAATGGTGTCTGAAGAAACGCCTAATCGCTATAAATTACCTTCAGATGTAAGTAGTTCTTCATGGGCAAGAGAGGCTATAGCAAGATGCTTAGATAATGGAGTTATGAATCTAAGAAGTGGTGCCTTTGCGCCTGATCAACCAATTACAAGAGAAGAAGTATTTTTTGCTTTGGGTACTGCTATGAATGTGACAGATATACGTTCTGGTGGATCGGATGGTCTTAATAAATTCATAGATGGTAGCCAGGTATCCTCTGCAGCTAGAAATACTATAGGTAAAATGACTTCCTTGGGCATGATTAATGGTAAAGGTAATAATAAATTAGAGCCTCAGTCTTTTATTACAAGAGGAGAAGTTTCTACAATATTATCACAATCTGTTGAGTATCGTTCTGAATCTTCAGTTAAAAAAGAAACTTTTGACAATGCTGTAATATTTAATGTTTCTAACAAGCGAGGAGACTTGACCATTTCAGATGTTAAAGTAAATTCAAATTTATTTATTACAGGAAGTACAATTGATACATTAGATGTTGAATCAACAACAGTTTCTGGTAAAATCTATATCTATGCTGATTCTATAAAAGAAATCAGTCTTAATGATGTAACAGATACAGAATTCATTATAATTTGTTCTGATGTTGTTTTCACAGACAGCAATGATGCAGATGGTAACTCTTTTACATTTATCAATGCTACTACAGTAGACTTTAGTGGAGAGGCTGATTTAATTGAAATAGAAGGAGAGTATCTTGAAGAAATTTCTATTAATGGTAATGCAGGTAATAAAATAGATTCTCTTATTATTACTGGAAATTCTTCTAGTGAGATAGATATAACTCTATCTGGCTATATTGAAGAAGCAGAAATTAATGCAGATGCCAATATTGGTGGATATGGTCGTATCAAAACATTAATACTGGATGAGGGTGATTATGAAAGTGATCTTGTAGGGGATACAACCAAAGTACTTTCCGGTAAATTAAAAGTAAACGGTTCTAGCTATTCTAAGGGAACTTATTATCGTTCTGAATTATATGGTGCTAATATACCTGATGAAGATAATAATTCTTCAACTAATAATGGGGTAAATAGTGGTGTTTATATCTCTCCATCAACACTAAACCATGTTATAGGAAATGTTTTTAATACTAAACTTTATTATGCTTCTAATAAGAATATATCTTATCTTTCTTTGGATGATTCTACAGTTAGTAGTAATAATTATTCCTTAAATTATTCTGATAATTCTATTTTGTTAAAATCAGAATATGTTAATAATTTGGGAATAGGGTCTCATAGATTAAGAGTATTCTATTCTGATGGAGGCTATAGTTCCGTTATTATTAACATTAGTTATAGTAGTAGTAAATCTATTGTGACGCCTAGAAATATATACCACTCTAAAGGTTCTATTTTTACAACTACATTAACATATCAATCTGTTTATAATCCTACAATATTAACTGTTGATGGAACAACAGTACCAACTTCTTATTGTAGTTTTGATTACGTGAATAGACGAATTTCATTAAATTCTAATTATGTAAATTCTTTAAGCTACGGAAATCACACTGTACGTATTAATTTTGCAGATGGTTCCTATGATGAGATAACTATTACAATATCTGATAATTCTTCTGCAACTTCTTTTAATTATGATAAAACTGCTGGCTCCACTTATCATCGTGACATTATAGTGGATGGTATAACTACATATCCAACATCTGTTTATTTTAATAGTAGTCAGTTACCAACATCTTATTATAAGTATAATTCTGATTTACAAGAATTAACATTTACAACAGCATATCTTGATACATTTGAACCTGGTACATATACGGTTAACATCAATACAGAATATGGTTCAAAGACTGTAAGCATTAAAATAAGCAAGTCCTCACAGAACTCAACTTTTGTGTTTGATAAGAATTTAGTAAGTTCAGATTATCGTGATATTGTATTGTCTGGGAATATTTCACCAACTGGTTTAGCTGTTTATATTGGGGATACATGTTTAACAGGAGATCAGTATGATTATAATTCTGGCTCTGTTATAATCAAAAGAAATGTATTTTCAGGATTGAACATAGGTGATTATTTAATCAGAGTTGTAAGTTCTAATGGAACAGTTGAGTCCAGTGTTACTGTTGTGGATACTAGTGCTACTAGTCAAGTAATTACATGGTCTAAAGGAAACAATAGCAATTTAGTAATTTCATCACCATATAGTGGAACAATTAGCAAAGTTGAATTTGCTGGGAATCAATTACCAACAGACGTATATAGTAGTAATGTGGATGGAAATATGATTACAATATTCCAAGACTATCTAAAGACTTATTCTAACTTATCTTATAATTTAGAAATTTCTTATACTAATGGCAGCAAGGTTATGCACACTGTTGTTATTATGAATTAATTTATAAGGGGGATAAATTTATATTATGGAAAGAGTAGCACAATTTGAAAAGGTTACTTTCAAGCAATTTGTTTGTGACTGGAAAGTTTGTTTTCAAGACATTTCCACTACAAAGTGCGAAGAAATTTATAATAAAATTAAACTGCCTAAAAGAGCTACAAAAGGGTCTGCAGGTTATGATTTTTTCACTCCATTACCTCTGAAACTAAAATCAGGGGAAACAATAAAATTCCCTACAGGTATTCGTGTCAGAATGGAAGAAGGTTGGGTTTTGAAATGTTATCCTCGTAGTGGTCTCGGCTTTAAGTATCGCTGTCAATTAGATAACACTGTAGGTATTATTGATAGTGATTATTATTACTCTGACAATGAGGGACATATTTTTGCAAAATTGACAAACGATAGTAATGAAAACAAAACACTTCTTATGAAAGAGGGGGAAGGGTTTATGCAAGGAATTTTTGTACCATATGGTATTACTATGGATGATAGTGTATCCGAAATACGTAATGGAGGTTTTGGTAGTACATCTAAATAATTATATAATGGGGATAGTTTCAACTATCCCCATTTTTTTAACTAAAAAGAATTAGGAGGTTATTCAGCTTGAAAAATTATATAAAAAAATTTGTAAATTATAATAAGAAATCTAATTTACTATATACTAAAAAAATTTCAAAAATTAAGAGAGACTTTGCGGATATTTATCCAGAACCTAAAAATAAGAAAAAGCCTTTACTATTAGAACAAATTAAAATTGAAGAAAATTACGATATCCCAACATTTAATCAAAAAAAAGAAAATATAAATACAAATGTAGAATGGTCTTCTTTGAATAAAGAAGATTTAAACTCATTTACTTCTAGTATAAATAAACAAATTTTAGTATCAAATTTTCGTTCAATAGCACTAACATTATTAATTGCATTTATTGCTGTATTTATTGTAAATCAATTTTTTTTCATACTAAGCGTTCCGTCTAGTAGCATGGAACCAACCATGAATCCGAATGAAAAGTTTTTGACAACTAAAATAATGGGGGAAGAATTAGATTATGGTATATATGGTTTTTACTCCGATGAATTAGATATGAGACTTGTTAAAAGGTTAGTAGGAAAACCTGGAGATGTTATAGAATTTGATAAAGGGAAATTAATAAGAAATGGAGAAGAAGTTGTAGAAGATTATGTTTTATATGATTCTTATTTTTCAGGAACCTACACGGTCCCCGAAAATAAATATTTATTTATTGGGGATAATCGTTCTAATTCTATTGATGCTCGATTCTGGAAAGACCCATATATAGAAAAAGACAAAATTATAGGAAAAGTTTTACTACGAATACATCCATATTTCCGCTTTGGTTTAATAGAATAATAATGTATGATAGCATTTAAATTTATCGTTATACCTAGTTAAAAGCAGAGTTCATAAATTTCTGATATTTTAAATACAATATATTATTCATTTTTAGATTATAAAAATATTATTTTATTAAGAAAATTAAATTATTGTGGGGCTTTGGCTCCACTTTGTTTTTTTCAAAATTTTCTGTTGGAGATAAAATGTATTTTTATATCTATATTTTTTATTTTTTTTATATATATGGATTTGAGAGCTGTAAGTGTTCTTAAATACAAACTATTTAAGGATATTAAGAGTCTCTCAAGTTCATTATTAATTTTTAGAATTCGGAGGTTTATGTAAAGAAATGTGTAAAATGCAAGCAGAAAATGAGACACTAGATAAGTGTAGTGAATTTAACTATGATTCAAGTGTACCAAATGCACTTAATAAAAAGTTTATAAGAAAGGAATTATTAAATAATTCCGTAACATCACATATTTACAAAGAAGAAAAAAATGAAAGTTTTATAGCTGATATTCATGACTTGTATAAAAATACTAAACAACATTGTACTTGTTCAGAATGCAATGGTATATTTGATGTTAATAATACAATGGAAATTGATAATAATTCTAAAATATGTTATAAATGTTACGAAAATTACTATTCGATTTGTGAAATTTGTGGTAAAATAGTATATAAATCAAATTTAGTGGAATTGTCTTTCGGAGAAGAAGATATATCCGTGTGTGACGATTGTGATTTACAGTTGCGTTCCATACTACATACTAGAAAGGACATTATACCTTTAATGCATTTTTATAACAAAAACTCTAATACATTCGTTCAATTTCAAATTAAGATAAATTTGGATAGTTCTGCTAATTTAGAAACAATATCTTCTATTGTTAAGAATCTTAATGAGATATGTAGTGCCCATGAAATACCATTATTTTATATTACTGATTTTGAAGATTATTCTAGTCTAAACTTAGTGTCTCATTTTTTAAGTTTAGAAGATAATTTCTATAAAAATATAATTCTTCAACTAACAATGTATCTATCATTTAATACAAGTATATGCAGTCTAGAAGCATTAACTGTTCGTTTAGAATGTCCCTATAGTGAAAGAGAAAAATATATAAATAGACTTGAAACTTTTTTTAATCTTTTGTTGCCGTATAAAAATATTCATTTGGATGAAAAATTATTAAGTAATAATTTTGAAGTTAGTACAAATTGCGTGGATGATATTATTGATAAAGCACAGCTTTATTATGTTTGTAATAAACTTGTTATCACTTAAAATAAAATATGTTTTTTTCATTTTATATCTTCTATACATTGATTTTTATTTATCTATTATAGAGGTGATAACAATGATAAAACAAATTTTCAAATTGCATAATTTTATTTTTATTAGATTAACCGTATTTTTTATTTATAGCATTATAACTATTTTTTTATACTATGTTTTTCTGAAAATTTTTACGATTATACTACCATTAGGAATACTGAATACTTTTCTTAGTGTTATAGGTTTATTTTTAATAATGATTCCTATTATATCTATTTTTGAAAAAGTAATATTAAATAATATTGAACTGGTACAATTATACTATCTACGTAATAATACTGGACTCACACTTAAAGATACTGCAAAAAACTTTAAAGATGTTTTATTTGAATCCTTTAGTAATTTTAATTTTTATTTGAACTTGTTTAGTAATCTAAATGCAGTAAATAGAATATTGAGAGAGGATTTATGCAGTATTAGTGCTAGTGACATTAAACCATATTTTAGATATAGTTTTCTTTTTGAATTTAGAAGTAATTTTATATTTAAATTTATATTTGATACCATTTCAAATAATTTGATTACCAGTGTTTTATTCTATAACGTAAAAATGGATTCCGAGTTAGATATTAAGGACTATGCAAAGGGGATTATTTTCTATCATCGTATTTTTTATAGATTACTTCAAAATTCCCTGAAAGGGATTGTATTGCTAAATTTTTTAGCAATGACTCTATATTCCCTAATTTATATAATAATAATATTTAATTCGTCTAATATATTAGGATCTATCGGTATCACTACTTTACTACTCATTATTTTTTATAAATTCATTTTTAAATTTATACTTAATAATTATGTTATTTATATTTTATATGATTTATGTGCTTCCAATATATCTGAAACTAATGATGTTAATGATGAACCAGAAATAAGTACTAATGAGGTAGAGGAGCTAAACAACGATATCCCTAATCTGGAATATAAGCAAAATTTATCAGATATTCCATTCTCTATAAATAAAAATAAGTTATTTGAACAACATTCAAAAGACACTACAGATTTAAGTATATTATTGAATAAGTGGAAAACAAATGTGACAAATAATACAGATAACGATAAAGATAAAGGAACTCATAATAAGGCTGAACATACTGTATTCGTTTTTGATAAGACAGAGCTGCAGAAAGCTTACGAAACAAAATCAAATAAGTATAATGATAACATTGATTCTACATATATTGAAGGAGATATCTCTAAAATAGAAAATACAGATTTTATGATAGAAGATTTACAATTAGAAATAGAAAGATTAAATATTGATTTCTTTATAAAATAAAAAAGTCAAGAAAAATAAAAATTTCAAATATTTTGTTGCATTTTTAATGCTGTTACTCTCTATAGACAAGTAAGAAAGGAGGGTAACAGTATGAACGATGCAGATGTTTATAGAATTATGAGCAATTACTTATCAGTAGTATTTTTACATGGTGCTATGAGATTTATAAAAACCAAAAAATATAATAGATTAGAAAATACTGTTGACATTGAGACTTTTGCAGACTCTATAAAATTAAGTGATTCCTGTATTGTAAGTAAAGAAATAAAGTCTGTAGAAGATATTCCATTTAAATTTGAAAATGAATTATTAATTGATGCTGTACTTTCATTGACTGAAAAAGAGCAAAATATAATTTATCGTAAATATGTATTGGATATGACTGATGAAGAAATTGCTAATGAAATGAATGTTTCTAGGCAGTCTATAACAAGTAAAAAGTTAGCAATATTGAATAAACTGAGAGTATTTTTACAGGAACATCGGCAACTTTGGAGGGAATTATATGGACAAGAACTTGACTTTAATGGAAATTCTAGAAAAAGCTAAACAAGGAGATGAATATTCTTTTCAGTTACTAATTGAGGAGTTCAAACCTTTAATATTTCACTATTCCAAATTATCCTTTTATAACTGTGAGGAGTGTAAACAATATTTAGAAATTTTATTTTGGAAAATATTATCAAAAATAAAGGTGGATGAATTTAAAAAATGAGTAGACGAAAAAACGGAGAAGGTTCAATCATTGAATTAGAAAATGGTAAAGCTACTTTTAGGCAGCCAATCGGATATTTACCTAATGGTAATGTAAAATATAAAAGTAAGACATTTGAAGATAAGGAAACTGCTTTGAAGGTGTCAAATCACATATTATTACAGAAAAAACGAGAAAATTTAATTGACTCTAGTAATATTTTATTTTCAGATTATGCTGATAAATGGTTAACAATTCATAAAAAAAGCATGATACGATCGAGTACTTACGACATTTTAGAAAACTTATTATCAACGCATATTTATCCTATAATAAGTGATTTACAACTACATTCTATTACTTCAAAAGATTTACAAAAATTGATTGATGATGAAGCTGATGTGCTGGCTTTAAATACACTAAAAGGGTTATTTTCAACACTAAACAGTATTTTTTATTATGCTTATTTAAGTAATGATATTGAAATTAATCCTATGGATGATGTGGTAATACCATTTCATAAATATCCTTTATCCTCTGAATCTAAAATAACTGTTTTAACTCAAGAAGAACAAATATTATTTTTTAAAACTTGTTTTAAAAGAAGAAAAAACGGTCGTTTGTGTTTCAGACATGGGCCTGCACTTGCTTTACTGCTATCTACAGGAATGCGATCAGGAGAGCTGTTATCATTGCAGCGGAAGAATATAAATTTAGAGAGTAGAGAAATAAATATAAGTGGAACAATAGCCAGAATAAAAAATAGAGATAAATCATGTGACTCGGATTTATCTTATATTCATGAAATCCATAATACAAAAAGTGTGGCAGGGAAACGAGTAATACCAATTAACTTATGGGCAGAGCAAGCGATACGGATACTAGAAGATGAAATTTATATTAAAAATGATAATGACTTAATTTTTCCAACAAAAACAGGATCTGTATATACATATAGGGTTCTTGCAACTGGGTTTGACAGGTTACTTTATTTATGTAATATAGAACATAGAAATTTACATTGCTTGCGACATTCTTTTGCTACACAAATGCTTTATGAAAATGAGGATATAGTTTCTTTATCTAAAATATTGGGGCATAAGAGTCCAATAACGACATACAATATTTATATTCATTTTATTGATAAAGATAAGGAAGAGGCTCTAAAATTACTAGAATAATTAAATATAGAATATGAAGGAAAAGGCGTTAATTCTAATTAACGCCTTTTCTTTCATATTCTAAAATTCTATATTATTTTGTATATAGATGTATAAATATACCATCAATTTTTCGCCTTTAAAAGCAAGAAATTTTTCCAAGTTTTTTTCAAGCCAAAACAACCTAAAACAACCCCAAATACGAAAAATGATGACTATTTATACATTTTAGGATTATTCCAATTTTTAACATATTTCAATTTTTAGGACATTTTATACATAAAAAAGACATCATTTTTCACCATGTTCTTAAAACAAATAATATAAAAATATTGAGAAAATTTTTGCTTTATGGTATAATAAGCAAATTGTAAAAGTTTTTAAAATAGTTAAAAGGTGGAAGTATGCGTATCGAAAATATAGAACAAAATAATAATGTAATAGAATTGGAAAAACAAAAAGAATATATGCAGAAAATGAAAGTGCATCTATCTAATTTGGAGAAAAAAACAGGCAGAAAACAAACCTATTTTTTATTAACAACAGGGTGTCAGATGAATGCGCATGATTCTGAAAAGCTGGCTGGAATGTTGGAAACAATGGGATTTGCAGAAAGCCCTTCTGAGCAAAAAGCTGACTTTGTACTATATAATACCTGCTGTATACGAGAAAATGCAGAGGATAAAATTTATGGTCGTTTGGGTAGATTAAAATATTATAAAAAGCAAAATCCAAATATGAAAATAGCCATTTGCGGCTGCATGACACAACAAGATGTGGTCATTGAAAAATTACAAAAATCATACAAATATGTTGATATTGTTTTTGGGACATTCAATTTATATAAATTACCAGAACTTTTGTATGAAAGTTTAGAAACAAAAGACACACTTTTTGACATTTGGAAAGAGGAAAAAGAGATTGTCGAAAATCTACCTACTGTGTATAAAAATACATTTCAGGCATCTGTTAACATTATGTATGGCTGCGATAATTTTTGTGCCTACTGCATTGTGCCTTATGTAAGAGGCAGAGAAAGAAGCAGAAAGCCTCAAGAGATTATACAGGAGATACAAAAACTGGTAAACAATGGTGTAAAAGAAGTGATGCTTTTGGGACAGAATGTAAATTCCTATGGAAAGAACTTGCAAACGCCTGTTTCCTTTGCCCAGCTTTTAACACAAATCAACGAAATCGAAGGCTTAGAAAGAATCCGATTTATGACTTCCCATCCAAAGGATTTGTCAGATGAGCTGATTTTAGCAATGAAAGAGTGTGACAAGGTTTGCAATTATATTCATCTGCCCATACAATCAGGAAGCAACAGAATATTAAAATGGATGAATAGACATTACACAAAAGAGCATTATTTAGAATTGGTTCAAAAATTGAAACAATCCATAAAAGATATTACCATCAGCACAGATATTATTGTGGGATTTCCCGGAGAAACAGAAGAAGATTTTCAACAAACATTGGATGTGGTTCGCCAAGTGCAATATTGTACTGCATTTACATTTATATATTCCAAACGCTCTGGCACACCTGCGGCTACCATGGAAAATCAGATTCCCGAGGATGTGGTAAAAGACAGATTTGACAGATTATTAAAAGTATTAAACCCTATTGTAGCGCAGGTACATCAAAAGCAAGTGGGAAAAACAGTCAATGTATTGGTAGAAGAAGTGAGTAAGCAGGATGCTGCTACATTGACAGGAAGAGCAGAGGACAATACATTGGTACATTTTAAAGGTACAAAGGATTTGATTGGCAGTATCATCCCCATAAAAATCATAGACAACAAAACATTTTATGTAATTGGAGAAAGGGCTTAAGGTGAAAAAAATGGCATCTGTATATGAATTGGCAAGACAATTAGGCAAGGAACTGATGAACACACCAGAAGTGGCAGAGCTTTTGGAGGCAAAAAAAATATATGAAGCGGATACGGAAATCGTAAAGCTGATACAGGAATACAGCGCATTGCAGGAGGATTTTGAAATTCGCTTTGCTGCGGGCAAAACAACAGAGGAGGAGCAAAAGGCCTTTAGAGAGGAAATGACAAAAAGAGGCGAAGTGATTAAAGCAAATCAAGCGGCTGCCAATTTATTTGCTGCAGAATCTAAATTCAATCAGTTTATGAGTTCTGTATTTTCTATCGTAACGGCTACATTAGCTGGTGATGACCCAAGCCAAACAGGAGGCTGCAATCCAAGCTGCTGCTCCTCTTGCGGCGGTGGCTGCCATTAAGCAGGAAACATACCCGAATTGGTAAAGCGATTCGGGTATTACTTTTAATTTAGACAAGAAAAGGAGAATGGGTATGGCAAAGCTCACACCTATGATGGAACAATATTTACAAATCAAAGAAAAATATAAACATTGTCTTTTGTTTTTTCGTTTAGGCGATTTTTATGAAATGTTTTTTGATGATGCCCTGGTTGCTTCAAAAGAATTGGAAATCACACTGACAGGAAAGGATTATGGACAGGAGGAAAGGGCACCTATGTGCGGTGTGCCTTTTCATTCAGCAGACAGTTACATTGCAAAGCTTGTAGAAAAAGGATATAACGTTGCCATTTGTGAACAGCTTGAGGACCCAAAGGCTTCCAAGGGGATTGTAAAAAGAGATGTCATCAGAGTGATTACACCTGGAACCATATTGGACAAGGGGGTTTTGGATGAACGAAAAAATAACTATATTATGACCATATTTGCCGGAAAAAATGGATATGGCGTGGCTGTTTGCGACATTACAACAGGAGAGTTTTTTACAACAGAGTTTCCTTTTTTGCAGGGAGGCGAAAAGGTTGTTGATGAAGTTGCAAAATATCATCCGGCAGAGCTGTTATGCAACATTGCTTTTTCAAAACAGGAAAAAGCAAGAGAAGTAGAAAATCGTTTTCATTTAAAATTATCGGTGTGTGAAGAGTGGATGTTTTCTCACCAAACGGCTTTTAAAAAGCTGTGCGACCATTTTCATGTGAAAAATTTAGACGGATTTGGTTTAAAAAATCAGACCTGTGCTGTCAATGCCAGCGGTGCATTGATGTGCTATTTATATGAAACACAAAAAAATGATTTGCATCATATTTCTAAAATAAAATGGTATGCCTCCAATGACTTTATGGTATTGGATGTATCCTCCAGAAGAAATCTGGAGCTGACAGAAACCATGAGAGAAAAAGAAAGAAAGGGCTCTTTGCTTTGGGTATTAGACGAAACAAAAACAGCCATGGGTGCCAGAATGCTGCGCAAATGGGTGGAACAGCCTTTGATAGAAATAGATGAAATTCAAAAAAGATTAGACAGTGTAGAGGAATTAAAACAGGAATTGTTTTTAAGAGAAGAACTGAAGGAATTGCTGGATCGTATGTATGATTTTGAAAGAATTATGAGCAAGGTGGTATATCAAACAGCCAATGGACGGGACTTGATTGCATTAAAGCAATCCATAGAAAGGCTTCCTCTTTTAAAAAAGGCGGTAAGTCATTGCCACAGCTCTTATTTAAAAGAAATTGCACAAAAATTGGACACATTGGATAATATTTATGAATTGATAGAAAAAGCCATTGTGGAAGAGCCTCCCATTAGTGTAAGGGAAGGGGGAATGATTCAAACTGGTTTTCATGAACAGCTTGATATTTTTTTGCGCTCCAGAAAAGAAGGAAAAAATTGGATTGCAGAATTAGAAGAGGAAGAAAAAGAAAAAACAGGCATCAAAACATTAAAGGTACGATTTAATAAAGTATTTGGATACTATCTGGAGGTAACAAAGTCTTATCTAGACCAAGTGCCGGACAGATATATCAGAAAACAAACATTGGCAAACTGTGAAAGATATATCACACCGGAATTAAATGAGCTGGCAGAGATGATACTCGGTTCAGAAGAAAAAGCCATAGAACTGGAATATCAAATATTTACAGACATTAGAAATGCTGTTGCCAATGAAGTGGAAAGGATACAATCCTCTGCACAGTACACAGCAGTGTTGGATGTGCTGCAAGCCTTGGCAGAAACGGCAGAAAAAATGAATTATGTCAAGCCTGTTGTAAATAGAGAAGGAACCATTGAGATTAAAAACGGACGTCATCCTGTGGTTGAAAAAATCATAGGAGAACAGTTTATACCAAATGATACCTATTTAGATATGCAGCAGGAAAGGCTTTCTATCATCACAGGACCCAATATGGCAGGAAAATCCACTTATATGCGTCAAATTGCATTGATTGTGTTTATGGCACAAATTGGAAGCTTTGTACCGGCAGAGATGGCAACCATAGGTATTGTAGACAGAATTTTTACAAGAGTAGGGGCTTCTGATGATTTGTCAGCAGGACAAAGCACATTTATGGTAGAAATGACAGAGGTGGCAAATATTTTAAACAATGCAACCAAAAACAGTCTTTTGATACTGGATGAGATAGGAAGAGGAACCAGCACATTTGACGGATTGAGTATTGCATGGGCTGTGCTGGAATATATTGTTGACCAAAAGCAAATTGGAGCAAAGACATTGTTTGCAACACATTATCATGAGCTGACAGAGCTGGAGGATAAGCTTCCAGGTGTGAAAAATTATAGAATTGCCATAGAAGAACAGGGAGAAGACATTATTTTTCTTAGAAAAATACAAAGAGGAGGGGCAAACAACAGCTATGGCATACAGGTTGCTAAGCTGGCAGGACTGCCTATTAAAGTAATACGCCGTTCGGGAGAGATATTAAAACAGTTAAGTGCAGCAGATATTGCAAAAAAAGCAAAAAAAATTGCTGCCTCTTCTAAAGAAATGGCAGAAGATACGGCAAAACAAGTGGATATGTTTATGATGAAGGAAACACAAATTGTAGATGAAATCAACAAATTAGATGTTATGGCAATGACCCCTATGGAGGCTTTGCAAATTTTGTTTGATTTGCAAAAAAAAGTAAAAGGAATGTAAAAATAGGAAAAGAGGACTTTTATGCAAAAAATACAACTTCTTGACCAACATACCATCAATAAGATAGCCGCAGGAGAGGTTGTGGAATCACCTAAGTCTGTGGTGAAGGAGCTAATAGAAAATGCCATTGATGCAGGAGCAAGCTCTATTACAGTGGAGATTAAAGAAGGAGGCATTTCCTATATCCGTGTGACAGACAATGGCTGGGGCATTGCAAAGGACCAAGTAAAAACCGCTTTTTTAAGACATGCCACCAACAAAATTTCTGCAATAGAGGATTTAGAGGAGGTTACATCTCTTGGCTTTAGAGGCGAGGCACTTGCCAGCATTGCAGCAGTGGCACAAGTGGAGATGTTTACAAAAACAAGACAAGAGGAAAATGGCACAAGCATTGAAATCAATGGAGGAGAGATTGTACAGTTTCAAAGTGCTGCCTGCACAGAGGGAACCAGCATTATTGTAAAAAATCTTTTTTATAATATACCTGCCCGCCGAAAATTTTTAAAAAAGCCAGCCACAGAGGCCAGTCATATTTCTGAGCTTTTAAATCAATTTGCTTTGGGACATCCGGATATTGCATTTAAGTATATCAATAATCATACTACCATATTACATACCTCGGGAAATCATGACAGAAAAGCGGCTGTATTATATGTTTATGGAAAAGAAACTGCTACAAAAATGCTTGAAATCAATTATCAAAAAGGAAATTATACCATCACTGGTCTTTTAGGAAAGCCAGAGCTTTCCAGGGCAAATCGTTCCTATGAAAATTTATTTATCAACGGAAGATATATCAAAAATCGTATCATTTCTTCTGCCATAGAGGAGGCCTATAAAACAAGACTGCTTGTTGGAAAATTTCCCGTGTATGTATTGGAATTTCAAATTTCGCCTACATTGGTAGATGTCAATGTACACCCTGCAAAGCTGGAGGTACGTTTTCAAAATGAAGATGAAATTTATCAGCTGTTTTATGACGCCGTATGCCAAAGCTTTGAAAATGAGGTGTTGATACCAAAGGCAGACTGGGGCAGCAAAGGCTCTAAAGAAGTGGAGAAGTATCGAAAAGAAAAAAATATTCCAACAGAAATTGCCCCCATACAGCAAAAAATGATGCAAAAGCAGCAGGAAACACCATATTATCCTTCTGCAAATGAATTGCAGATAACACCGCCATCTTCTTTTAAAAGCGTGGATGAACTGCTCAAAAAAGAAAAGAACCATACGTTGGAGGTTCGGGAGGATGTTGCTGTATATGGTAATATTGGAAAAAAAGCAGATTATGTGACAACAAAGGACACACTGGATGCTTTTTTGCATACTCCAAAGGAAGAAAAGAGAAAAAGAGATACTTTTTTTCAAAATTATAATATTATTGGACAAATTTTTCACACCTATTGGATTGTGGAGCAGGAAAAGAGTATTTTTATGATAGACCAACACGCAGCACATGAAAGAATACTTTATGAGGAGCTAATGCAAAGGCTGAAAAAAGAGGAAGTAACTGCACAAATGCTTTTGGAACCCTTGCTTTTGCATCTGACAGAAAGAGAAAAAGAAATTTTGCAGGAAAATAGTGAATTGCTCAATCGTTTTGGTTTTTCTGTCAAATTGCTGGAGCAAAAAACATATGCCCTTTGCAGTGTTCCTTTTATCATCAAATCTCCTGCCAATACAAAATTCTTTTTGGATTTGTTGGATTTGCTGGGAGAAGCTGAAGTAGAAAGCATATATGACACAAAGACGTTGACCATTGCCACAATGGCCTGTAAAGCAGCAGTCAAAGCAAATGACAGGCTAAGCTTTCAGGAGGCAAATGCTTTGATAGAAAAATTGCTGCAGCTGGAAAATCCTTTTACCTGCCCCCATGGAAGACCTACCATTATAGAAATGACACAATATGAATTAGAAAAAAGATTTAAAAGAATACAAAACTAAGAAAAGAGGTTTGTATGGTGAAAAAACCTTTCGTTGTAATTGGCGGGCCTACTGCCTGCGGCAAAACAAATGTAGGTGTGCTTTTAGCAAAGGCAATCAATGGAGAAATCATTTCTGCGGACTCTATGCAGGTGTATCGTTATATGGACATTGGAACGGCAAAGCCTACAAAAGAGGAAATGCAATGTGTGCCGCATTATTTGATAGATGAAATAGAGCCTGATGAAGAATATAATGTGATGCTATTTCAAAAAAAGGCAAAGGCATATATGCATAAAATTTGGAAAATGGGAAAGGTTCCTATTTTAGTGGGAGGAACAGGCTTTTATATCAATGCCGTTGTATATGATGCTGATTTTGAACAAACACAGCAAAATGACAGCTTTCGCAATGAAATGTATCTTTTTGCAGAAAAATATGGAGCAGAAGCATTATATGAAAAGCTAAAAAAAGTGGACCCGGAATATGCTGCCTCATTGCATTTTAACAATGTAAAAAGGGTGACAAGAGCATTGGAGTATCATCACTTTACAGGTAAATGCTTTTCAAAATATAATGCAGAGCAAAAACAAAAAATATCTCCCTATCATACAGCCATGATTGTCTTGACCATGCAAAGACAAGTGCTGTATGACAGAATTGAAAAAAGGATTGACAATATGATACAGCAGGGACTGTTAAAAGAAGTAGAGCAGCTTTTACAAAAGGGCTATGCAAAAGAATTGGTTTCTATGCAAGCCATTGGCTACAAGGAATTGATACCTTATATAGAAGGAAAAATTTCTATGGAACAGGCCATATCTGATTTGAAAAAAAATACAAGACATTTTGCCAAAAGACAGCTGACATGGTTTAAAAGACAGACAGAGGGATTATGGCTGGATGTGACAAATCGAAATCTAATGCAGGTTACAGAAGATGTGATAAAATATTTGAAACAATGCAATATAGTAGGAGAGTAAAAATGCAGCAGTTGTATGATATGATGCAGACAAAATTCGGTATTAGCCAAAATGTGCTGGATTATTGTATGCAAAAGGAAGAACAAATCAAAGAACAATTTCAAAAAGCAGATGAAATCACAGAATATAATCAGCTGAAGGTGCTTTCTGCCATGCAGAAAAATAAATTAAGCGATGTACATTTTGCGGCCACCACAGGATATGGCTACAATGATTTGGGCAGAGATGTTTTGGAAAATATTTATGCAGATGTATTTTGTGCAGAGTCTGCATTGGTGCGCCCTCAGCTCATTTCCGGCACCCATGCTTTGACAGTGGCATTGGCAGGAAATTTAAGGCCGGGGGATGAAATATTATCTCCGGTAGGTGTTCCCTATGACACATTGCAGGGGGTAATCGGTATCAGAAAAGAAAGGGGGGCATTAAGCGAATATGGCATTACCTATCGGCAGGTAGATTTATTGCCGGAGGACCAATTTGATTTTGACCGTATTGAAAAAGCCATCACAAAAAAAACAAAGCTGATTACAATACAGCGTTCCAAGGGGTATCAATGGAGAACCTCATTCCATATTGCACAAATCAAAGAATTGATATCATTTATAAAGTCAGTAAAAAAAGATGTGATTTGTATGGTGGACAACTGCTATGGAGAATTTGTGGAAATACAAGAGCCCATAGAAGCGGGAGCAGATTTAGCAGTCGGTTCTTTGATTAAAAATCCGGGAGGAGGCCTTGCACCCATTGGGGGATATATTGTAGGAAAAGAAGAATTGGTAGAAAATGCTGCCTATCGTTTGACAGCACCCGGATTGGGAAAGGAGGTTGGTGCAACATTAGGCATTACATCCTCATTGATGCAAGGCTTGTTTATGGCACCTCAGGTGGTCAATGCCAGCATAAAAACAGCAATATTTGCATCCAAATTATTTGAAGACATTGGTTTTTCTGTACTGCCAAAATCCAATGAAAAAAGGGCGGATATTGTGCAGCTGATTCAAATGGAAAATGCCGAAAATGTAATTGCTTTTTGTCAGGGAATACAAAAGGGGGCTCCGGTAGACAGCTATGTAACGCCAGAGCCTTGGGCTATGCCCGGATATGACTGTCCTGTCATTATGGCAGCAGGTGCTTTTGTACAAGGCTCTTCTATTGAATTGAGTGCAGATGCACCAATCAAACCGCCGTATCATGTATATATGCAGGGTGGCTTATCATGGCACCATGGCAAAATAGGTGTTATCATAGGATTACAAACAATGGTAGATAAGGGATTGATACAGCTTTAGAACAAAGTATTTTGGAAAGTATTGTATTTTTATGCTTTTTCATATAAAATAAAAAAAACGTATCAAATAAAAACACAGTATCATCATTGTACCACAGGAGGGACACTATGTTCATAAAAACAAAATGGAGCAAATATATTGTTATTTTATTGCTTTGTATTATGGCATTTCCAAAAAATACTGCCTTTGCGGCAGAGGCTCCGCCGGAAATTACTGCACAAACAGCCATATTAGCAGAAGCATCCACAGGAAAGGTGATTTATCAAAAGGATATGGATAAAAAAATGTATCCTGCAAGTATGACAAAGCTGCTGACAGCATTGGTGGTATTAGACTACTTTAGCCCCGAAGCATTGGTAACAGTGGGTACTGAAATTGATGAAATTTCATGGGATTCCAGTAAAGCCGGACATATCAAGGGAGAAACCCTTACTGTTAAAAACTTGATTCGAGGATTGATGATTCCTTCCGGAAATGATTCTGCAAATGTTTTGGCTGTTGCTGTTGCCAGAAAAGCAGAAAATAATGAAAACCTTCCCTTTGAAGAATGTATCAGTGTTTTTACAAATTTAATGAATGAAAAAGCAAATGCATTGGGTGCTACCAATTCTCACTTTGCAAATGCTCATGGATATCATGACGAAAACCATTATACCACTGCCCATGATATGCTTTTGATTGCTCAGGAGGCTTTGAAAAATCAAACCATTTTAGATATTGCCAAAGAAAAAGAATATGCCGGAGATGGTGCCGAAAATTCTCTGGAGGACAACACCACATTGGTGACACAGGAGTATGATTGGACAAACCATAATTTATTGCTTACAGACAATGAATATCAATATGAATATGCCATTGGATTAAAAACAGGATTTACAGACGAAGCAGGAGATTGCCTCACTGCTGCTGCACAAAAGGATGGCATCACATTGATAGCCATTGTATTTGATGATGAAGACCCGGGAAGATGGGTAGATACCACAGCATTGTTTGAATATGGATTTAACAATTATGAAATGGTAGAGCTGCAAAAGGCAGGAGATGTAGTAACTACGGTTGGATTATCTGAACACAATCGTCTTTTAGGAGACACATTAGACGGCATAGTAAAAGAAGATGTACAAGAATATATATTAAAAGAGGATGCCGGAAAGCTGGAAAAAACAGTGGAATACAGAAGTGATTTGTTGGCAGAAAGTAATCATCCGGAGGACACCGCTATAAAATTAAATGCTCCCATAGCCAAGGAAGAGCAAATTGGTAAAATCTCTTATAAATTAAATGATGAGGTCATAAAGGAAGTGAATGTATTTGCGGCCACAGAAGTAGAAAAAAGTACAATTGGCAGCAGTATACAATTTTTCTTTCAAAATTTAGCATCCAATTTATTTTCTTTAAAAGGTATTGGAATGCTTGCAGGCATATTGATAGTCCTTGTGCTATTGATTGGCATGATAAGAGCTATAAGAGGTCGTAGAAGCAGAAGACGTTCTAAATATATATTTAAATCCAGCCGTCGTAATCGAGGGCCTCGTATCAGAAGAAGACGAAGATAAAAAAATAGCCTATTTAGGCTATTTTTTTATACTTTTGGAGGACGAGGACCTTCAAATTGGTAATAATCTGTTTTGATACGGCCATTAAAGAGTTTTCTTTTTTTATCTGCTTTTCTTCCAAAAAGGCTTTCAAAATATTCCATGGAGGTGATAACATAGCTTGACCATGTAGTATCTTCCTTCATCAATTCTCCCAATGCTCTATAAAGCTGCTCCACTTCCTTTAGTTCCCCAATCCGTTCTCCATAAGGTGGATTTGTAATCATAACACCATATTTTCCAGGAAGCTTTACATGGCGAGAGGATTTGACTTCAAATTGTATACAATCATCTACACCAGCCTTTACGGCATTTTCTTCTGCCAGTGCAATGGCCTGTGAATCAATATCACTGCCATAAATTTCCGGTGTGACATCATATTGTATGGCTTTGTAAGCAGCAATGCGTGCTTCCTTCCATATTTGTTGTCCAATTCTTTCCCATTGTTCACAGGCAAATTTTCGGTTCAGTCCAGGGGCGATGTTTCTTGCCAGCATGGCGGCTTCTATGGGGATTGTGCCAGAACCGCAAAAAGGGTCCAAAAGGATACGGTCCTTTTTCCAAAAGCTTAACTGTACCATAGCAGAGGCAAGTGTTTCTTTCAAAGGGGCAACCATGGCGTTTTCACGATAGCCTCTTTTGTGCAGCCCAGAGCCGGAGGTATCAATGGCTAATGTAACAACATCCTTTAAAATCCCTACCTGTATGGTATAGGAGGCACCGGTTTCGTCAAACCAGTCTGTGTGGTATTTTTGTTTCAATTTTTCTACGACGGCTTTTTTGACAATGGCCTGACAATCTGGGACACTGAACAATGTGGATTTTACAGATTTTCCAATAACAGTAAATTTGCCATCCTCTGGTATCCAATCTCCCCAAGGCAATGCTTTTGTTTGTTCAAAAAGCTGGTCAAATGTGACTGCTGTAAAGCTTCCCATTTTTATCCAAACACGTCCTGCACATCTGAGCCAAAGATTTGCTTTTACAATGTCAGCTTCATCCCCTGTAAATTCTACCCGGCCATCATATGTTTTTACATTTTCAAAGCCTAATGCAAGTATTTCTCTTTTTACAACCGCTTCTAAACCAAATGTAGAAGAGGCAATTAAGTTTATTTTTGACATAGGTTTTCTCCGTTCTTATTTTAAAATTTCAATACAACATGATTATTATAACAGAATTTTATAATATAAGGGAATATGACTTGAAAAAAAGCAAAAAAAAATGTTATAGTATTAAAAATAAAAAAAAGAAATGAGGTAAAAAATGTATCAGTTATTAAAAGTGGAAGGCAGAGCAAAAAGAGGAGCATTTTCTACACCTCATGGTGTGATACAAACTCCTGTGTTTATGAATGTAGGAACGATTGCAGCAATCAAAGGAGCTGTTTCCTCAGAAGACCTGGAAAGAGTAAATTGTCAGGTAGAACTATCCAACACATACCATTTGCATTTGCGTCCAGGAGATGAAATTGTAAAAAAATTAGGCGGCCTTCATAAATTTATGGTGTGGGACAAGCCTATACTGACTGATTCCGGAGGATTTCAAGTGTTTTCATTGACTTCATTGCGAAAAATTACAGAAGAAGGTGTTTATTTTTCTTCCCATATTGATGGAAGAAAAATATTTATGGGGCCGGAGGAAAGCATGAAAATACAATCTAATTTAGCATCTACCATTGCAATGGCCTTTGATGAATGCATTGGTATTCCGGCAGAAAGAAGCTATGTACAAAATTCTGTGGACAGAACTACAAGATGGCTGCAAAGATGCAAAGCTGCATTACAGCAATTAAATCAAAAGGAGGATACCATCAACAAAAAACAAATGCTTTTTGGCATTAACCAGGGAGCAACCTATGAAGATATTCGCATTGCACACGCCAAAACCATTGCAGATATGGATTTGGATGGCTATGCCATTGGAGGCCTTGCAGTGGGAGAAACCCATGAGCAAATGTATCATATTTTAGAAGAAGTGGTACCATATCTGCCTCAAAACAAGCCAACTTATTTGATGGGAGTGGGAACACCAGAAAACATTTTGGAGGCTGTGGAAAGAGGCGTAGATTTTTTTGACTGTGTTTTGCCGGCAAGAAACGGCCGCCATGCTCATGTTTACACAAATATGGGAAAACTCAATTTATTAAATGCAAAATATGAGCTGGATGAATCTCCCATTGAAGAGGGATGTCAGTGTCCTGCCTGCCAAAGATATTCAAGAGCCTATATTCGCCATTTGTTTAAAGCAAAGGAAATGCTGGCAATGCGTCTTTGTGTTTTGCATAATCTTTATTTTTTTAATCACATGATGCAGGAAATACGATATGCATTGGAAGCAGGAAATTTTTTACAGTATAAAAAAGAAAGATTGGCAGGATTTCAACAAAATTGATGGGCTTTTTCTTGACGGATACAGATAAATTTTATATAATATATTGTATTATGTAGCAAAGTTAAAAAGATAAGGAGAATAGGCAATATGACAAATTTGGCAACATTTTTATTAGATGCTAGTGCCCCCATTATACCTTCCGGCGGCACACAGGCTGCTACAACAGCGGCACCTGTTGCAGAACAAGCGGCACAGCAAACACAAGTGGCAGCAGGCGGATTACTTGCAAACAGCAATCCTGTCACCATTATTATAGTATATTGTGTCATTATTTTTGCAGCAATGTATTTTTTCTCTATTCGACCAACCAGAAAGAGAGAAAAGAAAATGCAGGAAATGAGAGATGCAATCACTGTTGGAGATACTGTTTTATTAAACAGCGGTCTGTTTGGTAAAATAGTAGATGTAACAGCAGAATGTTTTATCATAGAATTTGGTACAAATAAAGGTGTGAAAATACCTGTACTGAAGCAAGAGGTGTTTGGAAAAAGAGAGCCAAATCTTTCTAATAAAGAAATAGAACAGCCAAAAGAGGAGCCAAAAAAACAGGGACTTTTTGGCTTTGGAAAGAAAAAAGAAACAGAAGAAAATTGATAGCATATCATATGCTATCTTTTTTTATTGCCCCCGTTTTGGCTGGGGGCAATATGAATCATATTGAAAAAACAGCTATTCAATAAATTCCTCTGACAAAGGGATATAACCACTTGCAGAGAGCAGTTTTTGTCCCATTTGAGAAGTAAGATATTGTACTAGCTTTTGTTGAGGAGAATCTATTTCACTGTTTTTTCTAATAACAGCATAATAATTTGTCATAAGAGGATAGATGCCATTGGCAATATTTTTTTTGGTGGGATAAATACCATCAATGGCCAGCATTTTGATACGATAATCAAAAAGCATTGTGCTGGCATAATAATAGGTATCATATCCTATTGCATATGGACTGCCGTCATAAAAAGAAGGTACAGTAATTAAATTATTTTGTACATCAAACTGTAAATTTTTAGGAGATTCCATCGTTTTTTCTTTTGAGAGAATATGGCGATAAAACATAGATTGCAACAGTGAGCTTTCATGTTTTTGATAGGCTGTAATGTCTATTTCTTCTCCTATAAAATTTTCCCATGAGGTAATTTTACCGGAATAGATATTTTGTATATCTTCTAAATATAAATTTTGTAAAGGGTTTTGATAGCTTACTAAAAAAACAATTGCTTCTTTTGAAATAGGAATCCATTCCAGTTCTGTATTATATTCCCTTTGTAATGCCAGCAATGCTTCAGAAGGCTCGGGAGAAAATAAAATATCTATTTCTTCGGAAAGCAGGCTTCTAAAATTCTCTTCCGTGGTGCCATAGTACAACAAAGGCTCTTGCTCCAATATAGCAGGAGAAAATGCAGAAACAATATTTTCACCAATGGGGGCAGTAACAGCAGATACAGCCATTTTGGGAAATGTACTGTCATAAAAATCCATGGTAGAAAATTGTTTCCAATCTATTTGTGTTTTATTTTCTGCTTTTTCTGAAATGGAAGCAGTGGTATTTTCAGAAGCCTCTGTCTGCTCATTTTGTTGCTGAGCCATTTGCTCTTCATCAAAAAAATGCATATAAGCAGTGGCTGCAAGCATACTGCCAAAGAGTATAAAAAATAGTATAAAAACAAATATTTTGGAAGATTTTTTCATAAAAAACTCCTTTTTTAAAAATTAGAATATTTTGGAAAATTAAATAGTTTACTTTCATAAGTAAGATTCATACTGCCATCTTCTGCAACGGTTTCTAAAGGCACTGTAATGGTGCCTGTATTGTCTAATGTAAAATCAGTGGTATCTAAATAATATAATTGTTGTTCTGTCAATTTATCTATGCTTTCCGGCAGCAGTAAATCACGAACAGTCATTTGCTCTGATGTAGGCATATAAATGAGTATATTTTGTTGGTTGAACATATATTTGCCATCCAAAACAATATCACTTAAAATAAACACTTTTAAAAACGGTCCAACACCTTTATAGGATACCACTTTAAGAGAAGGTGTATTTGCCTCAGAAAAATAGGGCAAAAGAGGTGTGGTGCTGATATAGGTTCTTTGGACAGCAGATAGCTGTTCGTTTATATTTTCGGTCATTTCCTGATTTTTGTAATTTTTGATACAAATAAAAAAACTGTTGCTGCAGCCTTCCACGGTAATGGAAGTATCCTGTTCTACTGTAAATGTATCGGTTGTATCTATGAATTGTTTTGAAAGTAAATTTGGAATGTCCATAATCTCTTCTATTTCATTGGGAGAAAAGCAAAGGTATGGCAGTAATAAAGACAAATCTATTTCAAAATCTGTTTCATAAAAGCAATAAGGATTTTCTTTTTTTAATATCACCCTAAAATAGGGAGAAGTATTTGTATCTAAACCACTATGATAAGAAAGCAAAAAGTCATTTTCCGACAAATTTGAAAAAGGCCGTTTCATCACATCAAATGGTTCTGATTGTCTGAAAAAAAGCTGTTTTTGAAGCTGTTTTTCTATCACAGAGATATATTGCCGGTTTTCTAAAAATAATTTTTGAGCAGGTATCTCTTTTTTTTGCTCTACATGATAAAATGCTGCATAAGAATAAGTATCTATTGTCAAAGAGGACAAATCAATGGCCTCTTGTGTATCCGAATACAGCATACTTGGCACAGCAGTGAAATAAATGCTGGCATAAGGACCAATAAAGGATAAATCTCCTGTAATCAGAATATGGTTTTCTACAAAATCCGGTGAAAGATTTAATTGCTGCTGCAATAGAGTAAAATCAATGTCCTGCAAAGCTCTTTCGCCAAATTCTGTCGCTGCATCTTCTATAAATGCATTTAAGTAGTTTTCATAGTCCTTTTTTAAATTTTTGGCCGCAGGCAGTTTTTCTGTGATAATAATGTCATCTATTACAAATTCTAGTTCTGCATTATACTCAGTCATTGTATTAGAAATGGTTCTGGTAGAGGGGGTATAAATCCAAGCAGTGTGTTTTGCTGTTTCCTCTGCTTTTTCAGAAGAAGCATTTTGCTGTTCTTGGGAAGAATTTGCAGTTTGACAGCCGGTAAAAAAGCAAATGGCAAAAAAAATGATACAAAGTATTGTTTTTTTTAACATAATCAAACTCCTTTGAGAATAAGCTGACTAAATGATTATAAAAATTACTGCTGTATTAAGAGTATAGCTTTTTTTAAAAAAAGTCAATAATAGATACATCTACATAGACAAGAACTGAAAAATCGTTTAAAATGAAAAAAGCGAAACAATAAAGGAGGAAAAAAATGAACTGGGGAGAGATTTTCAAGGCATTTTTGTTTGGTGTCGTAGAAGGCATTACAGAATGGCTGCCTATCAGCAGTACAGGACACATGATATTGTTGGATGAGTTTGTGACATTAAAAATGTCTGCTGAATTTATGGAAATGTTTTTTGTTGTAATACAATTAGGAGCCATTTTGGCAGTGGTATGGCTTTATTGGAAAAAATTGTTTCCTTTTTCATTTCAAAAAAGATTTCATGTGAGAATACCTATATTACAAATGTGGTTTAAAATTATATTTGCTTGTCTGCCGGCAGCCATCGTGGGGCTGCTATTTGATGACCAACTAAATGCATGGTTTTATAATTATCAAACCGTAGCCATTATGCTGATTTTATTTGGTATTTTATTTATAATGATTGAAAATAGCAATTATGACAAAAAACCACAGATTACAAAGCTTTCTAAAATTACATATACAACAGCATTTTTGATTGGCTTGTTTCAGCTGATTGCTGCAGTATTTCCGGGAACATCCCGCTCCGGTGCCACCATTATAGGAGGCTTGATGATTGGTTTGTCTCGTACTGTGGCAGCGGAATTTACATTTTTTTTGGCAGTGCCTGTTATGTTTGGAGCAAGCCTTTTAAAAATAATAAAATTTGGTATTGCTTTTGAAAGTGATGAGCTGGTTGTGCTTGCAGTAGGTGTGGTTACATCATTTTTGGTTTCTGTGGTTGCCATTAAATTTTTGATGGGATATATTAAAAGAAATAATTTTAAGCCTTTTGGATGGTACAGAATTGTGCTGGGTATTTTAGTACTGGCATATTTTGGAATACAATCGCTGTTTTTTACAACTGCATAATAAAAAATTTCTCAAAAAAAGTAAAATTACATTACAGCAGATTTTTAAAGTATTATTTTGTATTTTCATCCTTTGTTTTTAATATGGGCGTATCAATAAAGCAAATAGGGTGAAGATTAAGCAGTGTAATAGGTTTTGTAAAAAGAGGAAAGCAATGAAATTCTTTTGTATCAAAAAAGTGATGCAAAACGCCGGATTGCAGAGAAAAGCAATCCGGCGTTTTGTTTTTCCAGACTATAAATATATGACTTAACAGCCAGCCATATATAGCAATATACATTTGTATGCAAAGTATTATTTTTGTGGCATAAGCTGACAAGACATACCTTCATTGATTTGATGAAGCTCCTACCTTCAATGGGATGAAAGCACGACCATATAACCTCAAATTTTTTTGTAAACATCATAATCAGACATAGTGAAAGCTTGTTGAAAATTCATATATTTTTATCCTTTTCTGCTTTCAAAAAATGTTTTATTTTTGTGTTGTTTCTTTCGGAATTGTTTTTGTAGATTGGCCAAATAACTATGATTTGTTATATTTCTGCTGCATGGATAACAGTTTTTGAAGTACTTTGTTAACAAAATACCGCTTATGCCAGCTTTTATTGTTTGTTCCGTTTTGTTTTTACACTGTTTTGCTTTTTCTGAAAAAATAAAATAGAGATGTAGCAAAATGAAATAGAAAACCGGCTGTTTTTTGAGTAGAATTTGCTCAAAAAACAGCCGGTTTTTATACATTATGATTTCAGAAGGCTATTTTGTGACAGTACTGAATTGCTGCAAAGATTTACAATCCCTTTCTTTTGACAGCAATTTTGTGATTTTAATGTACTTTTATTGATTCAATTCTTCTATGATTTCTTTTACAGTGGTTATTTTATCAATTTGATAAGCATTGGCACCGCAGAATAAAAGGGAATTTTCCACATCTCCCTGTGCTGCACGAATCAGTGCCTCTGTAATACAGTAGGGAGTTGTGGCAGGATTGCATCTTTCCAAGCATTTGTAACATTTTGCAATGGTTTCCCGCTGCGTTTTTCTCAATTTCATGTAAGCATTTTCAATGGCTCTTCCGGGCATACCTACGGGACTTTTGACAATGGTGATATCTTCTTTTTTGGCATGAACATACGCCATTTTGTATGCAATGTCTGCATCACATTCCTCTGTAGCTACAAAACGGGTTGCCATTTGCACACCATCACAGCCCAATGCCATGTAATGGTCAATATCTTTTCTGTCATAAACACCGCCTGCAAAAATAACAGGAAAAGGACGCTGATATTTTTCTTCAAAGCCCTTTACAAATGAAACAATGGCTTTTACTTCCTCATCATAATCTGCATAATCATTTTCCAATCCCTCTAACAGTTCCTTTTCAGAAAAGCCTAAGTGACCTCCGGCCTTTGGACCTTCTATAACAACAAAATCCGGCATTCTTTGGCCTTTTTTATCCCATCTGTGCAGTAATACATTGGCAGCTTTTACAGAAGAAACAATGGGGGCGAATTTGATGGGCGCATCGCCTACCAAAACAGGCAGCTCCATGGGCAGTCCTGCACCGGATATAATCATATCTGCACCATTTTCAATGCAGCAATCCACATATTCTTGATAATGGGTAGCGGCTCTCATGATATTAACGCCGATAATACCCCCATTTGAAATTTCTTTGGCTCTTTTAATGTGATAAGCCAAAGAACGCAAGTTTGCCTCCATTGTATTTTTTAAAAAATCCTTTTGGGAAAATCCCGGCTGTGCAGCAGAAATCACACCTACGGCACCTTCCTTTGCCACAGCCCCTGCAAGAGAAGAAAGACTGATACCAACACCCATTCCCCCTTGTATAATGGGAATTGGTATTGTTAAATCACCAATATGAAGTGGTTTTAATTTCATAAAATAGACACTCCTTAAAAATCACATAGTTTTTATAACTACATGATGTAGATTTTATAATAGTAATTACTTGAAAATATAGTACAAATCAAAGTTATTGTCAATATATCTTGTATAAATTGTTACATTTTACTAAAAAATATTGGGAATTTTAATAGATTATTTGCATAATAAAGATTGACGAGAGAAAAAAAGTATCATATACTTTGATTATCAAAGTATTGGGTATCCCATAAAATTGAGGAGGAGACTATGGACAAGACTCTGGATGTTATCAATACTTTGCTGGTAGATACATTCAACAACATACTAACAATAGAACAAAGGGCATTGAAAAAAGAAAATTTTTTTGATGTTTCAGTGGCAGAAGTGCATACCATTGAAGCCATTGGTATGTATCAGTCAAAAAGTATGAGTGAGGTTGCAAGAAGCCTTTGCATCACAGTGGGCACATTGACAGTTGCTGTCAACAATCTTGTAAAAAAAGGATATGTGGAGAGATTTCGCTGTGAAACGGACAGGCGTGTTGTAAAAATACGTTTAACAAAAAAAGGGAAGCTTTTGTATCGAGTGGATGAGCAATTTCACAAAAATATGGTAAAAGCAGCCATTGAAGGACTTTCTGAAGAGGAAAGAAATGTTCTTTCGCAAGCTTTAACAAAATTAAATACATTTTTGCAAAAATATTTTTAAATTAAGGGAGAAAAAAGATGATTTTTTCAAAAATTAAAGCTACCGGAGCATATGCTCCCGAAAAAATCGTTACGAATGATATGCTTTCTCAGTATGTAGATACAAGTGATGAATGGATTCGTTCTCGCAGCGGAATTGAAAGAAGGCATTTTTCTGACGGTGAAAATACATCAGATATAGCAGCAAAAGCAGCTATGGAAATTTTAAAAAATGGTAATATTAATCCATTGGATATTGATTTGATTATTGTAGCAACTGTATCACCAGATTATACCACGCCTTCTACCGCCTGTTTGGTGCAGTCAAAAATAGGAGCCTCCAATGCAGTGGCATTTGATTTGACGGCAGCTTGCTCCGGTTTTATTTTTGGAGTGAGTACAGCAGACAAATTTATCAAAAGCGGCGTTTATAAAAATGCATTGGTCATTGGAGCAGAGGTATTGTCAAAGCATTTGGATTTTCATGACAGAAGCACCTGTGTATTGTTTGGCGATGGTGCCGGAGGGGTTTTTTTGGAGGCATCCAAAGAGCAATGCGGTATTTTGGCAGAAGAGCTGGGCAGTGACGGCAGCCGAGGTATGTCTTTGACCTGCGCAGAAAAAAAAGCAACCAATTTATTCAATGAAGCCAAACAAGCAGAGGACAGCTTTTTACATATGGACGGCAGAACAGTTTTTGACTTTGCCACCAGACAAACGCCAAAATGTATATTGGGTTTGATTGAAAAATCCGGCATTTCTGCTGACTGCTTGAAATATGTGATACCACATCAGGCGAATTTTCGCATTGTGGAAGTGATTTCAAAAAAGACAAAAATTCCACTAGAAAAGTTTTATATGAATATAGCTGAATACAGTAACACCTCCGCTGCAACAATCCCCATTGCACTGCATGAAATGCAGCAAAAGGGACTTTTGCAAAAGGGAGATTATATATTGATGGCAGGTTTTGGCGGCGGACTCACCTGGGGTGGGCTTTTGGTTAAAATCTGACAAATGATTATTTTTTTAATTTTAAGGAGGAACAAAAATGGAAGTATTAGAAAGAATCAAAGAAATTATTGCTGAGCAAACAGGAAAAGATATCGCTGAAATTACACCTGAAACAAGTGTAATGGAGGATTTGGAAGCAGACAGCTTGGATTTATTTCAAATTATCAATGATATTGAAGATGAATTTGATGTAAAAATTGAAAATACAGAAGCAATTAAAACCGTTGCTGATGTTGTGAAAATTGTAGAAGACAGCAAAAAATAAAAATGTCTGAAGGTTAAGGTGAACAATTATTATGTATGGAAATATTTGCGAACTGCTGGGAATAGAATATCCCATTATACAGGGAGCTATGGCTTGGATTTCCACTCCGGAGCTGGTTTCTGCAGTGTCCAATGCCGGAGGGCTTGGCGTTTTGGCAACAGGCCATCTGGATGGGGAAGGCTGTCGGAGAGAAATCCGCAGACTCAAAGAGATGACAGACCGTCCTTATGCAGTCAATATTATGCTTTTATCTGCATTTGCTGATGATATTGCAAAGGTGGTGTGTGAAGAAAAGGTGCCTGTGATTACAACAGGAGCAGGCAGTACCATCACACATTTAAAGGCTTTTCAGGAAATGGGAGCAAAGGTCATTCCTGTTATCCCTTCGGTGGCCATTGCAAAACGCTTTGCAAAAGATGGCGTCAATGCAGTGATAGCAGAAGGAACAGAATCCGGCGGCCATGTTGGCAAAACAACCACAATGGCACTGATACCTCAGGTGGTTGATGCCATTGACATTCCTGTGATTGCGGCAGGAGGCATTGCCGATGGCAGGGGTATGGCGGCAGCAACCATGCTGGGAGCATCCGGCTTTCAGCTTGGCACAAGATTTCTTGTAGCAAAGGAATGTACTGTCCACCCAAATTATAAACAAAGAATATTGAAAGCAAAAGATATTGATACTACAACAACCGGCTTATCTACCGGACACCCTGTTCGTGTCATCCGCAATAAAATGGCAAGGGCCTATGAAGCATTGGAAAGAGAAAATGCATCAGCAGAAAAATTGGAAGAATTGGGAAGAGGTGCACTCAGAAAAGCAGTCAATGACGGAGATATGGAAAACGGCTCTGTTATGTCTGGACAAATTGCCGGTTTGGTAAGCAAAGAACAAACAGCAAAAGAGATGATTGAAGAGCTTTACAGCGAATATACAAGCATCATGAAAAATGCTGTAAATTTGATGAGATAAAACAATGGGGAGCGTTTTGCTCCCTTGCTTATCATTATAAGAAAATGTCAAAAAATAAGGTATGATGGGAGAAAAATCATGAAAACAGCTTTTTTATTTAGCGGACAAGGCGCACAATATGTTGGTATGGGAAAAGAACTAAAGGAACAGTATGCTTGTGCCAAGGAACTGTTTCAAAGAGCAGACGATGCCCTTGGTTTTTCTCTTAGCAATATTTGTTTTGAGCAGGAAGCAGAGTTAAACAAAACAGAATTTACACAGCCTGCTATATTGACAATGAGCATGGCTGCATTGGCGTGCCTGAGTGAAAATGGTATCTCGGCAGACTATGTTGCCGGGTTAAGCCTTGGAGAATACAGTGCTTTGACAGCAAGCGGCGTATTTGATTTTGAAGACGCCGTTAGATTGGTCCAAAAAAGGGGACGTTTTATGACAGAAGCTGTGCCGGAAGGACAGGGCAGTATGTATGCTGTCATTGGCATGGAAAGAGAAGAAGTGGAAGATATTTGTAAAAAATGTCAGCAATATGGTTTTGTTGCCCCTGCAAACTATAATGCGCCGGGGCAGATTGTGATTGCAGGAGAAGCACAGGCCGCAGAGAAAGCGGCAGCTTTGGCAAAAGAAACAGGTGCGAAAATTGTTTCCAAATTAAATGTAAGCGGACCTTTTCACACTGCATTGCTGGAGCCTGCTTCTAAAAAATTAGCAGAAGAATTGAAAAAATTAAAATTACATAACATGAATATCCCTGTTATTACTAATGTAACAGGAAAAGAGGTTGAAAATAGTGAGGAGATTATTCCTCTTTTGATAAAACAGGTTATGAGTCCTGTCAGATGGGAAGAAACCATACTGACACTGTCACAAAAGGGTGTGGATACTTTTGTGGAGATAGGCCCCGGAAAAACATTAAGCGGCTTTGTAAAAAGAACCATAAAAGGTGCTGCCATATTAAATGTGGAAAATCAAAAAACATTGGAAAAAGCATTAGAAAAATTATTAGGATAATGCAAAGGAGGAAATAAAATATGTTAAAAGGAAAAACAGTATTGGTGACAGGTGCAGCAAAGGGAATTGGAAAAGCCATTGCCATAGCTTTTGCAAAAGAAGGCTGCAACATTGCACTCAATTATAGAAGCGGCGTTTCTGAGGAAGTGATTGCAGAAATCAAAAGCTATGGTGTAGAATGTCTGCCAATACAAGGCGATGTTTCTGATTTTGCAAAATCAAAAGAAATGGTGGATACAACCGTAGAAAAGCTTGGCAGCATTGACATTTTGGTAAACAATGCAGGTATCACAAAGGATGGCCTTTTGATACGTATGTCAGAAGAAAACTATGATGCTGTGCTGGACATTAATTTAAAAGGCACATTTAATATGGCTCGTCATGCTTCTACCTACATGGCAAAACAAAGAAAAGGAACTATCATAAACATTTCTTCTGTTGTGGGTGCCATGGGAAATATTGGACAGGTAAATTATGCGGCGTCTAAAGCCGGCGTCATTGGCATGACAAAGGCCATTGCAAGAGAACTGGCTTCCCGCAACATTACTTGCAATGCCATTGCGCCCGGATTTATTGAAACAGACATGACAGCAGTATTAAAAGAAGAAATTGTAAAACAACTGGAAGAACAAATTCCTATGAAAAAATTGGGAAAACCCGAAGATATTGCTGAAACAGCAGTATTTTTAGCAAAAAGTCACTATATCACAGGTCAGGTTATCCATGTAAATGGCGGCATGATTATGTGTTAAGGAGGTAAATCATGAAAAGATGTGTAATTACAGGCATGGGTGCTATCACTCCGCTGGGAAATGATGTGGACAGCTATTGGGAGGGACTTAAAAACGGTGTCTGTGGCATTGATTATATTACAAAATTTGATACAGAAGGATTTAAAGTAAAAATTGCCGCAGAGGTAAAGGGATTTGAACCTGAAAAATATGTTGCAAAAAAAGAAACAAAAAGAAATGATATGTTTTCCATATACGGCATTGCAGCGGCAACACAGGCCTATGAAATGAGTGGACTGAAAGAGGGCGATGTTGACCCAGAAAGATTTGGCACCATTGTAGGCTCCGGCATTGGAGGACTGTGGACCATTGAAGAACAAATCATCAAGCTCAATGAAAAAGGACCTTCTAAAGTATCCCCTTTATTTATCCCCATGGCCATTGGAAACATGGCGGCAGGCAACATTGCTTTGAAATTTAAAGCAAAGGGCACTTGTGAATCTGTTGTGACAGCCTGTGCCACAGGAACCAATTCCATTGGAGAAGCATACAGAAATATCAAACACGGTTATTTGGATGTTTGCTTTGCAGGGGGCGCAGAATATTCTATTACACAGATTGGACTGGCAGGTTTTAGCAATTTGACAGCATTGACCACCTGTGATGACCCCAAAAAGGCTTGCAGACCTTTTGATAAAAACAGAAGCGGTTTTGTAATGGGCGACGGTGCCGGCATACTCATATTGGAAGAGATGGAACACGCTTTAAAAAGAGGTGCCAAAATTTATGGCGAAATTGTGGGATACGGCTCCACTTGCGACGCTTATCACATGACTGCCCCATGCCCTGACGGAGAAGGTGCGGCAAATGCCATTGTAATGGCAATGGAGGAAGCTGGGATTACTGGAAAAGAACTGGGATACATCAATGCCCACGGCACAAGCACAGAGCCAAATGATGCCGGCGAAACGGCGGCAATCAAAAGAGCATTGGGAGAATATGCATATCAAGTGCCTGTCAGCTCTACAAAATCTATGACAGGGCATTTGCTGGGTGCGGCTGGTGCCATTGAAGCCATTGCCTGTGTAAAAGCATTGGAAGAAGGATTTTTGCCTCCAACAATAGGATACGAAGAAAAAGACGAATCCTGTGACTTGGATTATGTGCCAAATGTAGGCAGAAAAGCAGACATTCGCTATGCTTTATCCAACTCTTTGGGATTTGGCGGACACAACGGCGTACTTTGCTTTAAAAAATGGGAGGATTGAACATGAATTATACAGAAGTGAAAGAACTGATTTCTATTATCAATAGCTCTGTTCTGACAAATTTTGAGTTGACCATGGATAATGTTTCCATTAAAATGAGTAAAAATAAAGATGTGGCGGCGGCAATACAGCCTGCAGAGGTTTCTGCACCCATTGTTCCCAAAGCACCTGCAGTACAGACTGTTGCACAAGCGCCTGTTGCAGCTCCTGCTATGGAGGAAGCTGTATTGCAGCAGCCAAAAGTACCCGAGGAGCAAAGGGGAAATGTTGTAAAATCCCCTATTGTAGGCACATTTTATGCTGCTCCGGGAGAGGGAAAGGCCCCCTTTGTCAAAATAGGCGACAAGGTACAAAAGGGTGATATTCTTTGTATCGTTGAGGCCATGAAAATTATGAATGAAATTGACAGTCCTTATGACGGAGAAATTGCAGAGATTTATGCTGAAAATGAACAACTGGTAGAATATGGACAGCCTTTGTTTAGAATTCAATAGTGGAGGAAATATAACAATGATGAATGTAGAAGAAATTATGTCTATTATACCACATAGATATCCTTTTTTGCTCATTGACAAAATAGAAGAAATGGTACCCGGCGAAAAAGTGGTTGCCGTGAAAAATGTAACCATAAACGAAGCATTTTTTCAGGGACATTTTCCCGGCAGACCTGTTATGCCTGGTGTACTCATTATTGAGGCAATGGCACAGGCAGGCGCAGTGGCAATATTATCTATGGAGGAATATAAAGGAAAAACTGCATTGTTTGGTGCCATTGACAAAGCAAAATTTAGAAAACAAGTGGTTCCGGGTGATGTGCTGCGTTTGGAAGTGAGCATCATCAAGCTGAAAACAAATGCGGGCATTGGCAAGGGTATTGCCTATGTTGGAGATAAAAAGGCTGCTGAAGGCGAATTTACATTTTTGATTGGATAATTTCTCCACAGGAGGTGTTTTAGTAAATGTTTCGTAAAGTATTGATTGCCAATCGTGGTGAAATTGCTGTACGCATTATACGGGCCTGCCGGGAAATGGGCATTGAAACCGTTGCCGTTTTTTCTGAACCGGACAGAGATGCCCTTCATACACAGTTAGCAGATGAGGCTGTGTGCATTGGCCCTGCAAAAGCAGTTGACAGCTATTTGAATATGGAAAACATCATCAGTGCGGCAGTGGCAAAGCAGGCACAGGCAATCCACCCAGGATTTGGATTTTTGGCAGAAAACAGTACATTTGCGGCAATGTGTCGAGAATGTAACATACAGTTTATAGGACCATCTCCGGAAGTCATTGACAAAATGGGAAACAAGGCCAATGCCAGAGAAATGATGAAAAAAGCCGATGTTCCCATTGTTCCCGGCAGTGAAGGCACTGTGGACACCACAGAAGAAGCATTGGAAATGGCAAAAAAAATCGGATACCCTGTAATGATTAAGGCATCTGCCGGCGGCGGCGGAAAGGGGATTCGCATTGTCAGAAATGAAAGCGAACTGATACAGGCCTATGAAGCTGCAAAAAGCGAAACCCTTGCGGCATTTGGTGATGACAAAATGTATATGGAAAAAGTCATTGAACAGGCCAGACACATTGAAATACAAATATTGGGCGACCAGTTTGGAAACGTCATCCATTTGGGGGAAAGAGACTGCTCATTGCAAAGAAGAAACCAAAAAGTGTTGGAGGAGGCTCCTTCTGTTGCCATTTCTGAAAAAACAAGAAATGAAATGGGGCAGGCTGCTGTGCGTGCGGCAAAAACGGTGGGCTATGAAAATGCCGGCACCATAGAATTTTTGTATGACAAAGAAGGTAATTTCTATTTTATGGAAATGAATACACGCATACAGGTAGAACACCCTGTGACAGAAATGATTACAGGCATTGATATTGTAAAAGAGCAGATAAAAATTGCTTCAGGAGAACCTTTGACATTAAAGCAGGAGGATATTGCCATCAATGGCCATGCCATTGAATGCAGAATCAATGCAGAAAATCCCAAATTTCATTTTGCACCTTCTCCGGGACACATTGACTTTTTGCTGATGCCCGGCGGAATGGGCACAAGAATAGACAGTGCCATTTATGCCGGCTGTGATATTCCCCCTTTTTATGATTCCATGCTGGCAAAAGTGATTGTTCACGGCAAAAACAGAACAGAAGCCATTGAAAAAATGAGACGCTGTCTGCACGAGTTTGTCATTGAGGGTGTGACAACCAATATTGAATTTATGGAAGAAATACTGACAAATGAAAAATATATAAAAGGGGAATTTGATACTTCTTTTATTGCAAACGAAATTATCAAATCATAATCGGAGGGAACATTCATGAAATTATTTAAAAAAAAGAATTACATTAGAATTAATCCTCCCGAAGCTGTTTCTGTGCCAATGGAAGAGACTCCAAGCATACCCGATGGTTTGTGGGTGAAATGCAAGCATTGTGATAAAACAATTTATACAAAGGAAATCAACGAGTACAAAATTTGTCCAAACTGTGGGTATCATTTCCGATTGACTGCAAAAGAAAGAATTGCCCTTATTTGTGATGAAGGTTCTTTTGAAGAGTGGGACACTGACATGAAGGCAAAAAACCCTATGCAATATCCTGACTATGACAAAATCATACAAAAAGCACAGCAAAAAACAGAACTGAATGATGCCGTTGTGACAGGCTGCTGCAAAATAGGCGGTTATGACACAGTATTGGCTGTGATGGACAGTCATTTTATGATGGCATCTATGGGGTCTGTGGTAGGGGAAAAAATTACCAGAGCCATTGAAAGAGGGACAAAAAAGAAATTGCCTGTGATTATATTCACGGCCTCCGGTGGTGCCAGAATGCAGGAGGGAATCATATCACTTATGCAGATGGCAAAAACAAGTTCCGCACTGCAGCGTCATGCCGGTGCAGGGCTTTTGTATGTTTCTGTGATGACAGACCCAACCACAGGAGGGGTTTCTGCCAGCTTTGCCAGCCTGGGGGATATTATATTATCCGAACCGGGTGCCACCATTGGTTTTGCAGGCAGGAGAGTGATTGAAGGCACCATAAATGAAAAACTGCCTGATGAGTTTCAAACGGCAGAATTTCAACTGGAGCATGGTTTTTTGGATAAAATTGTACCAAGAACAGAACTGAAAAATACATTGATACAGATATTAAAACTGCATTGTCAAAAGGAGGCTTGTGAAAATGGATAATAAAGCAATGGAAATTGTCAAAAAATCCAGAATGGTATCAAGACCCACGACATTGGAGTTTATTGAACAGATATTTACGGATTTTATTGAACTGCATGGAGACAGACATTTTGCAGATGACAAAGCCATGGTGGGCGGCATTGCCATGCTGGAAAACCAGCCGGTGACTGTCATTGGTGTGCAAAAAGGGCATACCATAGAAGAAAATGTAAAAAGGAGCTTTGGCTCTCCAAATCCGGAAGGGTATCGAAAACAGCTTCGATTGATGAAGCAGGCAGAAAAATTTCATCGTCCTGTGATTCTTTTTGTCAATACTTCCGGGGCCTACTGTGGTGTGGGGGCAGAAGAAAGAGGACAGGGAGAAGCCATCGCCAGAAATTTGATTGAAATGGCGGGCTTGAAAGTACCCATTATCAGCATTTTTATTGGGGAAGGAGGCAGCGGCGGTGCATTGGCACTGGCATTGGCAGACAAAGTGTGGATGCTGGACAATGGTATGTATGCTGTGCTTTCTCCGGAAGGGTTTGCAAGCATATTGTGGCGTTCTCCTGAGCGTTCTGCTGATGCAGCGGAGCTGATGAAGCTGACAGCACCTGATTTATTAAAAAATGGTGTGATTGAAGAAATGATACCAGAGGCAAAAGAAGGACTGGCAGAAAATTTGGAGTATACCACAGCCATATTAAAAGAAATGCTTGTTTCACAATTACAGCAGCTGCAAGCACTTTCCACAGAACAATTATTAGAGCAACGCTATCAGCGTTTTAGAAAATATGGTGAATTTACAGAGTGATTTGAAAATATGCCTATTCTAATATCAGTAGAATAGGTATTTTTATAGATTCGTTTTTTATTGCATAATATTGGAAACGCCTGTCCATACTACTGATATGGCACAGGAGGGATTGTATGAAAAAAAATGAATTGGCATGGATTATTTGTATTTGTTTTGTGGTTGGTATCATCAGTTGTATTATCACAGCAAGTATTTATGAAAAAAAGATACAAAAAATACCTTATACGGCACAAGCGGCAGAGGAAGAGAGTGTTTCTGTTGCAACGGATACAGCCCGTATTACACCTTCTACAAAAATGGTATATGAATATTATTATACAGAAGATGGAGTGACACAAACACTGGAGGATGTACCACCATATTTTTTGTTGGATATGACATTGGAAGATATGAAAAAGGTGTATACCGATTGGCAAATTGTTTCCTTTTCTTCCAAAGAGGTAGTGATGCGAAAAACCGTGGAGGCAAAAAGCAATGAACAATATGTCATTGGAGAAAAGGATGGTTATATTGCAGTATTTTATAAAGAACCTCAGCATGGAGTGATACTGCATGAAATGACAAATACACCCCTTTCTTCTTTGCCTGTTGAGGAAAGAGAACGATTGGTCAATGGCATTTCTGTAACGGGGGATGAAAATTTAGCAAGAATTTTATCAGATTATACAAGTTAAGAAACATTTTTAGACAAAATAACCATAAAAAGTGATTTGTATTAAAAAAAAACCATTATAATTTTTAAAAATTGGTAGACAGATGATATGGGAGGTGTTATAATAAATGTGTGAAAACTCCCCAATATTTTCACAATGCAGCATATTTGCTGCAATCCCAATAAGAAATACCTTCTCTTTGTGGAAAAAGACTATCATCGGCAGGTAGTCTTTTTTCATGTCTGTAAATAAAGAAATTTGACAGCATTTCTATTGCCTTCTATAATAGAATCATATAAGATTTATAAATAAATCTTTTTGTATAAAAGTGCTAAAGATGTTGAAAAATCAACATTTTCAGCACTTTTATTTATTTTATTTTCTTTTATATTAAAGTGCCTTGTCCCACTCTTGTCCTTCTTTTGTGTTTTCAAATTTATTGCCCAGCAATGCAGCGGCAGATACATCAGCGTCATTTAATGCATGGACATAGCGGTTTGTTGTGGTTAAATTGGTATGTCCTAGTCTGGAGGATACGGTTTTAATGTTTGTACCGTTTGCCAGTAATATGGTAGCGGAGGTATGCCGCAGGGCATGAAATTTGATTTTAGGTAATCCGTTTCTATTTAAAAATGATTGAAACCATTGATAAATAACTTCCGGAGAAATATAGGTGCCTTTTTGATTGGTAAAAAGCATATTTTCCGGATTGCTTTTTGTGGACGAGCATAATATTTGTGAAGATTGATAAGATTTATACTGTTTTAGTAAATCCATCAAATAGGCAGGCACGGAAACGGTGCGGATACTGCTTTTTGTTTTGGGCAATTTGATACCGATTTCCCCCTTTGTTTTATAAATACTTTTTGTGATTTTAATTTTATTTTCTTTCCACAATATATCCTCCCATTGTAAAGCGGCTAGTTCTCCACGACGGCAGCCAGTACACAAAGCTAAGTGTATAAGTGTTTTCCACATAATAGGCTCTTTTTCCAAAAGAGTAAGCACTTTTTGGATTTGCTTTTCATCAAATACTTCTGTGTGTGGTGATGTAGTTTTGGGCAAATCTAAATTTTGTGCAGTTGCTGGATTATACTCAATGATTCTCATACGGTAGGCAAAACGAAGTATGGATTGCAGTGCCGAATAATATGTACGGATAGACTTGGGAGAAAGGGGTTGATATTTTCCGTTCCTTCGAATGCCTTCTTCAGAAAGATTGTATATAAACTTTTGAATGTGCATAGGTGTAATGTCTTTTAGCTTCAGGTGTCCCAAAGAAGGGATAATATAATTATCTATAATTTTTTCATATTGATAGTAGGTGACAGGGGAAAGCTTCTTTTTTTGCATTTCTAAATAAGTTGTGCAAAATTCATGCAGTTTGATTTTATTATCTTTTTTTACAGTACCTTTTTTTATTTTTTCTTCAAACAAAACAGACTGTCTTTGTAGTTCCTTTTCAATTTGTTTTGGCGTCATGTTAGGCTCCGGCTTCCAGGTCATGGATTCTATGATTTTTTTGCCATTGACGTCTGCCCCGCAGGACACTCTGATTTGATAAGAAGTACCTCTTTTTCTGATGGTTGCCATATGATATCAGTCCTTTCCATATAAAAATAGGAAAAGCGTAGGGCGGCTTTGATATCATATAAAAGAGAGAAAAACCCTAAATACATAGTTTTTTGTATTAAAGTTTCCTGTAATACAATATAGAGAATTTTTTTAGAAAATATTATATTGATTTTCTATATTTTGTGAAAGATTTTTGTATGAAATCCATGCATAAAGTTTACGATTAAAATTTTCATTAGATATTTCATTTAAGGATTTACAAAAAATATTTCTTTCTTTTTGTTTTGCTAAAGATAATACCTCAATTTCATCTAAAGGGATACCTGACACATATTGTTGTATTTCATATTTTAAATTGTCAAGTCTGTATTTTATAACGGCTTCCGGTACTTTAAATAAAGATACCAGTTCTTTTTTAAATGCTTCTATACAACTTAAATTATTTAATAAATGGTATTCTGATTTTATAATAGGCAGTAAGACTAAGTAGGGTACAAAAAATTCTGCCGCTCCTTCATTAGCCTGCCACTCAATATATGAATTCTGATTTGGTTTAATTTTTTCAAAACAATGAAATGCTTTAGAACAACAATGTCGATGCATTTCTAAGTGCATTACTTCGTGTGCGGCGTCAAAATTTTGTTCTATTAAATTTCTTTTGCTGCTTAAAAGAATAATGTCATGTACATTATCTGGAATTGCCATACCACGTAAACCTACTGTTTGAAAGGGTAAAATTTCGACTTTAATGCCTGTGTTTTTCAAAAGGGGAATTAAATCTATATTATATTTGTCAGTATCTAATCCAAGAGATGCTTTGATGTGGGCAACAGTCTGATATAATTCATATTTGGTACAATAATTCATTATCATTTCACCGACTTTCTTCACGAATTTTTTTTATCGTATCTAAAGCTAATCTAATATCATTGGGGTCTATTCCGTTTTCTTGAGCTTCCTTGGCATAACTAAGATAGATGCCATCAATATTTTCAAAATCTACTTTATTTTTGTTCTTTTCGTCATATGATTCGTGTTCTTCCTCCCAACCCATTAAATAGCTGGGTGTTGTTCCAAGTGCCTCGGCGACTTTTATAATTTTATCTCTTTTCATATTGGCAATGATACCGTTTTCCCATTTTCTGACAGTGCTTTTTCCAACACCGACTTTATTTCCAAGTTCTTCTAATGTCATGCCTTTTTCTTTTCTTAATTGATATATTTTTTGACCCATATTCATAATAAGTCACTCCTTTATATTGATAATAATAGTATATATTATTTGTGTCTTTTTTGCAACAAAAATATAAAAAAAGAAAAAACAAGTGTCTAAAAAGACAAAAATATATTGACAACAAAAAAGATGTATGTTATATTAAAGGTGTCTTATAAGACACAGAGGAGGGATATTATGGATAAATACAAATTGGAATATGAAATGAAAAGCAGAGGCATTACAATTAAAAAATTATGTGCTGACCTTGGAATAAGCCGTTCTGCTTTTTATAGAAAGTGTAACGGATATTCAGAGTTTACACAAGGAGAGATACAAAAGATTGTAGATTATATTGGTCTGAGTTCTCCAATGGGAGTTTTTTTTGCTGAGAAAGTGTCTTTTTAGACACAGTAAAAAAGAGGTTACTTTAAATAAACAAACGAAAAATAAAGAATCTGAAAAATAACAACGAAAAGCTGTAGGGCGGCTTTGATAAAAGGGAGAA
>CALWSR010000002.1 GCA_944384265.1 uncultured Clostridia bacterium
TATACTTGTACCCAACTATCAACTAATCGTAAGGATAATTAAATATTATCCTTTATTAGAATATTATATCACATTTTAATACAAAAGCAACAGGAATGAAGCGAAGTATGACAAATTATTAAAAAATTTGGCTATACTTTTTTGTGCAAGTTTGCAAGGTAATGTAGGACATGGAAGGGATAAAATTTAGGGAAATAAAAAAGGGACACCGATGTGTCCCAATAAATTTATATTAATCATCAAATGGTGTTTCTCTATTGAATATCTGTATAGCAAAGACGGATCCATTATCATCCTGGTATATTGCTGCTCCGTATGTTTGATATCTTTCGCCCATAATTTGTGCACGATGTCCAGAGGATGCTAACCAATCTTGTATATTTATCGATACTCCACCTCCTCTAGAGATATTCTCTGCACTTACAGTGCATGGAATTCTTAAATCATCTATGATTGAAGTACCACGAGATCCATCTGGTCTTGTATGTGAGAATAATTCACTCAATTCTTGTGCTCGAATCTCTGCAGCTTCTACCAAATCGGGATCGAGTTCGAGTGGTGGTAATCCCTCCTCTGCTCTTGCCTCGTTTACAAGTTCAAGAGTTCCAGATGCAAAGTTTGCAATTGTTTCTGCATCTTCAGCCTTTTTATCTTTATCAATTGCATCCAAGTATTCCTCATAAGTATCATATATTACACCATTGTAATCCCAAACTTCTTCCTCTTCGCCCTCTTCGTCCTCATATGATGGTCTTAATGGTTCTGAAGATTCTGATGATTTATCCTCTTCCTCCCAGTCATCATCATCATAAGAAGGTCTTGATGGTTTCTGAGGTTTTGTAGGTTCTTCATTTTTAGATGCATCCCCAGAATTATCTTTTTGTTCATCGTTTTCATCATTTTCATTTCTGCCAGGATTCTGGGTCGATGTTGAGGTTGATGTTGATGGCTTATTAGAGGTTGATGGTGTCTCCTTCTCCACATCATCCTCATCCTTCGGTCTTTCCACCACTTGTGTTCCTATTTTATCAAGAGGACCAAATGAATCATCTTTAGATGGGAATGCAATGCTTTCACAGAATGTCAGCTTCACACGAGTGCTCGGCAATGCAAGTCTCGAAATGATTGCCGCAGCTTCTGCACGTGTAATGTTTGCTTTCGGAGTAAATGTACCCAAATAGTCATTACCAGAGATAATACCAGCATTGTATAGCTTCACCACATCATTGTAGTACTTATTAGATGCATCAATGTCAGGCAGGGTCTTTACAACATTCATCTGCTGGTAACCTTCTGCCGGCAACGCATTTGCAAAGATGTGTGCCAACTCATCTCTCGTAGCAGGTCTATTGTATTCCCCAGCAAACTCTCCTGTCTTTATAATCCCTTTTGTTTCCGCATAACGCACAAACAGTGTATACCATGGGTCGGCTTCCATCTGTATACTTGCACTCAATTCCCCATACATACCATAGCTGTTCAATTTAGAAGCCATTGTAATCGCCTCTGCAATAGTAATATTTCCAGATGGGTCAAACTTTGTATCACTTTTACCATTTACAAGGTCATAAGCGTATGCTTTTGCCACGCTTGCATAATACCAATCTGACTGCTTAACATCATTAAAGTTATCATTGTATTCCTTTGTTTTTTGAAATTGGTAGATAGCGTTTACTGCGCCATAAACGTCAAATCCAGTAAGATTCATTTTCGCCAACGGTCCAAAATTAGAACACATTACAGCAGCCACAACTCCACCCACAACTGCTTTTTTTACAATCGGTTTCAGTTCCATAATAAAATGTGTACCCCCTTCTTTATTAGTATACCAATTATACCATCAATGGTATAGCATGGTCAATTATCATTTTCATGTTTAGTGAGCAAACCTTTTAGGATGTTCACATCAAGGCACTTTAGAATGTCATAGGACAAAGAATCATCCACAGCATCTCTGCAGAGATCATAGGCACCTTTACGACTAGATATACTATAAGTAAAATAGCAATCACAATCAAACAGCAGTCGCCCATCATCTACTGCTTTCAATAGTTCCTCATCGTTTTCAAAGTGTTGTCTCAGACATTCAAAATTTGTTTTCTTATTCGCAGAATATGTTTTATCTTTCAAGCCATCAACCAACGTAAACTTAAATTCAGGGCAACTTTTAGCACTTATAACTAGGATATATTCATCATTTTCCATAGTTGCAACAACTCCATTATACCAGCAACATTGACGATGATTATCGTCAATGTATTGGTTGATGTTCACCAAAAATCCATTAAACTTTAATTCTTCCACCACTCTTCTAAGTTTTGCATTTCTTTTAGTTGTTGTAGATGTTGTCATTGTTGTCATAAAATCCAACCCCTTCTTTTTAGATTCTAAATTTTCACTTTAATTTACTAACAATTTCAATGTCAAAAGAATCTTTTCCATTTTTCTCTGCTACTTCTATCAAACTTGCTAAATATTCAAATACTTCTTCTTTTGTGTCAAAACAGTGACCAGAACTGTAAAGTTCACCAACATAAAACTCCATAAAGATTCCTCCATAAATCTAGTTACGCAAAACGCATTCACCATTGTCCTTATCAAAATAATAATCACCACTATAAATGCAATCTTCACAATTATTATTGGTATCCCCACCAAATTTACATTCTTTAGGTGATTTTCCCTTCAATATGTAAGTAATACTTTTAACTTGTTCTATCATAACTATCAAACCTCACTTTACAATTTCAATATCAAAAAATGTTTCCCCTTGTTCTTCTGCAAATTCTATTTGTTCCATCAGGTACTCAAGAAATTTCTCTTTTGTATCAAACTCACAACCAGAACCATCAATACAACCAACATAAAAATACATAGTAGTACCTCCTATTTTTTGTCCATAAAAAATAAAACGAGGAATAACTTCTTCAGCAATTCCTCGTTCTTATATACATAATTTCAATATTAAAATTTGGTTTTAGTGAAAATTAACACTGATTAGATCTTTGATAATTATATAACTGCATTATATAATTTGCCATCTCGTATACAAGGGATATGTCAGAATCGATACAAATCCCAAAGTAATCTACAAATCCACCTAAATTCTGTTCAGCTTCTTTAATCGTTTCTGCAGTTATATTTTCACCAAATGTATAAACAAGCTCTTCCAGTAATTTTTCATAAGTATACTCTTCATCAAAATTATTATTTTTTATATCTTTTACATAATCATTCAAATAGTTATAAGCTGTTACTGCCAATTCATATACTTCCTCTGTGATCTGTTCTTCAGAATAAGTATATGTGTCAAACCTTCCAGATACCTTAAAACCATCTTTAAAATCATCAATAGAATAAACTTTACTTACTAAATTTTCTTGTAACATAAATATTCCACCTTTCTCTAATTGTAAAGTATATAAGAACGAGGAATTGCTTCTTTATCAATTCCTCGTTCTTATATACATAATTTCAATATTAAAATTTGGTTTTAGTGAAAATTAACACTGATTAGATCTTTGATAATTATATAACTGCATTATATAATTTACCATCTCGTATACAAGAGACATATCCGAATCGATAAAAAGTCTAGCATTAGACTATTTTCTTTTACAGCTTTCTGGTCTCAAATAATCTCTCCCTTTAAAATTATAAATGATAGGGTTTACGAAAAGAATATTTTTCTTTTTCATGCTCAATAATTTTATACTCTAATCCCCATCTATTTATCTCATTAAAGAGCAAGTCCATAGTTGCTTCTATATAATCAAAATGATAATAAAATGTAGCTTTTTTAGATTTTTCAAATGGCTGTTCCCAGCTAGCTTTTAGCAACCTGTTTACAAAGCACATAGGTCTATATAGATGTACCTCCTCTAATTTTTCACATTCAGAAAATGCTCCATGTCCAAATAATATTTCTCCATATTCTGAATCATCCCATAGTTCACCATCATACGGAGTAATAAATAATTTTTTCAAATTCGGCAGACACGTTGGATAATTACAGGATAGATAATCTATAGTTACAGGAATTTCCAAATACTCTATATAATCACCTTCATCTTCCAAAAGCTCACTACAAAGATCTCCTTTCTCCTCACTATAATTATATTAAGTAGTAATAAATTAAGAAGAGTGCCAAAGCACCCTTCTTAATTTAGGTTTATTTAATAGTAAATAATATAAATGTTTATGATAGTACATAAATAATAAAATATAAAACATAATACTCAAGTCTTATTATTTATCGCTTCTTTATACCTATCCACAACCATTCTTGGATCTAGTGTATGATAACCATAATAAGTTTGTAGCATTATATCATAGTCAGCCTGCTTATAGATTTCAGCACTACTCTCTCCTGTATAGAAATGCCAATATCTATAGATGTATCCCATCCAAAACATAACTTCTTTTAAGTTATCACCATCTTCAATATAAACAGTTTCTAAATCCACTTCATCAAGTAAAGCATCAAATATATACGCCTCTCCCATCCATTGTAAACTATCATACGGGTAATCAAGATGTTTAGCTACATCGCTATTCATAAATGCTTTCACAAACTTTTTAGAATCCCTATTAGATGCGACTACTTTTTCAAATAAATGACCTTGTATAACACATTGTTGCAACTCCCAATCATCAAGTATCATAAAAATCACCTCCGTGATATAAATCGATTATCTCATCGAAATAATTGCCTTCTCTTCTATATTGTTTGCATATCTGTTTTGATAATTTTATACCATTAATTCTATTTGTTTTTTGTTCAATAAGTAATGCCTTTCTTTCATTTTCTGTTATCAAATGTTGATCTAAAATTTGAATATGATTACAAGCTTTTTGTGTAATTGCTACATATTGTTTTCCCAATTTTAATGCTGATAATGACTTCAATAAAGCTTTATCTGTTATATTATTTTGGAAAAACTCTTCCAAAGCATAGAACATTCTATCATCTGCAATATACCCAATAACTAAATCACAATTATTAGACAAATCAGAAATAGACTTATAAAAGTTAGTATTTCTATACTCTTCTAATTTTTCTCTATTATATGCAATAAAAAATGCCCATTTTAAATCCAGTTCAAAATTTAATATTTTCAAATTTGATAAATCTAAATTTAAAGTGTATATCTGTGCTGATGTGTAATTACAAATTAATGTTAATGGTTGTTGTATGTTAGTCCCCATGTAAAAACCTTTCCCAAAATCACAAATTTTTCTACTTATTGGTCTAATATTATTTTGGATACCACTCTTTGAACCATGATAGAGAGTGATAATTTGTTTTTTACTATTATTAAATTCTAAAGCTTTTAACATTATTAAAATCACCTCATTTTATCCAATTTATCTATAATCTTTTTTTCCAAATTAAATTTATCATCAGAAGTTCCATTCAATATTATATCTAATAAACATCTCAGATCGTCATTACACACTTCCAATGCTGCATCTGATAATTTTGGATACATATAATTAGAGTGTTTATATTCAATATAAACAGAATGTAAGAAATCAATTATATCATTAATGTTTTCAATAGAAAGTTTGTTAAATTCATTAGTGTCAACTATACTATAAAATTCATAAAAAATAGTTAATTTGGATATTATATATTCATCGTTTTTCTGTAAGTTCATCATTATGTTCAGATAATCAATCATTTTTATATCTCCTTATATTCGTTTTCTATTGCGTTCAAACATACCATCAGCATAATCTGACCTATTGCATTTCTGCATTAAATCAAATTTAAATCTAAAGTTATCTTTTCCTGTAAAGAATAAGTAACAAAAATAGAACATAGGGAATAACGAATCAAACATTGTAATATCATACTTTTCGCTTTTAAAAAATGATTGTTCCATAAATTCATCATAAATAGGATCTAAATTTATCAAATCAGAAATCGGAACACCGTTCGGAATCACATCACAAGTATGTATTCTATCAGTATCATCTTCAAGAGAAAAACAAGCGATACCATGATATCTACATACAGATGGTCTGTAATTATATATAGTACATAAATTTGTTTCTTCATTTAGAAATATACAAGGTAATTTTGCCATTTCCATTAATAGTAAAGATGAGTCTAAGTATTTTAAGTATTCCTCCATTGATGTAATACTTTCCATATTTTTACAAATCTCTGTCACCTTTGGAAAACTTTTTAGGGCTGCCATGTATAAATTATACCCCTTATTTATAATAGCTTCAATACTATTATTTCCATATAATTTTTTATAGCCATAACAAGCATATATAAATTCTGTAAGCGGCACTGGAAACATATGATAACAACAATTAGAACAACCAGCGTGGCAATTTGCTGGTTTTTTACTATTTTTCAACAAGTTATCAAGTTTATTATAAAGTAATACTAAATCGCCTATAACACTATTCTCTTCTATATCAATATGACAATGCTTATACTTTTTACCACTTCCACAAAAACATTTCTCATTTCTATTCATATCTAAGTCCCTCCAAAAAAATAAGTGGGGATAACTCCCCACTAAGTGTATTTATATTTATTATTAGCTGCATTTACTCCAACCACAATTTGTACAGATAACACATCCACCAGAAAACTCTAAATTGTTTCTACAATCTGGACATACCAACTTAGTATCAACTTTAGAATCAGAAGGTATACTACCAGTATTATTTTTAATATAAAAATCGGAAATAGCTTTTCCAATTATATCAGGGCAAGATATACCACTTATTGCTTCCCCTTTCGTAGCTACTTTAATACAAGCTGAGCATGTGATACCTTGTAATTGTTTTACAATTTCTGATATTGCTACGCCTGCACGCATATTTAGCGAAATCATTCTAGCAACTGCACTTGTATTTGCTTGGCATATGCCACCTTTAGATGTGTTAATAAAACATTCAATAGGATTACCATCACTATCATGATTAATTGTTATATATAAAGTACCACACGCACATTTTTTACAATATGTTTTTCCTTCCAGTGTTCCAAGCGTTTTTCTTGAATTAGGTGTTAAGAAATCTAATTTTTGCTTTTCTTCTTTAGTCTCTTCTTTTCTTTCTGTTGTCAAAACACCTACTCGCTTACAATTATCTCTAAACAGAGTAACACCTTTTAACCCCTTCTCATATGCAAACTTATATAACTTCTCCACATTTTCCACAGTAAAATCCTCAGGTACATTGATAGTTGAACTAATAGAAGCATCTATGTACATTTGCCATGTAGATTGCATTAATATTCTATTTTCATATGGAATACTACTGGAAGTAACGAAATAGCCAGGCAGATCTTTATCATCTGTTAGGCCATACTTGGACATGTAATTTTGGACAATAGGAGTATACACTTTGTAATAATGGTCAGCACCATGTAAAGACTCTGTTTTTCTTGTATAGAAATTATCAAATATAGGCTCGATACCACCAGACACTCCCAACATTGTGCTCAATGTTCCAGTAGGTGCAATTGTTAATAATTGAGAATTTCTTAAACCATATTTTAGAATTCTCTCTTTCAATATTGGGTTATCTAGATGTTTAAAAAATTCTGTATTTACTATCGCTTCTTTATCACAGGAACGAAAACATCCAATCTTCTCTGCCAAATCATTAGAAGTTTCAATAGCTGTTTCTATCATACATTTTGCTATTTTCTGACATAGACTAATAGATGCGACACTACCATATCTAAGCTCACATTTAATCAGCATATCTGCCAAACCAAATATACCAAGTCCTATCTGACGCCAATCATGCACACTTGTTCTTTGTTCTTCCAATGGATGTAATGGTAAACCTTCATCTAATACATTGTTTAAGGCACGTACTGCTATATCTACAGTTTGTTTAAAATCGTCAAAATCAAATTTATTATCATCCGTCACAAATTCTGCTAAATTTATACTACCAAGTAAGCAACTACCACCAGCTGGTAATGGTTCCTCTGCACATGGATTTGTACCAGCAAATTCAAATTCTTTTGTTTCACTCAATAAATTCCATTCTTTTATTCTATCCCAAAATAAAAAACCAGGCTCTCCATAATCCCAGTTCATTTTTGCAATCTTATGAAACAATTCTCTTGCCTGTACAGTTTTCTCTATTGTCTCGCCCGTTTCTTCTCTTGTAAAAGATAAAGTAAATGGCAAATCTTGTTTTACTGCCTCCATAAAATCTTTTGTAATCTTTATAGAAATATTAGCTTTTGTAACACGCTCAAGGTCTGATTTAATATTAATAAACTCTTCCAAGTCAGGATGTGTACAATCCAAAGAAATCATTAGAGCTCCTCTACGACCATTTTGCCCTATCAGTCCAGTAATATGTGAAAATAAATCCATAAAAGAAACTGCACCAGAAGTATGCTTTGCAGCATTATGCACTACAGCACCATTAGGAGCCAATTTTGAAATGTCAATACCAACCCCACCACCATAGCTAAATGTCCTTGCCAATTTAGATGCACATTCAAATATAGACTCAATATTATCTTCTGGAGGGGAAACTACATAACAATTAGAATATGTAGACTTTAACCCTTTTTTATGTAATCCTCTGTTAGATAAGATTCTTCCACCAAATAAGAATTTCTTTTGTAATAACAAACTTTTAACTTGTTCATCACCATCACTTACACGATCAATCCAGTCATCAAATGACTCATTATTTTGTCGATATTTTTTCTCCCAAATATCAATTCCTACCTCATTATTTTCTCCCAGCCAATCTTGGATAACCATAAAAAAACCTCCTTAATATAAATGTTAGATATTTATTGTTAAATATAAAAAAGAACATTAAAGTTGACAAAAAATGATTTTCAACTTTAATGTTCTTTTTTAGCATACATACTAATATATCTTAATTATCAAAATAAAAAATTAATCTTCCTATTAGTCCCCTAACCGAAGGAAAATCTCTAATATCATAAACATAACCCTGAGTTGTACTGAACCTACTTATATCACTTTTTTTCAAATATGGAATAATGCAAGGAGGTAAAATATCTATAGAATGTCTATTTACATTAGCAAATCCATTCATTTGAATTTTAATTTTATCATTTCTCTGAAACCAATTATCATATCTACTATATTTTTGCATTCCAACAACAAGAGGAATCCATACTTCTCCTTTAGGTTCTGCCATAAACCATATATCTCTACTATTTTTAAATCCATTACTTCTTTTTAAATATTCCCACACATCCAGTTTTTTCATGTTATAATATTCTAATACATCATTTGCTGCAGGAAATTGTGTTGGTTCTGGTGCAATCCCTTGCATAATTCGTGGCAATGTTGAAAATTCTTCTATCTTTCCTTGATAGTTTTGAATAAATACATCTTCACTTCTCTCAATATAACCTATACACTCATTTTTAAAATTCATAATAAAGATTTTGTCATTCACAAAATTCCCTCACTTTCCTATTCATATACTCTATACGTTGTTTAAGAATATGATTAAGATTAAAACTAATCTGTTTATTATAATAATCTAATGCTATATCATTTATTGGTTTCAATAAATCAAGTTTCTTTACAAATGAAATAACTTCTTTATTGAAATTTTCAACTAAAAATTTTAATATTAAATCATGACGTTGTTGGTATTCGGTATTAACATAAAAAGCTGATGTAACTGTTACCATAAAGTGTTCTAAATCTACAAATCCTTCACTTCCACCAAAACAATTGTTGTGGTCAAATAATGGTGCTATTGAATCATTTATAATTCCCCAATTACCAGCATGTCTGTCTTCATTCATAATTAAATAATCAAACAAACACATTTCTATAAATCCATTGACTTTTATAAAATCTTTTATAGAATAAGAAATACTATCATCTGGCTCAGTAAAATAACCTATGTCATAGCTTGCTATTCCAATCTCTTGCTTATATGTAGCTAATTCTGTACGTGCCACAGGTATCTCTAATAATTGGCCAATATGATATGCAAATAATTCTGCTCCTATTTCATTATCTGTCATTTTAAATTTAAAATAAATGTCTCCGTTTGGAGTTGTTATTTGGTACTTTGGTCTACTTGCATTTACTCCAGGTGATGGTGACCTTTGATACTCTTTAAGGTCTAAAAAACAATTAGATTTATTAAATAAATTCATTCGTTTCAAGTTATCACTTCCTTACTATATTCATGCCCATTTAATTAAGTATAACATATTTTGTGGCTGTAAACATCATATATTTAAAAATGCTTACAACCACAAATTAAATTAGTTAATAGATTGATTTATTCATATGTTTGCTATAAGAAATCTTTTTTAACCGGTATTCACACATCTGATATATCTCTTCCTGCATTAATTCTCCTGTTTTTTCAAAATATTCTTGTGGGTCCAATCTTGCATATTTTTTATGCATAATAAAATCATAACATGTACTCACAACCAACCACACTAAGAATACAGAAATAGGTAAAAATAAAAATAATGCAAAACCATATGAAATATAAGTCTTATCAACTATATAGAGAATAAGCATAGTAATTAACTCCAAAATAGCGATTGCTACTCCTGCATAACTTCCTATTAAAATAGATTTTTTTATAATTTGTTCAGATGTTGAATCATCTAATGTCTTTTCATACTCCTCTTTTGATATGCTATTAGCAGCCTCTATACCCAGACTAGGAGTTAATTTACTTAATAAAATACCATCAGGTAATTCATAAAGTATAACTTTTCTATTCTCTTTAATGTCAATATCTTTGTCATATAAAATATATGTAGTATTATTAACAACGGTTATGTAATTACCATCTAAATCCACACCTATAACCTTGCCAAAAATCTTTTTACACTTTATATGTTTTCTACACTCTGACATAAAAAGTAATCTCCTTTCCTTATGTTGTAGGCTTTCCAGTGTATAAATAGTCACCTCCTTTTTTATTGTGTTATAAATAAATAGAGAGTATAGAAATTATGTTATGTTATAGATAAACATAACATAATTTCTATACTCTCATAATTTTCTTAATATATTTATATATTTCTTAAAAATGCAGCAAAAATGAATTCTATTATTTATTTCGATTTATATAGACTCATTTTATTAAGTGAATTTTTAACACAAACTAAAGTTTTTACTCTACTAAAAATAAAATTTCCATATTCTAAATTATCGCAAAAAAGCTCAAACTTTTTATCTTTCAATAAAGAAAAAGTGTCTTGCATAAAATCAATATTACTTAAGTAATCTATCACTTCTTTATGTTTCCAAACTTTAGTATTAGTAATACCTAACATAGTTGATTCTGTCATGGAATTAGAAAAAGACATAACAGTATCATACAATGGTGCAACTGAAACAATATTCCCATTTAGATTCAATAAAAAATCTATATTTCCAATGTGTCATAGTAGACCAATTAGTGCAGGTAAGACTGAATATTCTGATGAAATTGATTATTCTTTAGAAGGTTTACGACTAATAGTTAGTGATGGATGTTTTAAAGATTTGTGCATGGTAGCACTTTTAGATGCGTTGTGCCGTAATCAAGATAGACACTTTTCTCCATTTCTATAAAGATCTGCACCGTTTACTCTGTGATATCTCTTAGTATCCTCAACAATAGATAGAAAACCAGTTAATCCATCTAAAGTATATGGCAATACTTTAGAATATGGTATTTCAAGAAAACAGGCTAACCTATATACATTTAATTCTATTAAATAATCATCACCACTAATATCTGGTTTAAATAATGCTCTGTTACCTGAATCACTTTCCATCCAAACCATATTATCAGTAGTGCCAAAGGTCTCCTCATCAATTGGTGTCCAGTTATTCATCATATCTAAATAACCTCCTTGGAAGTTCTTTATAAAAATATACACGTTCATAAGGGTCATGAAATGGTAATCGTCTATGAACTTTTTTTACGAGATTGGTATGGAAGTTATACAAATAATCTAGAAAATCCCAAACATTATATTTAGAGTGATCTAACCCATGTTCTTTTTCAATTTCTTTGCAAGCCCAGCTATCTTTACTTGGTACAACTCTACTCATAACACCTTTCCATGTTTCTTCTGTATTATATATTTTTTGTGTATCGTCCATGTTTGGTATATGTACCATTATATTAGGGAATTTTTTATCTTTTATTAAATATTGAAATTGATATTCATCTTTAGACAGTCTTTCTAATTTACCAATTAAATGAGGACCAACTCCAATATCTTTTGTCATTATATAATAAAAATCATTCAACTTTATCACCTCTACATAATTATAACATAGCACAATGTAAATTAAAACAAGCTATGGATTGCAAATTCCACATGCAGAATAACCAGCATGTACCAAATCATTGCTATTGCCACTATATTCTTTTTTATTATCAGCTTTTATTTTTTTGATACTTGAACAATCTATAGTATGAAATTTTTTAGAATTAGTATTTAGAATAAACACACTCTCTTCTGCCACACTATTAGAGTCTTCATCAGATACTGACTTATCTTCCTCATTTTCCCCTGTGCTATAATCTATAAATACACCAGGTTGAACATTATAACAAAAAATATTAAAGCATATTCCTTCTCCATTGTCTTCGACAGATTTTGCTTCCAATTGTACACCTTTTGCAATAAGATTATCTCCATCATAAATAGGTGTTGCACGGTAATAAACATGATTTTCTGTTTCTTTAACATAATCAGCAACCATATTTTCAAATGGCAGCATACCTTCCACATTCATGTACCTTGTACCAGTAATTAAATTTTTCTCATTTGCATTTTCACCAGCTAATTGAAAACCTATTAGATGACATCTGTTATATAGATACTTACCGTCAATAAAATCGTACTTTACTGTTTGCCAACCAGTTGGCTTTATTTGACCTATAGAACCTCTTTCTTCTGTAGGCATAATATCAATTCCAATATTTGCTTCTGCTACACCACAACGCCCCAATGCATCTAAATCATTATAAAATTCAAAAGAGCCATCTACTAATGTTATATCTCCAAAATCAGGTTGATTATTATTTAAAATAACAAAGGGTTCTTCAGTAAATTCTGGAATTTCTATGATACTTCGTATTGAATTTTCTGATTGTACAGTTTCTATTTTATTATGTTGTTCCAATAAATTTATAGACTCTATTGGACTACAAGCTGTAATAAGAGTACATAATGCAACCACTGAATATAACATATTTTTGTATTTTTTAATCATAGAATCACCCCTTTATAAAAATTATACTAAAAATAAAGGGGAGGTGTATTGTGAAAAACAATACACCTCCCCTAGTAATTAAATTTTCATTAAAGCATTCTTTATTTCAGGTATACTATTAAATTTACAATATCTTCCAGAAACATAATTATATAAATCTTTCCACTCTTTCAATGAATAGTAGTGCTCAGGTATATTACGAAGAGCGCCCCTTGCACGTATAAAATTACATCTAACAGTTAAATCAGAAATATAGTTTAATCCTGATTTAACTGTTAGATACTCAAAGATATCAATTGATTGCTGCATCACCACACCCTCTTTTTTTCTCAGTTAAAAAAATATATCTATTCCCAGGGAAAGGGCGTTATCATGACTTTTATAATAGTATCAGTAGCATGATCGTATTCCTTTTCTAAAGGAGTATGACATTTTGAATTTTTATATCTTTTTGCAATATGGGCATCTGATTCTTTTGTAGTAAATTCAAAAATATTATTTACAAGTTCTTTTGCTTCTATATCAGATAAACCATTCGTAGTAAAATAAGAATATATTTTTTGCATTGATTTTAGTATTCCAGTGTCATAACCACGTTGAAATTCAGTATTGTTAGTACACATAAAAAATTACCCCCTATAATTAAGTATAGTGTTTCTATCATTATTCATTAAATGGCATAAATAATGATATATAATTTTTGATTTAGATAATGAAAAAGTTGTTGTAGCCTTTCTATCAGCACAACAACTTAATTCCATTTTTTCCTCAACATATTCATATCCTTTATTATATAATATGCTTGTTAGTATTGTATTAAGATAAATATCTAATACATGTTGTTCTTTAGAGTCATTGTTTATAAGAGAAAGTGATTTCATGTATTAACCTCCTTAAATATAAATATCAATCTCTTATAGAGAGGCACAGATTGCAAATTCGATATCAAGCAAGTTTATAGATTACCGTTCATAAAAATATGTAATAATTAAAAAGGAGGAAAATAATCTCAACCTATGCCCCTCTATAAAAGATTACATATTTACATAATTGCTGGTGGGATAATAGATATCCCGCCAGCAATTATTCTATTTAAGCAACATCAACACCATAGTTACCACAAAGTGCTGCCAAGCCACCTTGGAAACCACTGCCAATGGCATTGAATTTTCATTCGCCACCATTTCTATATAATTCTCCTACTACAACTGCTGTTTCAATAGAAAAATCTTCTCCCAAATCATAGCGAATCAATTCACTATTGTTTGCTGCCTCAACTACTCTAATATAAGCATTTGAAACTTGTCCAAAGTTTTGATTTCTTAACTCTGGTTCATAAATGGTTACAGTAAAGTCAATTCTTTGTACATCATTTGGAACTTTAGATAAATCAACAATAATCTGTTCATCATCACCGTCGCCTTCTCCAATTAGATTGTCTCCTTGATGAATTACTGCATCACTATCATGCTTTAGATTGCCGTAAAAGATAAAATCACCTTGTTTTCTTATTTTTCCATTTTCACCTAATAAAAAGGCTGCTGCATCTAAATCAAAAGCACTCCCACCATCATATCTATTTACGTCCAACCCAGACCAATACAAATTTGTCTTAAACCTGGATTCGTTTTAGTTAAATCAACTTTTTGTCCCTTTTGTAGACTAATTGGCATAGATATACACTCCATCTTTTCTTAATCATCATATTGTTTTGTTATATTACATAATACTATCCTAAACAGATTAAATGTGAATATAGTTACATGTGAAATAAAGAATAATGTTAATTAGATGTTATCTAGAGAATAATTAGAGATTAAAAGTTCACCTACTCTTCCCCTTCTATACGTATTACTATTTATTGACCTTGTAGCAGTAACATTTTTTATATCAAAGCCATCATATATAACTTCAAGAAAATCATTATACTCATTACTATTTTTAGGATTTGAATTACTCATTAAAAGTTTAGCTCCTGTAAAATTTAATTCCATAAAAAAATCTGCAAGCCTTAACTGTTCTTGATATCCAAAATGTTTTGTTGTATAGGAAATCGTATTACTTATACTAGATAATGGCACATAAGGCGGGTCCAGATAAACAAAAGTATTCTCATCAACAAAAGAACGACAACTATAATAGTCTCCATTTACAATTTCAATTTTTTGTAATTTTGTAGATACATTTAATATATTTTCTTTTTCACAAATAATAGGAAAATCATAGTTCCCAATGGCAACATTGAAGTCGCCATGTTTATTAACTCTATATAGACCATTAAAACAGGTTTTGTTTAGAAATATAAAGAAAGCAGCTTTCTTTAAAAAATCATTATCCTTATTTAATATTCGTAAATTATTATATTGATCTCTGATATTAGAATAATAATATCCACGCTTATCTAAAGCAATATTCCAATAATCATCTTGTAAATTCTGCAAAATTGTTATAATGTCATTTGGCCTATCTCGTATAATTTGATAGGTATTAATCAAATCAGAATTAGCATCACTAATATAAATTTCTTGCAATTCAAAACTATTTAAAATATCAAATAAGACTGCTCCACCACCTACAAATGGTTCAGCATATTTATAAATATTATTATAATGAGAAAATGGGTAGTATTTGCGTAGGTCATTCAGTAATTGCGTTTTACCACCTACCCATTTTATAAATGGATGTACCATTGTAAATATCTCCTCTCTCATTGTTATTACGTAAATAAAATAAAAAGGACAAGAGAGTGTTTTTAAATCTCTTGTCCTTTTTATTTTATTTACATCTATATTACTTTTCTAAAATAGTTTTTATTTCATTTATAGAAATAGATAGTATCTTAGATATCTGGTCTTCAGTCATTCCATTAGATAACATAAGTCTAACTATATTTTTTCTCTCTTCTTCACGACCTTCTGCTCTACCTTCTTCACGAACTTCATCTACAAAATCTTTTTGTAATAACATAGCTTCAACCTCCTCGTCTGTCAAATCAAATAAAAGTTTTATTGTTTTAAATTTATCTTCATTAGCACACATAGCTTCCAATATATTCTTAAGTTTTTCTGAATTTCTTACTTTTTTTCTTTTCGTTAGCTCAATAAAAACAACTTCTACTAAATCAGCATTTGGATGATATACTGGCGTAGTCTGTTTAGACATATCCTTTGTCAAGATATCTTCGCTCTTATTATAATATATTCTAGGTGCAATAGAATGTACAGCTATATCATCATCAAAGTAATTAAAATTAAGAAACCAAATGCTAAATACTTTATGAAGTTTATTGTAGTTATCTCCTTTTTTTAAAATACTAGAAGATAAAGTCATGGCATAACATAATGCTCTTTCCAGCATATCATATTCTTTATCTTTTTTCTGCATTTCAAAATTAATAGTATATAAATCTTTCTCCATTGAACCGATTTTATAATCAAACAAAACATCATAGCGAAAAGTTTTTCCTCCACCTGTTGTTAATTCAGACGGTTTCTCTAAAATAATTTTTGCTCTCTCTTCCAAAGGTACTCCTAATAACTCTTTATTATCAAATTGATATGTTGAGACACATTCTTTTAATATGGTATCTACACTTTTATTGTCATCTGTATTTAAATAAGGTATTAAGGTTTGTAATAAATTAATAGAAACTTTAGGTTCTGTAAATATAATTTTAAATTGAGAATCTGCAATCAGTTCATCATCATTGAGTATCGTTTTAATCGTAGCAGCATTAACTGGATTAAAATTCATTTTATTTAATTTTTTCAAATCAATCACCACCACCATAATAATAGTATAGCATAAAAACCTTAAAAGGAAAAGACAACCCAAAATAAAAAAAAAAAGAGAACTTGAATTTATTATTCCAAGTTCTCTTATATGTGAATATGAATCTTCTTTTTATTAATCGTAGAAGAAAAATATGATAATGTAATTAAATTGATAATTTTATTCGTTATCATTACAATCCTGAATTTCACCAGTGTTAGGGTTTATTTTTAAATTTACTTCAACCTTTATAAATTTTGCACTTCTATGTAATCCTGATTGATTACGAAATATACTTGTACGAACGCCTTGTGCATTTATTCCAAATATTCTAGCCAATTCAATGGCGGAATCATAAACCCCCAAAGGTAATTCTAATTCATCTGGTGTTACTGCAAGATATAACTTCATTTCTATTTCCTCCTTTAAAAAATTATTCATTATTTAATAAATAATAGTTATATAAAGAATACATAAAAATGAATATATCAAGTATATAAAGACACACCAGATAATCTAAACTGTTCATCATCATATTTATCACTTAATTCTTTATATGCTTGTCTATAAGCAACATCGCTATCAAGACCACTAAATAGATATTTTTGATATAAAACAAGTAAATCGTATACAAGCATTAAACCCACTCCCTTTTCTTATTTTGTAATAAAATTAAGATAAAATATCAAAAACAGTAAATTCATTAAATTCATCTCTTCTTTTTTCTGGAACATCACCACAATGCCATACATTACAAGACTCTATAATCTCACCAGTTCTTGCATCACAAAATCTAAATTTTCTTCCACTAAACCCAAGCATTTTGGTATTCATTGTATCCTTTTCTTTTAACAAAAAAATCTTAAAGTCTTTTGTACAAACATAAAATGGAAAAGTATAACTTTCACTATTAAAGGATTGTAGAATATCATTTTTAAGTCTATCCACAGAATTTTGTAAAAATGTTTCTTCGTCTCTGAAAAAATAATGTGCTCCAGATTCATTGTTATAAAGTATAAATACCTCAACATAACCTTCTGAATATTTGTTTATAAACTCAGCCTTATTTAGATCAATATTTGCAATATAAATAGGCATATAGTCCACATTGTTTAATAGAAATTGTATTCTGTCTTTAACATCTATTGGTAAACCTTTTAAATCGTTGTTCTTAGTAATTAACATTTATAACCCCTCCTAAGTATAATATATTAAAAAATAGGTGTTACTAAATGCTGCAGAAGGACATTTAGTAACACCTTTCCATTAAATACATACACAAACTATCTTATTACAATTAACCACACCAATGGCGTAAGTAAGATATAGCAAGATACAATAACGAAAAAACGAAGCAAAAAATATTGTATCTCTCATGAAGAAAACCCATTATCCCTATTGATTTGTGTATGTAATTAATAATAACATATTAAATAAGAAGGACTATAAAATTATAAACTAGAATTTTTAATATTTTTGTTTAAGTTAAAACTCTAACTCTCAATATCACGATTATTGAGAACAATATTATAAATTTCTGTTTCTTCTTCAATAGTTAGACCACAAACAGATTCATATAAACTAGAGTATATACAAACAGAATAAAAAGGCGAATAAATAGCTTGCAGCACCTCTTCTTCACTTGCTATCAGTACATCACCATTTTTATTTTTAAGTTCTATTTTATTTCTTATATCAACCATTTAAATTACAATCCTCTCTTTATTATTTAACGTACATAAATTGGTTTCAATTTTAAAGCAATAATCATACAGTATAAATCCTCTAAATTATCCTCAGAGGTAAAATCATCATCATAATCAAGTATTACAACATTATGTTTAGTATCAGAATTAGAATATACTTCTGTTACAGTTCCAGACTCCACTACGATATAGATAGTATCCTTATTCATTTATCTCACTCCCTACCATTTAAACAGCTTCTTTCAATAGTTCAAAGGATACATCCAATAACTTAGGCTTTTCTACAGTCTTAATAAATAAATTTTCTTGATAAGAATCTGTCTTTTTAAAAGGCTTAAAATGTGTTTCATGATCTGATATAGCATTTAGAAAACGATATCCTGTTTTATCTAAATTAACTAAATCCGGTGCATTGTAGAATCTGTAATAAATGTCATTTCTAACTATATCAATATTTTTATTTTTCAGATCAGAATTATCTTTATTCTTCGGAACCAAAAACTCTATAAAATTCTTTAAATTATTATCATTTATTTTTATTTTATGAAATGACTCCATTTCCTTTTGCAGCATGTTCATATACTGTGTAGCAAATCCCAATGTTTCACGAGCTTTATTTATATGGTCATGTATATTACTGGTGTGACGTACAGACCAACTCCTTTTAGCGGTTTTTAATGCAAGATTCAGTGTATTTTGACATACTACACGAACAGGAGTCATAGCCACTCTAACAGGAGTACTACCGTCATGACTATTAAATAAAACCATATATGGTGTAACATCATCACCTAAAAAATCATATTTTTTAGATAATGTTGCAAGCATCCAAACTCTTTTTCCATTGCATAAAGAACCTGCTGTTTCATATTGAATATCACCACCAAGTAAATCATCTGTAAATCTAAATGCATCAAAATTTTGTAATATTTTATATTTCTTTGATACGACACCCAAAATTGAATTATCTGTTTCACGAACATTAGCTACCAAGTTTTCAACCAGTATATCATCATCGGTTTGTAATTGTTTTTGAATAACCTGCCAATCCAAACCAGCATATACTAATGCCTCCTCAGAATTAAGGGTATGAGCAACATTTATACCAAGACCATGCCATGGTACTTCTCTAACATAAAACATTGATTCAACACTAGCTGGCATTAAATCTCTCCTTTCGTTATAAAATCTTCTTGTACAATAACAGTATAATCCGATAAGCTAGTATCTGTTTTAGGGCCATAATTTACCCATAAAGCACAAATAGCAGAATCAGATGTATTCCTTGTAATTTTATAGTGGTCGAATATAGACGTCTGAATATTTTCAGATATTATTATTTTTCGGCAATCATAAAGAATTCCCTCTTCTTCTGTATTATAATTAAGTCTGTTTGCAACTAAGTTATAAAAACCTATTAGGTCAATATTACTAACTTCATCTTCTGTAAATTTAAGTGTATTCTGTGACAAATATAGCACACCTTTCTTTACATTGTAATTAAGATATTATAAACAAGTCTATCTAGATAGACCGAACATCCTTTAATCATTAAGTTACCTTTATAAGTAACTTGTGCCATCCCCTCCTCATTTATGTACATTTGTAAATTAGGATGCTTCATATAGTGTGCAAAGTGCAAATAAATAGATGGTATGTCATTCATGCCATCAGCCAAGTTATCTAAATAAGTAAAAAACTTATTTAAGTTAAATATATCTAACTGTTTTAATAAACTATAAGTGTCCTCCAAATTAATTCGTTTGCATCTACAAAGATGCAGGTCTATATTTTTCTCAGAAAAATATAGGCACAGCTCAACCGAATCTTTCACACGTTTATTATTATAATAATATACTGCATCTTTGTAGTGAATTAATCTTTTCATTTTTATAAGGTATCCAGTATCTTTTTTGTTTTCTACCAAAATTTCAATGCTTTTTCCTCCAACTCGTTGTCCAGACATTTTATACTATTCTCAAATTTGAAATATAAAGTATTACAGTAGATCTTTGGTAATACTCTTTGCTATATCATATAAAGATTTAGTTTTATGTTTTTTATTTGTTATTACAGTTACACTACAATCGACATATCTTAATTTTTCATGTCCTGAAACAAATATTGTTAGAACCTCACCCTCTGGTAAAATTTTTTGAAAATCTTCTATTAAATCGTTATAGCTATAATTTTCACCATCTTTACTAAAACAACCATTAAAGGAAAGTTTAAATAGTTTTTTATTATCATCTGTAATTTTAACTTCTATATCATCATCTCTTAAAATATTTTCAACTGCTTTTCTTAATTCCTCTTCTGATGTAGCTTGAAACCAGTTTGATACTGTAACATAATGGTAATCTGCCATAATAAATTATCCTTTCTTATATAGTCTTTTGTTAATTAAACATTTTTAGATAGTTTAAATCTGTATCAGATAATTTAAAACTATCATCAACATAATCTGAATCTGTTGGAAGCACAATATCATCTTTTGTTTCTTTAAAGATTTCTACTGCTTCTTCCAACGATGTTGCCTCAATTTCCACTGTACTATAAACTTCCCAAGTTACAGGTAATTTATATGTATTAATAGATACATTCTCATTTTGAATTGCTTTCCAAAATGTAAATTCATCTTCGGATAAAATTACTTTCATCATATCTTCATCTTTAAACTCATTCTCGCAAAACTCTTTAAATGTTACAAAAGACTCTCCATTAAAACCAGTTTCATAATTCCAATCCTCGACTTTAAGCCCTCTACTATTGCACCAATCTTCAATATATTTCTTATATGAATTCTCTAAGAATTTATAAATCATTTTTGCCATAAATGAACACTCCTTTTTATTTATCACAATATAAATAACCTTCTTGTAAATCTGAGCAAATAAGTTCCATATGTGATATATCGACTTCATAGATTAATTCTTTCCAATAAGGGAATATTTCTTTTAATATTATGTCATCCATATCATAATATTCTGCTGGCAAAGAATATTGTTTAAAACAAAAAAAAATGGATCTTTTGTAACCCATATCGCTTTATTGTTTCTCTTTAATTTATTTTTAGAAATAAATTCTGTAATTCTTTCAGAAGTATATTCATTTTCTCGCTCTAATTCTACTTCTTCTATATCACCTAATGTACTAAATACACCATGACTACTATAACCAATTGACGTTTTCATAACTATAATCAATTCACCACCTTTATAATTTATCAAAGTTCATTCCAAGTTCATCTTCGCAGTAATCTTGAATAGCATCCATTAGATTCAACAATCCTTCTGCTAATTCTTCTCCTGATAAGGATGTTCTTATTAACCAGTCTTTCTGTTGCATAAATAAATTTGTATCTATTTTAGATAGACTGTCGATAAACTTATCACCTCCCTTCTTTTTTTAATTATGCTCACTTTTATGTCAGAGCTCGACTGCACACTTTAGACTTAGTGCTCAAGTTGTTTATAAAATAAAAAATGTGCCCTAAGGCACTTTCTATAATTAGTATAGTTCTCTAATTTTCAATAAAAAATAAATGGGGACAAATCCCCATTTATTCTGTAATATAATAAGTATATGAAAAAGAGATGAAAGAAAAATTATGAAAAGAGTAAGAGTTCTTAAGACTTACTGTTTCCATGTTATCATAAAATAATAATATAAACATATACCAAAAAAATGTACTTAATAAATACAAAAACAAATAAATTTTAGTAGTTTAATAATGTTTGCAGCTTAGTTAAATGGCTACAACCTCAGCATGTATAATATTACTATTAGGATCAAATTTACCATTACCTCTACCAGAAATTATACCTAATTCCTGCATTATTTTAACAGAATTTTTTGCCCACAAACTTATATCATTTTCCTCTATAAAAGAACATTCTTTATTTTGCAGATCTGGCATCAAGTCATATGCCATTAAATAGTTATGTATCATCACAGCCGCCTGATCCCTTGTAATAGAAGAATTTGGTGAGAATAATGTGTCAGATATACCATTTGTTATTCCCTCCATAAATGCCCATGATACATAATTATCATAATACGTATTAGAAACAACATCTTCAAACGGCATAGAGTAATTTAAATCAGCATTTGCAAATCTACCAACAACGCATCATATTCGTATTTGGTGCAAACTCTGTAGCATTGATAATATTTTTGTAAAATTTCATTCCACATCTCAACCATAGGTTCCCAAGCTGTTGTTGTCTCAATAAAAAAATATTTTATATTATCCTCTTCACTATAATCCATAATATCGCTGATAGGATCCAAAAAGCCTCTGCAACTAAAGTTTTTATAATCGATTTCAAATCCATCCAGTATGTTACCCAACCAAGAATCGCCAAACCCATTTTCTATTTTTTAGTACTTGTACAAAGATTTAGTTTAGTACAAAAAATCAATAATATCATTCTCACTACCTGTAAAATAAAACTCATTTGAACACCAATTTGGCATGTAAAATCCCCCTTTATTTTTAGTATAAAATAAAAAGTGGGTGCATATGCACCCACGACTTAGAAATAGATATTGAAAACATATAACTATTGCACTAAATAGTTATATAAAAACCAATAACAGAATACTTTTTTATATAGTCAATAATGTACTAAATAATAGAAAGTATTCGTTTTCATAGCAGCTATCACGAATATTAGCTATCTATTGAACGTATGTTTTTAAGCAAACAAATGGAAGAATATTATCCACTGTTTTTTTTGTTAAAAACGGTATAATAAATTTCTGTAGTATGCTCGGTAAATATGTGATTTATCTCTTAGTATATGGTTTGTCTCTTGGCATCCTAACCTCTCCTTTCATAATATTTTGGTTTTATAATAGAAATAAGCACAGTTTAATTTCAAAATAAATATAAGTTTATTAGATAATCTATGGTTTATCTCTAGGCATCCTAACCTCTCCTTTCATAATATTTTGATCTAATAATTAAACTAATATAATTAGCACCCACCTACTAATTTAGAGAGTTTGTTTTCAATATCCCCTTTAGCTACTTATGCAACCCTCTCACCCAATTTATTCACACCCTTGCAAAAGCCGTACAGTTTCGTCTACGATTGCACTTACAATAAAATAGGTGTCTTTAGATGGTTTTGGCACACCAGTCACATCACCGAATACTGTTTCATTACAGGGTACTCCCTCAATATAATCAACAATTTCCCTTGTTGTGCTGCACCTTGCTATACCTTCTGATGAATTCTCCATCTTTAGAATATACAGTAACTGTATGTACTGTTAATTTTTTAACAGTCATATTTAACTCCTCCTACAAATAATATTGCTTCATTCCTCTTTTGAGTCCCTCCAAATTAGGAACTCACCAACAGCTACTTTATTACTAGAGTACATTAAACTTATATGAGTATCTACATTAGCTTCAGAAAAATGAGGATTTGATGACAAATAATGTCTGAACTCATTTATCTCTTTTGATATTGCCCAGATTGGGTTATCATTAGTTCCAAGATTTATATTACCCATTAGATTACCTTCTTTCATTTACCTTTTGCTTTGATGAATCTCTTGGGACTCGAATCCAAGACCGTCTGGTTATGAGCCAGATGCTCTAACCTACTGAGCTAGAGATCCATATATGTTGCTTCTTGTATGCCTACAAGAAGCAACCAACAAAGGGGTTAGTGGATTAAAACAACAATTATTTTAATCTACATCTAGTAATACATAATAGATACTCTGTATTACTAATAAAATGAACCAAAGTATATAGCATATCTATCAAGAATTGATTAAATATTCGATTTTACGACAGTAGGATTCTAAGTCATCTTCAAATAATTCATACCAGTAATTTTGTTTCCACTGATCTCCCCATAAAGGATATAATTTAGTTTCACCATTATTAAAATAAAGTTCAGTAAAAATTCTAGTGGAACCAAAAGAAAATAGAACAGTACCATTAGACTGTATGGTGCTACTAAAATTAAATATGTCATTTAGGTCATGTGGTATGGAATCTTCAGTACAATGTACAGCTATCGTTTTATTTAATTTTGATAAAAATAATGTAATAACTGTTACAAGTAATAACAATAAAAAAGCAATACTATAGTCCATTATTTTTTATACCTACTATATGTTTTATAGTCAATCCAACCGTCTTGCGATCTTTTTAAAGCATAGGTATTGGTCTCTTTATCATATTCTGTCCATACATTCACTTTTTTCATATTAGGGTTTTTTCTTGTAAGAAAACGTATTGATAAAACCCCATTATCCACTGTAGACTCAATTTTTATATCTTCATCATATGTATTTTTAAATTTAAGATCTGGACCTCCCCATGATACTGTTGCATCTCTACCAGCACCCATGTATCCGACTTTTGCAGAATGATTATGTCTTTCTGTTATAGAAATACCAGAGTATAGAGCAGCCTCAAATAATGTAGATGAAACCTGACAAATCCCTCCACCAATACCAGTAGCAGGTTTACCATTTATAAGTATTCCTGCTTCTTTATAACCTTCACCCTGATTACTTGTATCAAGAATCACTTTATTGTATGAAAAAGTTTCACCAGGTTTTAATATGTATCCATTGATGGAATCTGATGCTAGTTGGATATTGCTATTTCTATTTTCATTTGCTTTATTTGTACTAAATTTAGTACTATAAGAAGACATCTCAAATGTAAAATCATTCACTGGTGTTTCATCATTTATTACAATAGCTGCATCGTTTAAAAAACTACCAGAAGTGTCCATAGCAAAACATGGTATACTATTCCCTATAGTTAGCATTCCAATAATCATTGATATAGCAAATTTATTTTTCATTGTATCCTCCTCTAAGCTACCTTTTTCTTTTTTGTAATTTTCTTTTTCTGTTTAGATTGTAATTTTGTTCTACATTCTAAAATAGAATCACATAACATTTTTAATTCTTTCTTTGTATCTGTACATGTGATATTTTTTATGAAACAGATGATTACTTTTCTATTTGTTTTAGGATAGTCCCAAATTAAATTTGCGCATACAGACATTAATACTGGTATATCTATTTTTGTAATAAATCCTACAGTATATTTGCTCATACCTCGTATATTTCTAGAAATTTGAATAAGCTGAAAATTAGCCGAAGCTAAAATATCTGGTTTATTAGATAAGTCATCAATAGACTTACAGTTATAAGTTCTACATACCCTTTCAATACTTTCTATACAATCTAAAGTTTCTTTTAACAATGTAATATCTTTATTTAATTTTTTCATAGAAACATTACCAACAAAAGTATCCATATAGTTATTCATAAAAAATACCTCCTAAATTGTAGATTAAAATAATTAATTTATTTTATTAGCCATTTACAAGCATCAAATGTCTGTCCACTTAAACAAAATGTTTTTGTACACTTTGCAATGGATATTACATCCACTAAAATATCATCACTGTCATACTTATTACATTGTTTTAGTTTTATATCTTTATTCGCTATGTAATGTACGCCAGACTTAGTTGTATATTTGGTATATGAATTTTCACTGTCTTTAGATGACTTAAATAAAGAATCTTGTTTGAACCAGAATCCTTGTACTTTTGGCAGCCATATATTTGTAATCCAATCAATAGCCTTATCGTATGATGTTGATTCCAAAGTAAAGACTTTATTAATACGCCAATTCTGCTTTTCTATAAATAATTGCTCTGTAGTCACTAAACTCTCTTTAGAGTGCTGTTTAGTTTTTAGAATAGACAACGGAATATTTTTATTAAAGCAAAAATAATATAAATTCATACAATCCTCTCCTATTAATTATTCAATTTGTTTCTCTTGTAAAGATTTTAATGCATCCTGAGCCGGTTCATAGCCATAAGAATCTGCCTTTGTGTAATACTCCAATGCCTTTTGTGTATCCTGTTCTACTGCAAAGCCAAACTCATATAAATAGCCTAATCCATAAAAAGCTGCTGGTGTTTCCTGTTCAATTGCTTTTGTGTATAAGTTAAAAGCTTCTTCATAGTTTTGAGCCACACCTTTACCAGTTAAATAAAGATATGCTAAATTTGCTTGTCCTGGGCCATAACCAGAATCTGCAGAGGCAGTATAAAGCTCAACTGCTTTATCAATATTCTCCTCTACCCCATCACCCATTTCATATAGGTATCCCAAACAATACTGTGCTAATGGGTTTCCTTTATCAGCAGATGCTGTATAATATTCTGCAGCCTCCTCTGAATTTTGTTCTCTGCCAAGTCCAAAGAAAGCAAAATCACCCAAAAAACAAAGAGACATATCATGCCCCTTCTCTGCTGCTTTTTTATAATATTTTGTTGCTTCGTCATAATTAGGATCTTCTCCTGTACCAACACCTAACTCATACATGTATCCTACACAAAACTCAGCTTCTGTATTTCCTTGTTCTGCAGATAAAGATAGATATTTGAATGCTTCTTCTGGATTTGCTTCAATACCAATTCCCTGCAAATAGGCAAACCCTAAATGATATTGTCCAAGTGCATTACCAGAATCAGCAGCTTTCTTAAAATATTCCACAGCTTCTTCATATCCTTCTCCACTGTCTTCTGCAGAAACATATAAACGATTAGCTTTTTCTAATATTGCATCTATATCATTTGTATCTACTCTAATGTTCAAATCTTCCTCAGATAAATTTGTATAATCAGTTATAGATTCTTGTTCTACTTTAGATGTTGTAGAATTATTGGTAATAGCACAACCTGGGAATAATAGAGAACAACCTATAGTTAAGAAAAGAAATGACATAAAATAACTCTTTTTCATATAGCATCCTCCTTCTTTTTTATTACATATACAAATGGGATAATATTAATGTAAAAGTTAAAATTTCTGAAATCTTACTTTTAATTTTAAAATATAAAAAATTAAAAAAATAACATAACATATTAAGTAGATATGTATTAAAAAATTTATCAAAAAAAAAATGGGTGTTGCGTTATAGAACATAAAATAACGCAACACCCATTTTTTGTTATAAAAGAGTGTTCAATAGTAAAAACAAAACACTCAGTAAAACAATAAAAAAATAGTATAGACTATAGTATAAAAAAGTAACTACAGAATAATAATGTAATACAGCTGCCTCTTTTTATATCCTTTGTCTTTTTCAACATATTAAATCCAGCAATAAATAAAATACCAGCCAGTATTAACGTAAACAATCCTATCGAACTAAACATATAACACACTCTTATGTAGATAATTTGAACTGTACATAAATGTTCATGTACAGTTCAATGCGAGGTAGTCATATAAAAGAAACTCTATATCATTTATTAGACATATTTTAATATGTAAAAAGAAATCAAAAATCGAAAATATTCCATATCAATAAGTAGGAATCTTATTATGCAGACTATACCCATTATAATAGAAACCATAGAGTCCAAAATGTGAACGAGCTCTTAAAGTATTATTAACTGTGACCATAGGACTTTTTTCTTTACTTAGGTAGAGTTTATTATAAATCTCAGTATATAATTCACCGAGAATATTATCTAAGCAGAAATCGTCTACACTTAAAATATAGTTAGTGTAATTAGTCAATTTGTCTTTAGCCTGTTGAGAAATATGATAATAGGTTGCATCAGTACACTTAAAATGCTTTAATAGTTTCGGATTAGATTCTAATCTACGTAAAAGGATTTTCTTTAGAAGTTTGCGATCCATACCATTATGTTGTATAAATTCTCGCAATGTATTGTACTCTCTTCTATTATATGAAAAGCTGGATTCAAAATCCAAACCAAACATACTGCTATCTGTAAAATAAAATTTCATAATCTAACACCTCTCCATTTATTTTATTTACTATATTTGATAATAAATAGAATAAGGGAGAATAAATTAAAATTATGAGTTATGTATTTTATTACATAGAGGAAATTTTATAGCATTTTGCAGGAATATATTTTCCTTCATCAGAACGTGAAGTGATGCCATTGAAACTATCTAAATATTGTATATCAGATTTAGAGTGGGCTATATAGATAGCATATTTTGTATTTTCAACAATATCTTTATGTTGCTCTAAATATGTATCATAATAACTACTCAATAATACATTAACTCTATTCATTTTTTCTGATTTTAATTTTAAAAAGTTCAATAAATTTGAAATACATTTATCTTTCAGTTTTCTAGAAATATTAGTAAAATATACTTTTTCTAAAAATAATGTTATATCTTCTTTTATCATTATTGTAGTATCTGTTACATCTCTAAATCCTAAATCTTGATAAATGACTATATCTTTATTTGTATATTTTGTAAAACGCAGTATAGCATGACCAATAAGTATATTATCTTCATAAATGTTAATTAACTTTTTATTGCTATCAAAATTAGCTATTAGACAATCAAAGTAACTTCCCTCTTCATAGTGTAGGCATGTTTTTACTGGTGTAACTCCCATATTAAAAATACTAAAAAAATCATCACATTCTTTTATTAAAATCTGATCATTAGAATATTGTAAGTCAGCTTTCCAACCTGCTATAGTTGTCTCAGGAATCTGAGGAAAAAGAATTTCTTTTTCCAAATCACCAGAATAGTATTTTATTTCTTTAAACTTACCTGCTAACTCTGCTTTTATAATTAGTTTGAAATTATTAAAATACAAGGATCTATTATCACTTCTAGATTTATATTTAAAATACATATTTACGCCATTATTTAACCAGAACTGGTAAATGTTATTATAATATTTATCTATAAAAATATTATCTAAATTAAGGTCTGTAAATAATTGTTTGACTAGTGGATCATATTGTATAAAATTTTTCTTTAATAGTTCGAAATTGAAAGAAGAATCTATATTTTTAAAATTAAGAATTAAATAATTCAATTCAACCATTGTTTGTAGTGTATCTATTAACTCAGAATAATCTTTGTAAAGCATTATTAATTTTACTGTATCTAAAATCGACAATTCAGGAATATGATTAAATTTATTATGCATCCAATCATAAACTGTCATTTCACTTAATCCACTTGCAAGCAGTTCAAGTTTATCTTCAAAATTATTATCCCAATTATCTCCTAAAAGATCATATTTTTTTAATTGTTTTGTTATAAGTATTCTTTTATCAATAGGTAATTCATTCAGCATATGATAAAAAGAATAATAACGGTCATTTTGCGCTTTTAATAATAATATCTCATTTAAGGTATAAACCCTATTAGTTTCTAATTTATCTATCTTAATATCTTTTTCTAAAATGTTTAATAGTTTAGCAAACCCCTTTTCATCTAAAGAATCTAAATTAAAATATTTTTGATAGAAATCTTTACAAAAAAGAATAGAATATTTACCAATATTTTCAATAGAAATATTAGAGTTCATCAATAATAATTCTAAAAATCTCTTTTTGTTATTAACTAAAGAGTATATAATTAAATCACTGCAGGCAGTACTTACATTGTTTAGACCTAAAATGATATCATAGTATCTTTCTTTATATAAGAAAGATAAAAAAGTCATTTGATTCTTTAGTATCTGAGTATAATCTAATAAATTAGTTTTAGATACCTTATTATAAAATATTTCAATACAATTTTTTGAATAATCTACTTTTTCCCAATTTATAAGAAAGTCAACTAATAACTCATTCTCAGGAGTAAGACAATCTGCTATTTTAGTAAACATCATGAATGTATCTTGATTTAGAGATAAAGATAATTTGTATACACTATCAATTGTTAAATATAATTGATCTGTAAATCCTATGTTGTCAAATATAGTAAACATACTTAATAAATAATCATTTTGTAAGGCTTTAAGTAAGGTGGGCAAATTTGATAAGCACAAATCAGTAAAAATAGTAAAATGTATGGATGTAAATAAGTAAGGCTTTTGAGAAATTGTATCAACTAAAAGTATAAATTCACATGTTTCCTCTACTTTATTATTTCTTGAGGAACTTAATACTTTTATACATTTCGTAAAGTTAGATAGTATTAAATCTAAGTTCATATCATCTTTTATTTTAAAATTACTTTTTATAAAATATAAAAATAATATAGATTCGATTTTATTAAATTGATCTGTATGAAGTGTAATTGCTTTATATAATTCTTCATTAGAATACTCTTCTATACTTAAATTCAACTTTTTCATTAGTTCCAATAGTTTACTCAAATTAGAGATTAAGCCATAATTTTTTATTTCTGGATATTGCACAGCTAAATCATGAAATCGTTCCACATATTCAGGATTAGTTAATAAAAGTTGCACCAATTCTACACTTTGTAATAATGGAATTATGTCCAAATATACTTCGTTTGATAATTTTTTATCCAGTTCTATTAAATTAGACAGTTCTTGTTCTTGTAGTAAATGTGAACTAATATTATATTTACTACAAATAATTATATAGTCCAAATAGTCACTAAGTAAATTAACACTCATACTCGGCACTCTCCTCACTTGATATTATTTTATTTAAATATTCAGTAAAAGCAGTATATTCACTAAAAGTTATATAGTCGGAAGTATACAGATACATCTTTATTTGTAGAATATTTGATAGATCCTTCTCTAGCGTATCAATCGCTTCACATTTTATATAATCTTCAACAATCGCATCAGTAGTTTTATTTAAAAACTGATATTTTTTATTTACATCATTAAACTGGTAACTGTATTTATATTTTATTAAATCACATAAAAATAAAATCTGATCATCAGTTTCGCCCAAATCATCAAAAATTCTAGATAACACAAGTTCATCATGTTCTTGCGCAGCTTCTTGTTTTTCTATCTCTTTCTTTTTCTCATTTTCTGTAATAAGTAACTCATATTCATCTTCACTTAAGAATTTTTTATGTAACTCATCCAAATATCTTTTTATATAGTAATTATCTATTGTAATTATTTTATTATAAATAGACTTTAATAAATTTTTTTCATATAGATTAGTAATATTATCATCTAATATCAAATTTACTATAAAGCAGATATATAGTTTGGAATCATTATAAAAAAGAGATTTAGATATTAAGTTGATTAGTTCTCTTTTTTCATTGTTATTAAAATTTTCCTTAATTAAAAAATTATTCTCTTTGGAATCATTAAATATAGCAGTATCTCTAGAATACGAGTAAGAATAGGATGTTTCAGTATTATACAGTGAGTAGCCTAATAAGTTTTTTAAGTTATAAATATCAAATTTATTATCAAAAGTCTGTAAGAAATCAATAACTTTTTTTACATTGCCATATCGTAGGAAATAAAATATAAATTTTTTTAATTTATAATTTATGTCATTTCCAATCTCTTCTATATAACTCATAATATTAATTTGCTCTGCTTCAATAAGCAATAAAAATATATTATTTAAACAATCACTTATAGTGTCAGTAACATCATATAATTCTAAGTGATCAATTGTATCACTTTTATATAAATCTAAATAACTTATATCAGTAGTAGTATTAAAGATATCTAAAATATCTTTTACTTGTTCTGTATTGTTCTTCAGTTCATCCAATTTCGATGCAATATATCTTGTACATATTATAAATTGTTCATTTTCTTTTAGGTAATGAACTCTATTTACTTGTTTATTATCATAAAAATCTATAAATAGTGCATTAGTATATATATGTTTAGCAATAATATTATGGCTATATAAATAATCCACTATCCATTTGTATGTTTCATCCATAGTGATTTCATTATTAGTCAATAAAACATCTAATAAACTATCTAATCCGTTCACTTTTTTAGCAAGTGAACGGTGTGTCCATAATAAATCTAATAAATATTGTTTTTCTGTTTCTGACAATTCTTTATCACTTTTAAGTAAACATTGACAATAATCAATAACATTTTTTACATAAGATAATTTATTTAAATCCAATGTTCTTTTATTCTGCTGAATTACTGGTAAAATACAGTTCAAATACTTAATGAGTTTATCTGAATATTCTAATTGGTGCAGCTTGGAATATAAAACAGTGTTAATATGTGCTCTTTTTTCACCTAATTCGGACAACAACTGTAATGCAGAGCCACCTCTATAATTTTTAATATCTCTCGAATTCTGGTATGTATTAAAAATAAAATTATAGACATATATGTTATTTTCAATATCTAATTCATTAGGAAAACAAAAAAATGTATTAATTTTAAATAACATAATCATTAAGAGCTCTGCCGTTTCCTCTTTAGTATTAAATAACATTAATGAAAAGATACAATCAGTAGCATTAGTATAAGTTGCTTCACCTATGCTTTTCAGTATTATATCCTTTGCTTTTAAATTAGAAGTTAATTTGTATAATGCTACTGCCAAGTAAATATCAAAATCAGCAGTTAATTTATTTGAAATACTTTTTAAAAAATCATCTAATTGTGTGTCATGGAACATGTTAGTATGGTGTAATTCTTTTGTATGAGCCAAGGCCAAAGCAATAGCACGAAAATCAGAGATAGAGGTATATCCTTTGTCCTCATAATAAACTAAAAATTCGCCTATATAGGATATATTATGTTCATGCGAAAATAGTTTATTAATTTTATAATTGTTAAATGGATAAATAGAATTTTTTAGCCATTCATTTGTAATAGTGCTGGCATCCATATTATTAGATTCATCAGTAATATAAAATACTAAATCTAAAAATAAAGGTAAATTAATACGTTCTTCTAAATCTTTTGCATATAAATTCATTTAATTACCTCCTTGTCTGTGCAAAAAAAATAAATGAGCCATATGGCTCATTTTTTTATAATTAAAATACTCTATACATATTCAATTTAGATATTGCGTTATCTTTAAAAATAATTTTATCTATAGATTTCTCCAATATGGAGTATACTTGTAAATTAGATAAAATCTTAAAGTTTGTATCAGATAATTCATTCACTCTGCATAAGGTTGTATCATCTATATTTGTTTTATCACAAATAAGTATATACTTATTTGAATTTCTTAGTAAATGTGAAATTTCTATATCATTAATAATATGTGCTGCTTCTGTAGCGTAATCAATATTATTAAATTCAATATATAAAAAATCGTTTTTATCTTTTTTGCCAGAAATTAATTTCTGAGCTGAGTTAATCTCTTTAATTCTTTTAAGCAATAAGGTAATATCTAAATTATCTAAAATCTCTTTAATTTGTTTTACTAAATTAGATGGATCTAATTTTTGTTTTGGTATAACTAATAAAACTTTAACTTCATCAAAATCTTTATCTAAAAATGAAACTAAACAAATCCCCTCACCTCTTCCATAATAAGATGTTGTATCTATGGCATAAAAATTGTATAGAGTATTATCTTTAATAGAATTTTTTGTATTCTCATAAATAGGAGTAAAATCAATTGTAACACCACTCCAATTATCGGTAATATTACAAAAATTAACTTCAAACCTATCATTGTTATAAATTATATACATCAATACCATCCTTCGCATAAACTTCTAAAAAAATACTAATATTTCCCTTTATATTGAAAAGTAAATTATCATCCAGCAGACCAACTAGTTTGTAAGAAATATCCAGTAAATAGTAATTACCTAGTATATTGTAAGATATGTAATTTAAGAAAAATGTTTTATCATAATTTAAAATACATCCAAAAGGTATTGGTAGAATCACTTCAATATAACCATCTTTATCCATAAGTTTAAGTATTTCACTAACACTTAAAAAATTATTAATAAAATTCAAAAAATCAACCTCCTATTGTTATAGTTATGTAGCATTGAACAGAAATGTAGGTCTAATATTATAAATAAAAATAAATTTTATAACAAGGTGGTGTAAAATATGGAACAAATAAAAATAACTTTACAAGACGTATCTGAATTATTAAAAAATGGGAGAACTTTTCTTTACCTAGATAAATCTGAATACCTGTTATATATTGATTATAACGAAACCAGTATATACAATAATTCAGGACCATTAACATTTGTAAATTTTCCCTATATACTTACAAGAGACGATTTATGTAAACTCTTTCAGTTTGGTAATTCTAAGATGGATAAAATATTAAATGCAAATATTTTACCTGTTGTACAAATAGGTAAAGATTATAGAATCACTCAAAAGCAGTTAGATGAGTGGTTTAAGAAAAATGGAGGCAAACGTATACTGCTTTAAAAAAATAAATATATGAGGCTACATATTTTTTGTAGCCTTATATATTTATTTTAATTATTCAGACAATACATAAATCAGTATTATACAAAATAGCTTTATTCATATAGTTATGCAAACAATCTTTATCTGCATGTATGTAATTATAAGTTATTTCTACAGAACTATGACCCATTAGTTTTGATATTTTATCTATACGTACACCCTTTTGATATAATCTAGTTGCAAAAGTATGTCTCAATATATGTGGCCCAAATACTCGAAATCCATTTATTTTTAGTATATATCTAAGTGTATCAGAAAAATTATTTAATTTTAATCGCTGCCCACTCTTATTTGAAATAACCCATTTAGAATTTTCATTTAACTCTTTTAAATGTTGTAATGCAGTTACTGCATTACTATTCAACGGTATCACACGAATACTGTTTTTTGTTTTAGGTATTTCTATAATTTCATCATAAGTTGTTTTACCAGATTCCGATATACTTTTACGTAAAACAATAGATTTATTTACATGTAACTTTTTATGTTCAAAATCAATATCATCCCATTCAAGAGCTATAATCTCTCCTCTCCGTAAACCAGTATTTAAAATTAAAATATAGGCATAACCTAATCTGTATTTTAATTTTCCATTATTTTCATATTTACATATATCTTCAACTATTTTTTGTTCATCTACAGTCAATGAAAAAGTAGTTTTTGTATCTACTCCATAATTTTCATCATTTAAACCATGCAATAATGATGCTGTATTTTGAGGTATATGCTTATTTTTATACGCATAAGTAAATAATTCCTTTAGTGGGCCTAATACCTTATTAGTAGAGCTTTTAGAGTACTTATTTCCATAATCATTGATAAACAGTTGTAAATCTTCTCTTGTTATGTCCATTAGCTTCTTATTCCCCATCGCAGGTAGTATATAATGTTCTAAAGAATACTCTAATCTACTGTATCCACCAAACTTTCCTTTTCTTTCTGCTTTGTCTTTTTTCTTTTGTAACCAAATAATACTATATTCCTGTAAAGTTCCCCAAAATAATAGATTTATATCACAGCTATTAGATAACGTAACAAAATCTCGTATTTTTTTCCGCATTTCATTTATTCCAGTAGCACTTAAATCATATCTTTTTTTAGGTTTAGAAAGATCACTTTTGTATTCTTGAAATATAACTGCAGAATAATAACCATTGCTTTTCTTACTAAAACTTATACCACACTCTTTATATATTTTTTTCTTTTTCTTTTTTATTTCTTCCATAAAATCCTCCTCCAACTAAGAATATAAAATTAAAAATGTTCATATTGTAATAGGCATTGGTATTAGATTTAATGCATAACAATTAAAAAAATATTATAAAACACCTATTTTTTCAGATTAGATTGCATAAAAAAAAAGAGCCTTAGTTGGAAAAACTAGTAACTCTTTCTTTAATTTATATTATGCAAGTGCCTTAAACCCAGTAAATTCAAGCATTTGAGCACTCTTGTTTTTATAGGAACAAAAATTGTCACACCCATACATAATGTTTACAGAAGCTTGAAATGGATTTTCATACACAATGGGCAAGTCCTCAACAATCTCTTTTTGCTCTTTCCAAATATCAAAAAGTGTATCGTTTGTTTCCAAGCTTTCATATAAAAGCTCTGGTAATTTATATAAATTAAATGTTCCAAAAACAATATCAACATATTTGTAAGACTTTTGCAGTTTTTCAATGACCACATCTTGCTGTGTCATGCAGCCGCAAATGGCTATTTTCATATGTGGATTTTGTTTTTTATAATATTTTAATCTGCCCAAACGACCATAAATTTTATCCTCTGCATTTTCTCGTATACAGCAGGTATTATACAGCACAAAATCAGCCTTTTCTTCAGAAGAGCTTTCTGCAAAGCCCATAGCTTGCAGCATTCCTGCCAGCTTTTCAGAGTCGTGAGCATTCATCTGACAGCCTGTTGTCAGTAAAAAATAGGTCTGTTTTTTGCCTGTTTTTTGTTCTAAATCAGATAGGTGTGCTTTCATTTTTTGCATATATTCCTTTTGCTGTTCCAGCACAATGCTGTCTGGATTCTCATTTGTTTTTGTAATACTCATACTTCCACCTTTTAAACTATTTTGATATATTTTGTAGCTTAAGTATTATATCATAAAGACAAAACTTTCTCAATATTTATCGTGGCTGTTTTTCAAAATAAATAGAAAATAATGTCATATTTTGATATATAAAATACTTTAAAAAATAGAAATCAGCAAAAATACAGTAATATAAATAATCACTGTTTTATTAAACAAATTATATGCATTTTCATATTAAAATTAATTTTATGATTACTCTGAAAACTTTTTATCTATTACATATACTTTTCCATCAAAAATAATATATATACCACAAAAAAAGAATTTCAAAATTTTTTAATCCGCTTTTTCAATAAAAAAATGTATCATATAGATTCATGATATTAATAATAAATCAGAACATTTGTTTTCATCTGCGGATAAATCTTCCAGCAGTTTTTCCAAAACACATTTATCCCGCCAGCGGCAAAATCAACGGTGGGTATTTTTCCAATCGCCATATTCCGGCGGTAAATCCCGCCAAGGTACTCCGGTTGGAAAACACACCATTGATAAACTGCCGATTGTATTGTTCGATTCCTCTGCACCCTGGTAATTTCCATTCCAATCCCTCCCATGCTTCATCGCTGAAATACAGTCTATGATAATCTTTTATCTGTATTATACTGTTCCTTTTTTCTTTTATTCTACCACAGTTTCTTACTTGTGACGATACGATATAGTATAAACAATATCAGAAAATGCTGTGGGATAAAGGCATTAGGCAAGGTATGGGACAAATGGACAGCTTGATGATATAAAATTTTTTTGAGATATTGAAAAACGAATTGCTTTATAGAAATCCGGAGCAACAGAACAATTCAGTGAGAAATTAATGGAATATATTGATTATTACAACAATAAGCATATCAATACAAAGCGAAAGAGCCTGTTTCCTGCTTTTCATAGGTAACAAGCCCTTATAGCTTTATGAACAATTTTTCATTGAAGATATTATCTGGCTTTTTAGGTTCAGCTCCAATGGCCCAGCTTTCTCATGGCATAATTGTGTACTTATTCTATTATAGTGTTATGGTGAGAACAATACAGAGTATATTATTCATAAATATTTTTAGAATGATTATTTGACTTCCATAATTGTTTTATGTTTTTGCTATCTATTATATTCACTAAAACCTTTTACTAAAAAATACATATTGTTTTTTATAAAAGAGCATAGATAAAAACCTTTATTTTATAAATGATGATATAAATAATATAATTTATAAAACAGCCTTTATCAATAAATATGGTGTCTTTTTAAAATGGATTAACCTATTTTTTATACCATTTATGAAATACATAGACATATTTTATTTATATGATTCAAATTTCTCCTCTATAAATCTAGGTACACTATCCCAATAAATTTTACTGGAAACAGCAATATGGGGAAATTTAACAAATTTAGTATGTTCTCTTTTCTCATTTGGAATAAGCTCCTCAAACAATGGGTCTGCAATGACCACATCATACTTTTCAGACAAAAAAAGCTTTATGACATCAGATTCATCAAAAAGAGGAATATCCCCATATTCTGCAAGCTCATCATCCCTTCCAAAAATACATCCTATTTGTATATAATCATGCTCATGCTTTTCTCTATATGCGGCCCTCCATGAAATCCCTTGGACTTGTTCTCCTAAAAATAGAATGCGCTTGGGCAAATCAAAATTGGATGCTGTGTTTTTCTCAAAAGTATCTTTTTTGTATTCATACTTTCCTATTATATAGCTTTTTTGATGCTCCAAAGCTTTTTCAAGAGTTTTTTGCAAACATATTTCACCATGCTTTCCCATAGCAATGCCTGCCACATATGGAATATGATACTTTTTTTCCATCCATTGTGCCAGCTGCATACCACCTTGAGAAACAACCAAATTGATTTTTGCCTGTGCAGCTTCAGCTATATTTTTTAATGAAGCTCCCATGCTGAAGCATGAAATGATATCATATCCCCATTTTAGCAGCAATTTTTTTAAATCTTCACTATTTTCATTTAATGAAAAATCAATAGGGGTCATTCCCAGTATATTAATACCTCTTTCTTTTTTTGTCTTTGGCTGCTTCACAAATCTCTCCGCAATGGCCTTTTCAGCCATGGCAATCCCTTTATGATAAATATGAAAGCCATTTGTATCTAATCCAAAGCAAGGTATATGAATTTGTTTTTCAAGCTCTGAAGCAATTCCTTTCATGTCGCTGCCTATGAGCATAGGAACAGGACTGCCCAAAATAGCTATAAAATTTGTGGGACTTTTCCTTTCATTACAAACTATTTTTATTTTTTCCATAAGCTCATTGTCCAGCCCTAAAACTGCATCCATTTCTCTAAGTCCGGAACAAAACACAGCACTTTCAGACCCATACCATCTGGGTTCATCATAGCCAGTATAATTTCCAGTACAGCCTCCCGCATCATGTATTACCACAATTCCCGACAATTCAAACAAAGCAGAGCATACTCCGGAATAATCAGGAGCATATGGCGGCAGATACATTCTTAATTTTCCCAAAAAACTACACCACCAATCCGTAACTATCCAATAATTTTTTTAAATCCACTGGATTTTCATAACATTTTCTCATCATTTTCATTAGCTTGATGACGCCATAATATCCAAACATCCCCTCATCGCTGAACAAATCTAATACATATCTGCTCTGAGTGGTATAAGCAGCTTCAAATCCTATTGAAAAAGTATCTTTTATATCCTGACTGCGTATCATTGTTTTCGGATGCTGCGGCAAAACAATCTGTATATCGCTACATACTGCAACCAAATTTTGAAACGCTTCCTTTTCTGATTCTGATGGCTTTTCAGCAAATATTCCCTTTATCAAAAATCCCTTGCGATGCAAAAACCATGCCAGCTCATATGGATGGGCCACTGCTGAGGAATCTATATAAATGGGAATATTGCCTATCAGCTTTTTTGTATTTTCCACTTCATTTACTGCCTGCTCCTCCATATATGAAATGATTGTATTTATGGCCTGCTTCTCCTTTTGAGAGATATTCGATGCCAATGTGTTCATCAGCTTTTTATATTGGTTTTGAATGATATCTAAATCATAGCTTACAGCAACCTCTTCATATGGTATACCTATGGTGTTATTCATGCTTTTGACTGCTGCTGCACCATTTGGGGATATCATCAAATTGCAGTATGCCGAAGCCATATTTTTAAATTCGTCATAATCTCTACAATTCAGTATATGATTAATATTTTTGATTCCCATATGATTTAGTATAGAATATAGTTCGCAATCTTCATCTATGGGCATAAGATTTCCTATACAGTTTACTGTATCTTTTTTCAATTCTTTTTTTTCCAATAAAGCATACATTTGATGCTGTATATTTTGTGGCGGCGGCAGCTTACTGTCGTTTCTGATAGGGTCCATATGACAAAAGGTAAAATCTATTTCTTGAAATCTGTCTTTTAACTCCAGTGTCAGCTCTTCCAAATCCGTTCCCATTAAATCATCTATACACGTTACAAACAGCAGCATAGCTCTGGGCTTTTTTTTCAGCCTTTTTAAAACCAAGTCCACTGCATCAAAAATCTGTTTTTCATATCCTCCTGATACCACATCCTTTTCTTCCAAAAAATAATATGCCAGCCTATTGCGATACCTGTGCAAAACTGAACTAATGGCTCCATGCCGCCCGCAAGCAGGAGGAGAAAAAAAGATTTGAAAGCTGTCGGGAACAGACATACCAATTCTTACCATTCCCCAGCCTCCATGGGCAGGGGATGTATAGCACAGTGTTTTATGAAAACAATTCATACCTTTATCCATTGCATACCTCCAAAATTTTTTTTGCTAAATGCTCATAGCTCTGTGACATTTCAGAATCAGGAAAAGCTTCAATCACCGTTTTTGTTTCCGCCTCTGCCTTTTGTACAACACCGTTTCTTGGTATGCAAGCAATGATACTGCTTCCCATTTCCTGTGCTGCTTTTTCTGTTATCTCATATTCATTTTCAACATTTCTTTCATTCAAAATCATTCCGCCAAGCTTTGCATAATTGCGTGTTCCAAACTGATTGATGGCATATGCAATGTTGCTGGCTGCATAAAGTGCCATTGCCTCTCCGGAAGTCACAATAAATACATAATCTGCATAGCCTTGTCGTATCGGCATGGCAAATCCACCGCAAACAACATCACCCAATACATCATACAGCACAATATCAGGTTGATATGTTTCATAAACCCCCAGTTCTTCCATTTTTTCAAAGGCTGTAATAATTCCTCTTCCGGCACAGCCTATGCCCGGTGTGGGGCCTCCAGCCTCCACACAAAATGTTTTTCCATATCCAGGAAAAACAATATCTTCTTTTGTTATATCATTGTCTTTCTTTCTCAACTGGTCAAGAACAGAAGGAATTTGATATCCAGCCAAATTTTTTGTGGAATCTGCCTTGGGGTCACAACCAACTTGCAGCACACGATAACCCATTAGGCTAAAAGCAGCTGAAAGATTTGATGTGGTGGTTGATTTCCCAATTCCGCCTTTACCATATATTGCTATTTTAATCACTTTCATTTCTCCTTTATGTAATATCATTTTTGTCTATACAACTGCTGTATTTTTATCCTCTGCATTAAGGGTCATAGGTACAATGCCATAATAGCTTTTTACAGTTTCTTTCACTTGAACCACCTTTGCAGAGATATCAAAAAATTCTTTGATATTTTCCTGTGTAATAATATGATTGGTATCTCCAAATAAATATCCATCCGACTTCAGCATCAGCGTCTTGTCACAACATCTTAATGCATTTGCCGGAAAATGTGTATTGATAATAATAGACAAATTTTGTCTATGAGAAAGCCTGTCCAAAATATCCAGCACCTTCAGTTGATTTTTCATATCTAAATTAGATTCAGGCTCATCTAAAACCAAAACCTTTGGCTCCTTTGCCAATGCTCTTGCAATCAGCACCATTTGCAGCTGTCCTCCTGATAATTTGTTGCAGGAGCGCTCTGCTAAATCCTCCATACCCATTTCTTCCAATATGCTGTATGCAAGTGCAAAATCTTTTTTATTTGGCACATGGCCAAAAGAAATATATTGTGAACGTCCCATTACAACCATATTTAAAACGCTGTATCCAAACACTAGCTGCTTTGCCTGAGGTACATAGCTTACAAGCTTCCAAAATTCCGTAGGCTGCATTTGTTTTGTATTTTTGCCGTTTAGCAGCATTTTCCCTTCTTTCAGCTTTAAAAATCCCAGCATACATCTTAAAAATGTTGTTTTCCCAATTCCATTGGCACCTAAAATGGATAATGTTTCTCCTGTTTTTATCTCAAAGGACAAATCTCTAAAAAGAAAATCACTGTTATCATAATAAAATCCGGCCTGCTCTACTTTAATCATCCCATACTCCTCCTGTTTTATGCAAAAGTATTGCAAAAATAGGCGCTCCAACCACTGCTGTCAGTATAGAAAGGGGTATTTCTGAGGCTGTTGCACTTCTTGCTAATGTATCAATTACCAGCAAAAATATCCCTCCTCCTAAACAATTTGCACTAAGCAATACTCTATGGTCGTTTCCGCACAGCATACGCATCAAATGGGGAACTGCAAGCCCAACAAAAGCAATCACACCGCAAAATGAAACAGATACCGAGGCAATAATGGTTGTTGTCACAATAATGAGCAGTCTTGTCTGTTTGATGTTGATTCCTAAAGATATGGCTTCATCCTCATTTAACGAAATCACATTCAAACGCCATCTTAATAGCCATAATATCACAATAGAAAGGGATATCAGAGGAACGGCTTTTATAATGTCGCCCCAAGACGTACCCGCCATACTGCCCATCAGCCAATATGTAATTGCCGGAAGCTTTTGTTCTGGGTCTGCTATAAATTTTATAAGTGATGTGAAGGCTTCAAATACTGCACCAACAATCACCCCTGAAAGCACAAGCATCAATATACTGCTTTGACCGTTTTTTCTGCTCATGCGATAAGTAATGAACATTCCCAAAAAACCCATAAGCGTTGCCAAAATTTGAATATAAAAAAATTGATTCCATAACAAAATCCCCAATGCCGCTCCAAAGCCTGCACTGTAAGAAACCCCTAATGTATGGGCGCTTACTAAAGGATTGCCAAACATTGCCTGAAGACAGACGCCGGAAACAGACAATCCGGCGCCTATTACTACTGACATAATAATGCGTGGCAAACGAATATTCCAAACAACTGTATCCATCTGAGGATGGATTCCTCTTTGAAACAATGCTGCACTGATATCCTTTAAATTCATGCTGTATCGGCCTGCACACAGTGCGACCAATATGGCGGCAATCAAAATAACAAAAAGTACTGCGCAAACCCTCATTTGTTTTTGAAATTTCATTTATCTGCCAGCTCCTTTTAAATTATCGTGAACTTCCAAAGGATGCGCCCTTTGCAGCCTCAGGGTTTGCAGCAAGAATACCCTCTGCTTGTTCCTGTGTCAGTGTATACTGATAAAATTCTTCATAATAGGATTTGATTTCTTCTACCATGTCATATGTAAATAAATCAGGATGAAGTGTTTGTGCCATCCATTTTGCCATTAAAGGCGCATCTCCTGATGGCGGAAACCAACGATATGTTCCCAAAGGCTCTTTAAACACTTTTCCATTTTGCACTGCTGCAACCTGACTCCAATCCTGCCCTTCTATTGTATTGTTATAAAGGTCCTCAGGCATTGTTTCTGTAAATGTTGTAATCAAAATGATATCCGGATTCCATTGATATACCTGCTCCATATTTACAATGGCATGTCCGCTGATTTCAGCTGCTGCATTGCTTCCGCCGGCCGATTCAATCCAAAATCCTCCATAAAAATCATTTCCGCTTACACTAATTTCATCAGCACTATGCCCATACAAATAAAGTACCTTTGGCTTATCTTCTTCTGGTATTTGATTGACAACCTCTGCAATTTCTGACTGGACCTGTGTACCATACTCCAATACCTTGGCTGCATTTCCATTGTCGCTGTCTGTTCCAAACATGGTTCCCATAATTTCCAGCCAGCTTTCCATTGTTTTTAGTGCATCGCCCCCTGCTTGGGTTTTCACCCCTACCGCCGGAATGCCTGCTTCTGTCATAATATCATATTGATTTGTATATTCTGCCCAATACATCACCACATCCGGGTCCAGCTTAAGCAGCTCTTCAATGTTGATATCAAGCCCGTCAATAAAATTGCTTGGTACATTTACCAAATCCGGATACATTGATTTCATTACAGAGTTTTCAATGGCACTTGCAGACCCGGGATGCATTCCAACCAAATTTTCAATGGGTGCGCCGGTAATTGCATAAATGCTTGGCAATGGCAGTGCTGTTAAAACCACTCTGGAAGCATCTTTTGGCACTTTTGCAGTCATATTATTTTGGTCTACAACCTCAATATAATTTTCAGCTGACGTTTCTTCTGATGATGCCGTTTGCAAAGAAGCCGCTTCCTCCTGCATGGTATCTGCTGCACTGCCGCAGCCTGCTGAAATTACCCCCAAGGCACAAATGACAGCAGCTAATACTACTCTTTTTTTCATAAATTTGACCCCTTTCATTTATAAATTAGTGTTAGCTAACTTGTGTGAAATATTACCAAATTATTAATAAAATGTCAATTGCAGGCTAAAAAAAGTTGTCTAAAACTAACTTCTTTTTTACTGTCCTAAAAGCTAAAATACATAATACGAAAAGAGCCATAGCATTCTATAATGTATTGATAAAGATATGTTTGTTTCAATACGGATTCTATATTTCAAAGCATAAAAAACAAAAAAATTTTCGATTTTGTTACATAAAATTTATTTATCTAAAAAGACTGAGATATAAAAAACCGTCAAAGCAATTTGCTTTGGCGGTTTGATACATTTTTAAAATAATATGCAACACATAGCATATTATTTTATGTCAGTACATAAACAGATTTCTAAACCCTTCCTTCCGTCTTTTTTGTTTATAAAACATTATTGAGCCAGTTGGAATCATAAAAATAATAAAATTTATTCTATTTATTTCAAACCATTATTTGATATACAATAGAACAACCACCTTTTTCATCATACAAAACACAAAACATTATTTGCCTGTCGCAGTATTTTCCTATTTCTAGTTTTTGCAAGCATTCTATAAAAGCTTTACTGCCAATTTTTTATTTTATTTTTTCCCAACCTGCATAAACAGCACTTTTTTCTTCCATGACAATTTCTGTTATGGGTTTTTTCAAATCTTTATCTGCATACCAGCCTGTAAAGCGATATCCCTTTTTTACAGGAACATATTCTGTCAGGTCTACTGTGGAGCCAACTGTTTTTCGTCTGGTAGCAACAGACACACTTTCATTGGGCAGCTTTCCGCCATTTCCATGAAATCTCAATATGCCCGCAGCAGGTCGTGGTTCCACATCACTATCCTCTGAATAGCTTGCAGACACTGTACATGTAACGCTTTCCTGTTTTGTTGTGGCTGTAAACCTATAAAGTCCTAATTCATTTGGCAATAAAGCCTCCCAAGTATAAGGACTTTTTTGTGTGAGTGTGATATATGGCCTATTACACGTTACATTTGCCTCCAAGCTTGTGGTCAATGTTACAACGCCGCCGCCATCTAAAAAAGTATCATTTGGCTTAATGGTAAGCTCTTTTTGAAATATCCCTGGTTCGTTCCACCCAAGCTGTGCATATTTATATAATTCCTCCGGATATGTTGCAATGCTGTAAATCCCCAAGCTTTCTCCCTCTTCACTATCCTGTACCATATCACGGATATTGCAGCGATATGGTACATCTTCTGTATATAAAGTGAACATAAATTCTCGTTTTAATACCTTTTCACCGGAAAGCATTCCTTTTTCTGCAATACAGCTTTCAAAACGCCAAGAAGTAACGTTTTCATTAAAAAAATCCATCAATGTTTTTATTTTTTCTTCTAAGTTCTCTGTGTTGTCTTTTGCTGTTTGAGCAAATAAATCATAAATATTTTGACTGTTTTCTGCTTTGGAAAGGGAAAGAAGTGTTTCCATCCTATCCTGCTGGTATACTTCCTTTTGAGGATAAAAAATATAAATTCCCGGATTTTCCACTCCATAGCCGTAACAATCCTTTTTTAAATCCTCCGGATAAATAGAAATGCTGTAAAATCCCTCATTTTCTGTTTGGGCAGTGTCCATCCGTACCTCTCTAATGTCGCAAGCATAGGTAGTATCATCTGTATATAATAAATAGCTATAATACTCCCTATCTTTTATATCATTTAATCTATAGCTTGCATCTCCCATTCCTGAAGAATATTCCCAAGATGTCATATTTTCATTTAAAAATTGTATCAATTCAGATATTTTAAATTGTAGATTTTCTGCATTTTCTTTTGCTGGCTGAGAAAAAATAGCATATATGTTCTCAGTATCCTTTTCCTCTACCAAATTCAAAAAATTGCTCATTGTCTTTTCAGCAGTAGAAAACCCCCAATATTCTCCATCTACTATAAAATCAGTACGTTCTGGCTTATCTGGTAAAAAGAATGAAAAAATAGATGAAAAAAATGCTATAACAGTAGTAAAAAGCATTACAATTATTTTCATAATATAGCCCCTTTCCTCATAAATGCAATATAAAAATGGAAGTGATGTCCATTGACAATGTTACGATATCAAAGACAAAAAATTTGAAAACTTACTGCCATACAAATATACAATCATAGCTGCTGAGGGATTTCTTCTTTGCAATACTTTATACCGCTAAAAATACCTTCATCTCTTTCCTCCAGCTTAATCACAAATATTGTCCTTTCCTCCTCAGCATAAACACATCCACATACATTATCTGTATAAAGTGATTTATATTTTTTGATGGCATTACGCTCAATTTTGTAAGCTTCTAAATTTTCTTCAAAAATTGTTTCTGAAACCCATCCATTTTTTTCTAATACATCCACTGCTGTTCCATACATTTCACATAATAAAGTATCACAAAGAACTTGCATCAAAAAATCAGATAAACTGTTTGTCCAAAGCTTCCATTCTGAAATGGAATCGCATTCATGATTCATGTATACAGGCGGGTCACTTTTCTCCAAATCTGCAACACAGATGCCAAACTTCACAACACCTGCGGCAAAATCACTTCCAATGCACAAATAATCGGAAACTATGTTGCCCCAATGTTCTTTTGGAAGCTTATAAAACTGGAAATATTCATTTTTGATAGTGCCGTCAGAACAATTTTTCCAATGTTCTTTTTCTTCTGCTATCCTTTGCTCCATGTCATCATAAAAAAATGAAAAATATGGTTTATGGTTTACCCATATATCCGCAGTAGAAAACAGAGAAGAATCTGCTGCCAAGCTTAAAAATTCCACTAGCATCGACGGCAAAGCCCTATTTTTTTGTTGGCTATCCATAATCATGTTATATTTCGGGATAGATTTTTTGTATCCTAATTGCTCCAATATTTCAATTGCTGTTAAATTGTATGTATATTTCATATACAAATTCCTCCTAATGTATCAGTGCTTTAAAGCAGGCTATATAGAAAAGCTTTTTTTGGAAAAAAGCTGTCATATAGTAGGGATATCAGACAATACCATATCATACAAATGAAATATGATAAGCTATTCTAAAAAAATAGTGAATATGCAAATTTGCAATATCATCCATTTATGGTTTAATATAAGTATAACATATAATCAATCATTTTGAAAAAGGAGATAAAAAATGAATAAAAACCATGTTATTGATGAAAGCTTCATTTATGAAATACTTTCTGTCGTAGAAGAAATTCCAATAGGTCATGTGGCTACATACGGACAAATTGCACGATTGATTGGCAGAGATAAAAATGCTCGTGTTGTTGGCAATGTTGTTGCACAGGCACATCATTATGGCCATTTTCCTTGTCACAGAGTTGTAAACTACGCAGGACGTTTAGCCCCTAACTGGCCGGAACAGGCCTTTTTATTACAACAAGAAGGTGTTCAATTAAAAGAAAATGGATATGTTGATTTAAAGCAATATCAATGGAATTGTTGACACACAACCTATTATATATATACTATACATATCCGGGTGTCAAAAAAGTATCCCCCTGTCACCAAAAGCTCACATTTCATGCAAGCCTTTGGCGAGTAGACAGAAGTATAAAGCAGAGGTTCCATGGGCTAAAAGCCTTGAAACTCCTGCTTTTCCTCGCCGGAAATAAATTCCAACTCCTTTCGTGTGCCTGAAAAAATATAAAATCTAGTTTTTCTACTGTATATAGTGTTTGTTTTTTCAATCTTCCATAGTGATTGCGGCCTTTACATTTAACAAATGACCTGCAATTTGGTTTTCGTATCATACCGCCTTGTGTTTTGATTACAATTTCATATGATTTTTCAAATCATATTTTGTATATATTTACAAATTATATATTGTAATATTTCTATTTTTTGATACACTTATAATAGATAAGCTGTTATGAACTATTTTTTATTTTAAATAATATTTTTTATAAATTCACATTTTATTTACAAATATTACATATTCAATTCATATTTTAACAGTATAGTATAGACATACCCAATAAACATAGCAAAATTACATGACACTTCCCTAAAGAAAAAAGAACCTGCCCCTCAGGTTCTTTTTTCTTTTCTCATAAATGGACTGCATCTATGTGGTCTATTGTAATTTCCACAACAGCATTTTTTTCTATTTTTTCTATTTCTTTTTTTATGCTATGGCAAATAAACGCATCAGACTCCTTCCACTGATATGGTACTGTCACATCAAAAAATATTCTTGCTTGTGTTGCATTTGTCACCACTCTAAAATCATGTATTTTAAAATCAGGATATATTTCCAAAATAATGCCTTTTATTTTTTGGTACAACTCTTTTGTTTTTTCATCCTCCATATCAACAGGGTCCATATGAATTACAGCATCACAGCAAAACATTTGCTTCACTGCTCTTTCAATTTCATCAATATCATTGTGTATTTTTAATATATTTTCATGGGCAGACACTTCTGCATGAAGTGAAATTAATTTTTTTTCTGCTCCATAGCTATGCACAATCAAATCATGTATTCCCAATATAGAATCATAGGATAATATAAACTTTTTTATTTCTTCTATAAACTCTTTATCCGGTGCCGTTCCAAGCAATGGATTTAAAGTATCTTTAGCTGTTGTAATACCCGTATATAATATAAATACAGCTACTAATACTCCAATATATCCATCTATATTTCGATTGAAAAAATGATTTATCAATATCCCTATTATAACAGCTATTGTAACAATTACATCACTGAAACTATCCATGGCTGTTGCTTTTACTGTGGAAGATTGAATCATCGTTGCTATTTTTTGATTAAAAACACTTAGCCATATTTTTATAACAATAGAAATCAATAGTATTATAATAGTGCTTATATGAAATGTTATCTCTTGTGGGAAAAATATTTTTTCTGCTGAAGTTTTTAATAGTTCTATACCTACTAAAATAATCATAATAGAAACAATAAACCCGGCAATATATTCATATCTTCCATGTCCAAAGGGATGTTCTTTATCAGGAGATTTTCCTGAAAGCTGAAATCCCAATACTGTTGCAATAGAAGAAGCAGCATCAGATAAATTATTAAAAGCATCTGCTGTAATAGATACAGAATGTGTTATAATACCAGAAAATAATTTTATCAAAAATAATACGATATTACAAAAAATGCCTACATAACCACTTACTATACCATATCTTTTTCTAACAGAAGTATGATTCTTTTTATCTTTTTTATTTTCAATAAAATATTTTATAATAAAATGCGTCACATTTTTTCTCCTTTCTATTTTTAGAATTCTATTACTTTCCTTTCCTATGAAACAAAAACCAAAACCAATCCTTTACCATACTTGGCGTTTTGAGATAGAAATCGGCAATATCTTCCCTTCAACCAGCAAGGATTTTGCGTCTTTCCAATCCTCACAATTTTGGGAAAAATATATCTATAAATATCATATTATTTTTTTAACATATAAAATATACAAAAAGACCTTGTATCCATTTTTTACAAGGTCTTTTTGTATTATTGTGCCCAAACGCCCTTTTCATTACGCAAATCTCTTAAGCTTATAAAATATTTTTCTATCATTTTAATAGGCTGGTAAGAACGCTTTGCTTTTCTCATGCCTTCCAATCCCATATCTTCTTCTCTGTTGATATATTTTACATCTTGACATTCATGCAAAACATACTGCTGATTTATCATAGGATATGCACCATCTATGGCAGCCTTTGCTTTTTCAATATGAATGAGCTGCATTTCTTTAGAAAGCCTTTCTCCTACTGTAAAAGCAACCAATTCATTTTTCACAAAAATGCAGCCCCCTGTCAGTCCCAATGCTTTTCTATGACGCAAAGCTAACATCACAGAGGTTCTTTCATCAAATAATGCAGAAGAAGCAGCTTCTTTTTGGTCGCTCCAATCATTATATAGTGCAATACAATCCTCTATCATGCTATCCTCCAGCACAGCATAGGTATAGTCAGGATATTTTGACATAAATTTGTTGATATGATTTCTTTTTCCGTGTAATTTTTTTCCTTTTAATGTGGCAAGGCTTTCTCTGTCATATACATAATCCCATGTGATTTCTAAGGGCTGTATACAAAGCTCCGGACAACACCTTTCTATTTTTTCTTTAAACGGTGTCCAAACAGAACGAAGTGTTGGTTCCACACCAATTTGTTTCATATATTCTATGGCTGTGTAAACCGCTTTTCTATAATCTATATCCACACCATATTTTGGAATAGGCGCCCATAAATAGGTTGGTACCTTTTCAAAATCCAATTTGATATACAACACATTTTCCTTTTCTGCATATTCCATTTTGCCATTGGCTCCCCAAATGAACAAATTGGCAAAGGAAAGGTCAGAACAGCCTATATTCCATGGTTTTGTATAGCTTTCAATTTTTTCCTTGGCAGATAAATCAATGGGTTTAAACTGTAATATATTTTTCTCTGTTGGTTTTCGTTCCAATTCTAATTTCATAAAATCCTCCAAATTTAATACTCATCTATAATATAACAATTTTGCTTTTTATAATATTCTGCAATTTTTTTTCCCTTTTCTTTGTGATATATTGTTACCAATCCCCTTTGCTCCAATTCTTCTAAGCTATGGTATCCAAATAAAAGCTGTGTCATACTGCCGGCATTTAGTTTGATATCCGGCGGTTTTTCTGTTTTGGTGCCATCTAAATCAAAAACACCATTGTTTTCTAAAATCACATTGTCTTCCACTGCGATGGCATATCCCTTTTTTTCTCCTATCAGACTCATCAGCTCAGACAACTGCAATACACCTGCCACACCCTTTTCCACAATTTCTTCCTCTGTAAATGGAAGGGATACACAAACATCCTCCGGCAATTTCACAGAAAGCTTCAGCCCTTGCCCATAACAGCAAATTCCCTCTATCAGCTCCTGATAATACTGTTGTTCCTGTGCAACTGCCTCTGCACATTGTATGCTGTCTTCTGCAACATAAAAAACAGCATAGCCTTGCACTTCTTCATTGACTATATAGGCAATGACCTTGGCTCCATCTGCCCTATAATCCTCTATTTTTAATAAAAAATCAGCCATAGTTCTGCTGACAATACCAGAATATTTTTGGCTAAAAAGGTGATAGCAATGGTATAACAGCGAAAAATCCTTTTTTATTTCAAAAATATTCTTTTTTCGTTCTAAAATAGGAATCATTTCTGTTTTTATATATTTACATCTATTCACAGGCATATGTCCAAAAGAAAAATAGCTGTTTAGTTTTGCAGGTGTATGTACTGCAACAACAAATCCCTTCTCTCTCAGCATTTTCATGGTTTGTTTAAAAAGCCGGCTCATCAGTCCCTTTTTTCGGTGGCTTGGCTCCGTACAAACACCACAAAGCATTGCTCCCTTTACAATTTTTCCACAAACAGAAATATGTAAGGGATAAGCCTGCATACAGCAAACCACTTTTCCATATTGTTCAATATATGTTGAAAAATCAGGCAAAAATCTCTTTTCAAACAGCCATTTTGAAAAAGCTTCGCTGTCTTCAAAGCAAATCCGCCAAAGATTATAAAAATCCTTTTGCTCTTTTTTTGTTGCAATTTTGACCATATTCATCACCCATTTGTCTACACCAAATTTATGCTGTATTTTATTTTAGTACAAAAGAGAAAAAAAGTCAAATGATACCCATTATCATTTATTGTACTCTTTTTATTATTTTTTCATAAATTGGTATCATTTTTTCTTCTTTGCAATGGCTTTTTATGTCAAAAATAGGTATCCATTGTACCCCCTTTGTTTCATTTTCGTTTAAAATCAGTTTATTTTTTTCTGATGCTTCAAAACAATATGTTACATTAAAATGTATATGAGGATGAACATATTTTTCTTTTTTATAATGCCCTTCTACTGTTAAAATATCAATAGATACAATGCCATTTTTTAGCATTTGAAATGCTTTGATTCCTGTTTCCTCCTCTGCTTCCTTCAACGCCACCTTTTGCAAATTTTCTTCTCCGTCTGCATGACCGCCTGTCCAAGACCAGGACTGATAAATATTGTGATAAATCATCAATACTTTGTCTTTTGTTTCATTAAAAATCATAGAAGACGCTGTCATGTGTGCCAATAAGCTGCTTCGATATAATATATTATCATAAAACAAATCAATATACTGTAACATTGTCACTTTTTCCCATTCCTCCTGCTGTGTTTGAGGAACATATTTTTCAATTTCTTTTTTAAAATTCATATTCTTTTTTTCCTTCTTTCCAACCCTTTTCCATGTAATACCTAAAAGCAGAAGGCAATGCATAGTGGCTGCGCATCTCTTCTTCTGTCACCCATACAAAATCACATTGCTTTCCTTCCAAGGCCTTTGCCTTTACAAAATATCCTTCCATATTCCATTGTATATGTGTAAAAATATGCTTTGCATTCCCCAATGGTTCCACTTTTCCACACAAAATTCCCCAGTCAAATAGTTGCTGAAAAGGAGATATTTCTTCTTCTAACAATATATTGGGCAATTCCCATAAGTTTGACAGCAAGCCCTTTTGGGGTCTTTTGCACAATGCCACTTTGTTCTCAAAAAGTATAAAAAACATCATACGATTTTCTACTTTTCTTGGCTTTTTTGGTGCCTTATAGGGAAAATCCATCATACGATTTTGCTGATATGCCTGACAATACCCTTGCAATGGGCATATTTCACATTTTGGAACACCGTTTGGCAGACAAATCACTGCTCCCAGCTCCATCAAAGCCTGGTTAAAAATACTGGGATTGGTATGCTGCAATAATTCCTTTATCCTATTATAAAAATCCTTTTTGACTTCTTTTTGTGTAATATCTCTGCCATCAGCAGTCAGTCGTGTCATGACACGAAGTACATTGCCATCCACAGCCGCCTCCGGCAGTCCAAAAGCAATGGAAGAAATTGCCCCTGCTGTATATTCCCCAATGCCTTTTAATTTTAATAATTTTTCATAGGACATAGGCAGCTGTCCCTGATACTGCTCCATGATTTCTATGGCAGCTTTTTGCATATTTTTTACTCTATTATAATATCCAAGCCCCTGCCACAGCTTCAAAAGTCTTTCCTCAGATGCTTCCGACAACGCTTTTATAGTTGGCAGCTCCTGCATAAAACGGATATAATATTCTTTCACAGCCTCTACCCTTGTCTGCTGGAGCATAATTTCTGATACCCATACACCATAGGCAGTCGGTTCTTTTCTCCAAGGCAGCTCACGGGCATATAATTGATACCATTGTGTCAATGGTTTTATCATTTTTTTCAATTTTATATACACCTCTATACAAAATGCCCGATTGCAGTATTGCTATCGGGCATTTATTTTTTTATTTTTTAATGTCTAAAATGACGCATACCTGTAAATACCATTGCAATGCCTGCCGCATCACAGGCATCAATAGATTCTTGGTCCCGTACAGAACCGCCGGGCTGTATGATTGCTGTAATACCGGCCTTTGCACAAGCCTCTACACAGTCAGAAAATGGGAAAAAGGCATCAGAAGCCAATACAGCTCCCTTTACAGTGTCTGCTCCCAAATGATTTGTGCCATGCTCAATGGCTTGTTCACAAGCCCATATTCTGTTGACCTGTCCCGGACCAACACCAACAGATTGTTTGTTCTTTCCAATGGCAATGCCGTTTGATTTTACGTATTTTACAATTTTCCATGTAAAAAGCAAATCCTCCATTTCTTTCTCTGTTGGTTTCCGTTTTGTCACCACTTTCAAATCCTGCTCTATGAACAAAGCATTGTCCACATCCTGCACCAATATACCGCCGGAAACCTTTTTCATGTCCAAAGCCCCTACCGGTTGTTTTTGCTGTATGCCTTCCAGTGTCATAATGCGGATGTTTTTCTTTTGTTTTAACACTTCCAAAGCATCCTCAGCAAAGGAAGGTGCCAATATGATTTCTACAAATATTTTGCTGATTTCTTCTGCGGTTTTTTTGTCAATCTCTCTGTTTGACACAATAATACCGCCAAAAATAGAAACAGGGTCAGATTCATATGCTTTCCTATAAGCTTCATAAATGGTATCTGCACTGCCCACACCACAGGGATTTGCGTGTTTGCAGGCTACAATGGTAGGCTCTGTATATTCTTTAAGTAGTTCCAATGCACCGTTTGTGTCATTGATATTGTTAAATGAAAGCTCTTTGCCATGCAGCTGCACAGCATTTGTAAGCGCCCCTTCGTTTGCTCCCACTTCTTTATAAAATGCTGCATTTTGATGTGGATTTTCGCCATAACGCATTTGCTGTACCTTTTCATAGGTAAAGGTCAATGTATCGGGAAATTGTTCTATACCAGCTTGTTTTTTCATATAGCCGGCAATCAGGCTGTCATAGTGAGAAGTGTGCATAAATACCTTTGTGCTGAGATAAAACTTTGTGTCAAGGGAAATTTCATTTCTCTCTTTCAATTCTGCAATCACTTTGCCATAATCAGCAGGGTCAATCACCACGGCCACATCCTGATAATTTTTTGCTGCCGCACGAATCATGGTAGGCCCGCCAATATCAATGTTTTCAATGGCTTCCTCTCTTGTTACCCCCGGCTTTAATATGGTTTGCTTAAAGGGATATAAATTGACTACAACCATATCAATGGTATCAATGCCCAAATCAGAAAGCTGTTTCATATGCTCTTGATTTCCTCTTATTGCCAGAATACCTGCATGAATAGAAGGATGCAGTGTTTTTACCCGACCGTCCAAGCACTCCGGAAAATTGGTTATGTCAGAAATGCCAATGACAGCAATTCCTGCGTTTTTTAATGCCTGATAAGTTCCTCCCGTAGAAATGATTTCTACCCCCAAGGAGGAAAGCTCCTTTGCAAAATCTATGATTCCTGTTTTGTCAGACACACTAATCAATGCACGTTTCATAAAAATAGCCTCCTTCATACAATCCATGTCATCTACAACGAAAAAACCACCTGGGACATATTTTAATTTGCCCAGGCGGTCGGCTTTTTCATTTGTACTCCCTGTGGTTTTTCCACTTCCGCCAGTCATACAAATGCTTCATTCTTTTTTCATTATATACTATTTTTTGTCATCTATCAACCTAAAATTAATTTCAATAAAAATAATAGTGCAATAATGATAATAACAGGATTCAATTCCTTTGCTCTGCCTGTAAACAGCTTTAATAAAACATAAGAAATGGTGCCAAATACCAAGCCTTCTGAAATACTATATGCCACCACCATCATCAATATGGTGATAAAAGCAGGAAAACCCTCTGTATAATCAGAAAATGTAATGTTTGTTACATTTTCCAGCATAAATAACCCCACTACAATCAATGCCGGTGCTGTTGCAAAGGATGGTATGACTGAAATGACAGGTGTAAAAATCAATGCCACCAAAAACAATATACCTGCTGTAAAAGAAGTCAGCCCTGTTCTGCCGCCGTCAGCCACACCGGAAGCACTTTCCACAAATGTTGTGACCGTAGAGGTACCCAGCACTGCTCCTGCTGTGGTGCCAATGGCGTCTGCAAACAATGCTCCTTTGATTTTAGGCAGCTTGCCATCCTTGTCCAAAAATCCTGCTTTAGAAGAAACACCTATCAGTGTGCCTAATGTATCAAACAAATCTACAAATAAAAATGCAAATACAATGACAACAAAATCAAATGAAAATACAAAGCTAAAATCCATTTTCATAGCAATGGGTGCCAGAGATGGCGGTGCAGAGATGATACCACTGGGTATCAAAGAATACATACCCGCTTCCGGATTGACCGTATACAGCCCTGCCAGCTGACAGAGAATGCCCAATACATATGTTGCAAGAATGCCCCAAAGCAACGCCCCTTTTATTTTTTTGATAACAAATACCATAGTAATAATGGTCCCAAACAATGCCAGTGCAACAGGCACAGTTTTGACATCACCCAATGCAACCAATGTAGCAGAATCTACAATAATTCCTGCATTTTGCATTCCGATAAATGCAATAAAAAGTCCAATTCCTACACTGGTTGCTGACTTCATATTTTTAGGGATTGCATTAAATATCATCTCTCGCACATTTACCATGGATAACAATATAAATATAATACCTTCCACAAATACTGCTGCCAGTGCAACCCTCCAGTCATATCCATACTGCCCCACTACGGTATAAGCAAAATATGCATTTAGGCCCATACCAGGAGCCAGTGCAAAAGGATAGTTTGAAAAAAATGCCATACAAAATGTACCAATGGCTGCTGCCACTGCTGTTGCTGTCAGCAATGCCCCTGAATCCATACCCGTTGCCCCCAATACACTGGGATTGACAATGAGGATATATGCCATTGTCATAAATGTTGTCAGGCCTGCCATCAGTTCTGTTTTTACAGTTGTGTTGTTTTGTTTCAATTGAAAACACTTTTCTAATAATTCCACAGGTTCCCCTCCTTTTTGATTTATTTTATGGAATCATTCTTTTCTGACGTTAATCATCATATCAAAGACATATTGCTGTGTCAATTCAAAATCAATGTAATGCTTTCTATAAAATACTATAAATTTTATGAGATTTTTTGTTATATCTTGTGTAAAGCTCTTTGCTGTGATAGTATAATAATTAGTTCTCTGCCGTAAATTTTTGTTACGGCAGTATTCTTTTCAAGTATGTATATCAAAACGGAGGTTAAATATGAATCAAGAATTAATTATGATTTTAGATTTTGGCGGACAATATAATCAGTTGATTGCCAGACGGGTTCGTGAACATCATGTTTATTGTGAAATTGTACCATGGAATAAGCCTATAACAGAAATTAAGAAAAAAAATCCAAAGGGTATCATTTTTACAGGCGGCCCCAACAGTGTGTATGATGAAAAAGCACCCCGTTGCTCAGAAGAATTGTTCCAATTAGGCATTCCTGTCCTTGGTATATGCTATGGCTGTCAGCTTATGGCGTTTACATTGGGCGGAAAGGTTGGAAATGCCGGCGAAAAAAGTGAATATGGAAAAGCAGAAGTTACATTTAATACCTCCAGTAAGCTTCTAAAAGGCATTGAAAAACAGGAAATTTGTTGGATGAGCCACACAGACTATGTGACACAGCTGCCAGAAGGTTTTCAAGTGATTGGCACCACACCCACATGTCCTGCTGCTGCCATTGCATGTGAGGAAAAGAAATTTTATGGTGTGCAGTTCCATCCTGAAGTAAACCATACTCCAAAGGGCTCTCAAATGCTTTATAACTTTTTGTATGAAATCTGTGGCTGCAGCGGACAGTGGACCATGACCAATTACATCGAAGACCAAATTCAATCCATTCGCAATCAAGTGGGAGATGGAAAAGTGCTTTGTGCCCTTTCCGGCGGTGTGGACTCCAGTGTTGTTGCAGCATTGGTTTCCAAGGCAGTGGGAAAGCAGCTTACTTGTGTTTTTGTAGATAATGGTTTGATGCGTAAAAATGAAGGTGATGAAGTGGAGGCCGTTTTCAGCAATCTCTTTGATTCTCATTTTGTGCGTGCCAATGCACAGCAACGCTTTTTGACAAAATTAAAGGGTGTGACAGAGCCGGAAAGCAAACGAAAAATCATAGGTGAAGAATTTATTCGTGTATTTGAAGATGAAGCTAAAAAAATTGGCAAAGTAAATTATCTTGTGCAAGGCACCATATATCCTGATGTCATTGAAAGTGGTCTTGGCGACAGTGCTGTTATTAAATCTCATCATAATGTAGGCGGCCTGCCTGATGTTGTAGACTTTGAAGAATTGATTGAGCCTCTTAGACTGCTCTTTAAGGATGAAGTACGCCAAATGGGTATTGAATTGGGATTGCCAGATACACTTGTTTGGCGGCAGCCCTTCCCTGGTCCCGGACTTGGCATTCGTGTCATAGGAGAAGTAACAGAAGATAAATTAGAGATATTGAGAGAAGCAGATGCTATTTTTAGACAAGAAATTGCCCTCGCCGGATTAGACCGCAGTATCAATCAATATTTTGCAGTGATTACAGATATGAGAAGCGTTGGCGTTATGGGTGACTTTAGAACATATGATTATACCGTTGCACTGCGTGGTGTTACCACAACAGACTTCATGACCGCTGATTGGGCTAGAATTCCTTATGAAGTTTTGGATAAGATTTCTGTTCGTATCGTAAATGAGGTAAAACACGTGAATCGTATTGTCTATGATATTACCAGTAAACCACCAGCAACCATTGAATGGGAATGATTAAAATTTTTTTGAAAACCGCATAAACAGTGGATTTGAGAAAATTTGAAGGGGTATTTGATAACAAATTGATAATACTGCTAGAAAAGTATTTACTCATAAGTAAGCCAGTGGCTAGCAGGTTATCGTAGTATACTATGAGAAGAAATATGGTCTTACCAAATAAGTGTTATGTATTTGGTAAGACTTTTTTTGTTGTCAAAAGTTATTTGTTATTTTTTCCCATATTGGGGTAGGTATAACGCCATTGGTCATACTGCTTTTTTGTAATTTCGCCAGAGTTCAATTTTTCCCTTTGTTGTTGCCAAGCGGAAACCATATCAAACATAGAAAGATAGGTTGTTCCTTTGCTTTTATCAAGGCGAATACAGAGTTCTCCATTGATTTCATCAGCATACAAACCGTAAACATCTTCCAATGTGAAAAGTGTATGTATCAGTCCGATGTAACTGTCAATATCAGGAACAGCAAGTGCGTGAGGGGAAATCTCAAAAATTTCCGCTAGTGCATTTAGATATTTTTCTTTGGGACTGCGAACACCTTTTTCATATTGTGCAATGCGAACGTCGGCTTGCATATCGTTAAAACCAAGCAACTTTCCTAAATATTTTTGTGTAAAGCCATGAAGTAGTCTAAAATGGTGTATTCTTTCTCCGATTGCCATAAGTATTCTCTCCTAACTTATATTGATACTTCAGTATAACATAAAAGTATGGGAATCATCAATAAAAAACAATACAAAAAAGTATAGTAAGATATAGATATACAAATTAGTATAGTAGTGAATGAAAGTGTAGTTATGGAAAAAATGTCTTTAAAAGTATCAGATATTATGGAGATATTAGATGTTTCAAAATCTTATACTTATAAATTGATACGAAAGTTAAATAAAGAACTAGAAAAGAAAGGCTGTTTTGTAATAGCTGGACGAATTGACCATGCGTTTTTTTACGAACATTTTTACGGAACACAAAAAAGGAGAGATTAAATGCCTGTTTACAAAAATGAAAAAAATAATACTTGGTATGTTATGGCTCGCTACAAAGATTGGAAAGGCGAACGAAAACAGAAATATCAGAGAGGATTTACTACAAAGCAAGAGGTTTAAAACTGGGAGCGGCAGTTCCAACTTCAGAAAAAATCTGATATAGATATGACATTGGAAAGTTTTTGCAAATTGTATGAAAAAGATATGAGACCACGATTGAAAGAAAATACTTGGTTGACAAAAGAAAACATCATACAAAGCAAAATATTGCCATATTTAGAACAACGTAAGTTGTCGGAAATTACTGCAAAGATATGATTGATTGGCAGAATGAAATGTGAAATCAAAAAGGGAAAACTGGAAAAGTTGTTTTACCAACCTATCTGAAAACCATTCTTGCACAGTTAAGTTCTATATTTAATCATGCCATTCGTTATTATGACTTATCAATCAATCCAGCGAAAAAAGCAGGTACAATGGGTATGGAAGAAAGCAAAGAAATGTTGTTCTGAACAAAAGAAGAATACTTGAAATTTGCTGATATGATGATGGACAAACCACTTTCCTATTATGCTTTTGAAATGCTTTACTGGTGTGGTATTCGAGAGGGGGAATTACTTGCTTTAACTCCAGCAGATTTTGATTTTGAAAACAGGACAGTGACAAGCAACAAATCTTATCAGAGGTTAAAAGGGAAAGATGTGATTACTGTTCCTAAAACGAAAAAAAGTAATAGAGTGATAAGAATACCGCAATTTCTAGCAGAAGAAATGCAGGATTGCTTGAAACTATTTTATAGTTTGAAAGCAAATGACAGGATTTTTTCAGTGACAAAACATTATTTGTTACACAAAATAGATAGAGGTTCTAAAATTGCTGGAGTAAAAAGGATACGCATACATGACCTCAGACATAGTCATGTTAGTTTATTGATTGATATGGGATTTACTGCTTTTGCGATTGGTGGCAGAGTAGGACACGAAAGTGAAAAAATTACATACAGATATGCACATCTGTTTCCATCAAGGCAGGCGGAGATGGCAGATTGTCTTGATTTTGAGAGAACAGGTGATGATATAAAATAAAATTAAATTAAGGAAAGGAATGTTGTTATGTCAGTCAAAAAAGTAGACCAACAAGGTTGTTGGAGAAGTAAAACAGTTTCTTTTAGAGTATCTCCAAAAGAAAACAAACAAATTGAAATTGCAGTCAAACTTTCAGGTATGGGTAAGTAAGATTTTATTATTTGTTGCTTACAAAAAAGAAACATTGAAGTGACAGGAAATCCCAAAGTGTATAAAGCACTCAAAAATCAATTAGAGAGTGTACTGAATGAGCTTTATCGTATTGAAACAGGTAACACAGTATCGCAAGATTGATTGGATACTATCAAATTGATTACTATGACAATGCAAGGCATGAAAAATAGTAATTAGGAAATGCAAAAAAGGAGGAAAATTTATGAGTAAAAAGATTGCCCCTATGACATCTGCGGCAACAGATAAAGGACAATCCCCAAAAGATAATGTTATTATAACAAGAAATTGTAAAGAAAGCAATCAGCAAACTACAAAAAAATTTGAAAAGGAGGTGTTGCATACGATTACAATGGAAGAATTATATGATATAGCTTTTCCTCCCAAAATGCCTATTGTTGAGGAAATGATTTATAATGGTACATATGTACATATCTTTTTGTTGGTGCTCCTAAAGTGGGAAAATCATTTTTTATGGAACAGTTAGGATATCATGTGAGTATGGGGATTCCTTTGTGGAATTACAAAGTAAATCAAGGCAGTGTGTTATATTTGGCATTAGAAGATGATTTTAGCAGATTGCAAAAACGATTGTCAAAAATGTTTGGTATGGAAAGTACAAATAAATTTTATTTTACGACTATGTCAAAGTCTTTAAACGAAGGTTTAGAAGAACAGCTTGCTCGCTTCCTGAAAGAATATACTGACACAAAGTTGATTATGATTGATACACTTCAAAAAATAAGAGAGGTTAGAGGGGATAGATATAGTTACTCTAGTGACTATGATATTGTCAACAAGTTGAAACAGTTTAGTGATAAACACAATGTTTGTATTTTGGTGGTACATCATACAAGAAAGCTGCAATCAGAAGATAGTTTTGAAATGATTTCAGGTACAAATGGACTTTTGGGTGCTGCCGATGGAGCTTTCATTATGCAAAAGAAAAAACGTATAGACAATATTGCTATACTGGATATTGCAGGACGTGACCAACCAGACCAAAAATTGACACTTGAGTTTGATAGAGAACATTGTATTTGGAATTTTAAAAGGCAGAAACAGAATTGTGGAAAGAACCGCCCAATCCACTTTTGGAAGCTATCAACGAATTATTGACAAAAGACAATGCAGAATGGCAAGACACAGCAACAGAATTGATTAAAAAATTACCAGATATGCAGCTTCAAGCCAATGTAATTACACGAAAATTGAATATATTAAATAGTCGACTTCTTCAGGAATATGGTATTCAATACGAAAACAAACGTGGACATGAAAGAAAAATTTATTTAAAACATGTGATAGATAAAAAAGATTAAAAAGTACGTCGATATTTTACATAGTAGAGAGATATAAAAATATCGACGCAACTGACGCATAGCAATATAAAGTAAAAAGGAGATGCGAGTATGAAACAAGTACAGATTAGTGAAGAATTGTTTCTATCATTGATGAAATATCATGTTTTGGAATATGATAGTGATAAAGAAAAGATTATAAAGGGATTGCAACAAAAATTTGATAGTTTACTCAATCGAGAATTGTATACAAAATATAAGACTGCTCTATCAGAAGAAGAAAGGGAAAAGGCAAGACAAAAATATTTGAATAGAAAAGGAATACACTCCAGCTTTCGGTGATAAAGAGGTTCCCTTTGATTACGAATGACAGAAACGTGACACGGTTTCTGTTTTCTCGTTGATAATGGAAATGTTCTTTATCAAAACTATGAAATGTTAAAAATAGCATTTGGAAGTATTGTATGTACAATGCGTTTTAAGGGTAACTATAAAAGAGGTATGGAATACCAATAAAAGAAAAATAATATTCAGATGGGTTATATTTACAATGCTGTAGGGGAAAATAACAGGGGGTGGAAGGAAAATATATAGGTGGTTATGGCATTTTACAAGTAGTATTCTTTTTTACAAAATTTTGAGAGTTCAAGAAATATTTTTTTATTTTTTTATCAAATTTTTTACAGAAAACAATTTATTTTTGATAGTAAAATTTATATAGTATGACACAAATGAACTTCCAAAAAAAGGAAATGTTACGCCGAAGGCGTTTTACAAATTTTGAAAAAATTTGTATTAAGGGTTTGGGATTTATCCCAACAAGCTGGAAAAGGATATCCCTTTCCCCTGCTTGCAATCATTGCAAAAATCTTATTGTATACAATTTTTATCATTTCCAATTATTTTTTAGTTTTATTGATTAAATTTCAAAAACATCCAAAAACTTATGTTTTTTTGAAAAAGTATAATAAAATAGGTGGTATACTTAAACAAATTTTTACAAGAAATAACAATAAAAACAATAAAAAAGGTGAGGTGTTATTATAAGTGATTATCAATAGGGACAAACAAAAGATTCTATTTATCTTAAAATATGAAATATATTTAAGAAGTTTTTGAAATACAAATAAATACTTTCTTATTTAATTAATGGCAAAAATATTTGATAATATTTTTCTATTCGACAAAGATATGATATAATTATTCATATAATATCGCTCAAAATCAGGAGGAATAACCAATGATTCGCATCTTTATCTATCATGCTCAGCAAAACCGTCTACAATTTTTACAAAAAGCAGTTACGGTTTACTTTCAAAAGTATAAGCATACATACTGTTTGACCGTTTGTGACAAGTATGATGATGCTATGCAAATCTATATGGAATAGAAAAAATGACCACATTTTTCTTCTTAATTTTAAGGAGTTTTCCAAAAGAATTCGGTCAATGAGCTGTTTACAAGAGTAGTTTCCCCAAGGTCTTTGGGTATACATAGATGGGTTGGCAGTACTGCTAGTGGGCGGTAGCAGCCGAATTCTTTTGTGCAGAATATGGTTTGAAAGATTACCAGGAAATCTACTTTCTATGCCGTTGATTTGAAATTGGCAGTTGCCCAAGAAGCACTAATCTACTAAACAATTACATCAGAAAAAATGACGGAAATAGAAGAATTTTCTGAACCAGAGGAATTGACAACAAAGGAGGAATGGGAAGAAGCAATATAGTATCATCACAAAGCCGCTGATTTAGGAGATGTTGCCGCCATGAATAATTTAGATGTATGCTATGAGTATGGTACTGGTATAGTGCAGAACTATGAACTATGGGCAAGCAGTACAATGGTATCATAAAGTCGCTAATTGAGGAAATGCTAATGCTATGTTCCATTTAGGCTGGTGCTATGAAAGTGGTCAAGGTGTATCTCACGACTATACGCAAGCCATTCAGTGGTATCGTAAAATCGCTGCATTAGGACATATTAAAGCTATGAATAGATTGATGTTATTAGGGAGGAATTAAGTATGAATAGAGAAAATAATAATGTTATGCTTCATTTAGATTTACAATGCGACAACTATAATGATATCGTACAAAACTATGCTAAAGCCGCTGAATCAGGAAATGTTGATGCTATGTTCCATTTAGGCGTGTTTTATGAGTTCGGTATTGGTATAAATCAGGACTATACGCAAGCGGTACAATGGTATTGCAAAGCCGTTGATTTGGGAAATACGGCTGCTATGTATCGCTTAGGTTTGTGCTATGAGTATGGTCAAGGTGTAGCACAGGACTATAACCAAGCAATACAGTGGTATCGTAAAGCTACTGATTTGGGAAATACGGCTGCTATGTGTCGCTTAGGTTTGTGCTATGAGTATGGCCAAGGTGTAGCACAGGACTATGACCAAGCGATACAGTGGTACTACAAAGCTGCTGATTTAGAAGATGTTGATGCCATGAACAATTTAGGCCTATGCTATGCTGACGGTCAAGGTGTAGAACAAGATTATAGCCAAGCAGCACAGTGGTATCGCAAAGCCGCTGATTTGGGACAGGTTAACGCCATGAACAATTTAGGCGTATGCTATGCTGACGGTCGAGGTGTAGAACAAGATTATAGCCAAGCGGCACAGTGGTATCGCAAAGCCGCTGATTTGGGAAATGCTACTGCTATGCGTAATTTAGGCCTATGCTATGCTAAGGGTCAAGGTATAGGACAGGACTATAACCAAGCGATACAATGGTATCACAAAGCCGCTGATTTGGGAGATATTGATGCTATGAACAATTTAGGCGTGTGCTATCATTATGGTCAAGGTGTAGCACAGGATTATAACCAAGCAGTACAATGGTATCGCAAAGCTGCTGATTTGGGACAGGTTAACGCCATGAACAATTTAGGCGAGAGTTATTATTATGGCCAAGGTGTAGCACAGGACTATAGTCAAACGGTACATTGGTGCAGCAAAGCTGCTGATTTGGGAGATGTTGATGCTATGTGCAATTTAGGCGTATGTTATGCTAAGGGTCAAGGTGTAGCACAGGACTATAATCAAGCGATACAATGGTATCGCAAAGCCGCTGATTTGGGAGATGCTACTGCCATATACTATTTAGGCATATGCTATGATAATGGTCGAGGTGTAGTACAAGACTATACACAAGCGGCACAGTGGTATCGCAAAGCCGCTGATTTGGGGCATACTGATGCTATGTATAATTTAGGATCGTGTTATGATTGTGGTCAAGGTGTAGCACAGGACAATAGTCAAGCAGTACAATGGTATCGCAAAGCCGCTGATTTGGGACAGGTTAACGCCATGAACAATTTAGGCGCATGCTATGCTGACGGTCAAGGTGTAGAACAAGATTATAGCCAAGCGGCACAGTGGTATCGCAAAGCCGCTGATTTGGGACAGATTGATGCTATGTACAATTTAGGTGAGTGCTATGAAAAGGGTCAAGGCGTAGCACAGGACAATAGCCAAGCGATACAATGGTATCGCAAAGCTGCTGACTTGGGAAATGATGATGCTCAGGAGGCACTGGAGAGACTGTTGTGAGTGTAATTTATAACATTTTAGTAATGGAAAATATATCAACTTGGAAATAAGCAACAGTTGAAACTACTTTTGCCCAAGAAGTAAATTTTTCAAAGATGGAACAATCTTGATGTATTAAAAATACAAATATCACCGTGATATCATTTCAGTGAAGACAGATGTCTCTAGAATAATCATCCTTCAAAAAGATGGTTACATTACAACAACTGACTATTCCTATAAAAAAGTGAATGGCAAAAGACATTTCCTACAAGCTATTTTAACTCAAAAAGAAAGGATTTTTATGACAAACCGTTATGAAATAATGAAACTCGAGATCGTATTTATGGGCTGTTACGATTGTGTGGTGTACTGGTGGAATAGATTCAAATCATACCACCGCCTACGTTGCTTCGTTTGGCTAAAATGAACCCACTTTTCTGAGTATCTATTTGTGCAAAATAAATTGTATTGTGTTATTATCAATGTAGTGTTATAAAAAGCAATGAAAAATATGTCTAATATGAAGAAATAGATGTTACTTACAATAATATTAGGGTTAAAAACTAATACAGATAAAAATTGTGTTTTATTTTTTTATTAAAGACTTATTGATGATTTATGATTTAAACATTACTATATACATATACTTGTTAATGTATTATAGCTTGGAGAGAATGTTATGAAAAAATGCATAGAGAATAAAAATCAAAGATCGAAAAAAATTATAGAGCAAGTACAAGCAATTAATAGAATGATTGAGGAAGATATTCCTTGTGAAGATATTTTGTTACAAATCAATGCAGCAAAATCCGCATTGTATAAAGCAGGATAAACAATTTTAGAAAGTTATTTTAAATATTGTATTTCTGAAGGTATGAAATATGGCAACATAGAAGAAACTATGAAGAGTTTTTCAAAAGCAATGGAACGATTTGCAAATATGAAATAGAAAAATATATAAAAATAATCAAGTGATAATACTTTATTGATAACAATTTGATAACACTATTTGGAATAGACCATAGATATAGTATAATAGGAAACAAAAGAAGTCAAATAAAACCAAATCTCCCATACAAAACTGTATAGAACTGAATTTCAATTTGAGAGTGGGAATAAACTGAGAGGTCGTAAAAATCCAGTAGTTATGCGGGTTTGCAGCACTTGAAGAAGTCTTTTGATAACAGTTATATCAAAGTGATTATTATTATAGTCCACTGGCTTGTGGTTAAAAGGATGATAAGAAACGGTTTTTAGATATGACAATCCATATTAAAACGCCCTTAGCTGTGGGTAATCACTCATAGCTAAGGGCGTTTTGTCGTTAATTTTTGGAGGTGGGTTTCTTTTTTTTCGGTGCAGGAAGTTCATCGTACATAGAAAGAAACAGATTGCAGAGAAATTCTCTGTTGTCAACATCATCGACTAGGAGCATTTCTTTTGCACCCTCATAGGGCAATTCATAAGTAACTGTGGGCATAAGGGCGATTGCGGATAGAACAGGATTTACAAGCAAGCGGTTATCATAAATACCGCCTACAATCTCGTCACGGAAATAGAGGATATATTCGCCCATCATTGCACGATAGGTAATTCCCTCTAAACCTGATAACTGTTCCAATACAAAGCTTAAATAATCTTTACTTGAAGCCATGCTACACCTGCTTTCCATCATCTGTTTTGAGTTGGTCTTTGAATTGCTCCACCAAAGTGTCGCTCCATTTCTGTGATGGTACTTTCGCCCAAAGCTGTGTGGTGTCATACTTTGGATAGTGGCAACGCCATTGGTTATACTGTTCTCTGTTGATTTCGTCAGTAGATAGTTTATCCGCCTGCTCTTTCCAAGCATAGAACACTTTCAGTAACTGGGGAGCTTCCTTGCCTTTATCCTTGTTGATTTTCAGACAGACTTCACCGTCTGTTTCGCTGACAGTCAAACCGTAAATGTCCTCAAGGGTAAATAAGGTGTACATCAGTCCGATATAGCTGTCAATGTTGGGAACATCAAGAGCCTGCGTTTCAACATCAAGTACCTGTGCCAATGCAGCCGTTAGGTCTGCTTTTTGTTTGCGTGAGCCTGTTTCATACTGTGCCAACTACACATCAGCACTTTTCTCAGAAAAGCCGACAGCAGTGCCGAGATACTTCTGTGTCATTCCACGCATAAGTCTGAAAAACTCTCACCGATAGCCATAATATTTCACTCCTTGGGTATGTATCTGCAAATAATATAGCAGATATGTTTAAGAAAAACCAATAGAAAACGAAACAAAAAAGTTTAATATTTTCTTGCAATCCACTTGGCAAAACAAATATGCTTAGTATAACGATGTAGAGTTAAGCAAATATACTTAAATATACAAAACTGAATCACTGTCTGAATGAGATATAACTTTGCGAAAACAGTCGGGGTCCCCGAAAAGTCGAATGACTTTTTGAGGAGAGAAGACGCAACGGAATGAGTGAACTTTTCGTGTTTATACGGAAATAAACGATATGAAGTTTGTGACGACGAGAGCAATGCAACGCCGCCGTAGAAGGGACAGGAACAACATTCAGGAAGAACGGCAATTTGAAAGCTTTATGAAAGGACTGACGATATGGAAAACAGATTTATCCGTGCTGATGATGTAGCAACAAAGTGTATCAAATCCCTATGCCTATAAGCTCATCAGAAAACTGAACGAAGAATGAAAAACACAGGGTTTTATTACGATTGCAGGGCGTGTCAACCACCAGTATTTTTATGAAAGGCTTTACGGAGCAGGAAAGGAGATGAAGCAAATGCCCGTATTCAAAAATGAGGACAACAGTACTTGGTATGTGATGGCGAGATATGTGAACTGGAAAGGCAAACACGAGAAGCATCTAAGTATTCTGGAATTTAAGCAGCAAGCGGCCCTGATGGTCTGCTGACCGAGGCGAGGGATAAAAGAAAATAGACTTGTTCATAATTTTATGTTATACTTTTCTCAAAGTAAAAGAAGGAAAAATGGAAATTTGTGAGGAAAAGTAAATGAAAAGTTTTGACTATATCACATTGAGAGAAAGAGCAGAATTAAAAAATTGTGCTGCGGAATGGTTTCATTCTAAATGGGGTGTGCCAGCGGAAGCCTATCTGGAATGTATGGAGGCTTATCTAAAAAAAGAAACAGAGTATGGTTGGTATCTCTGTATGGACGGTGACAATATTGTCGGCGGTATGGGCGTAATCGAAAATGACTTTCATAACAGGAAAGAGCTTACCCCAAATATCTGCGCAGTCTATACAGAAAAAGACTATCGCTGCAAGGGAATCGCAGGTCATCTGCTCAATATGGTGGTAGATGATATGAAATCCAAAGGCATCTCGCCTATTTATCTGGTCACAGATCATTCCAACTTTTATGAGCGATACGGCTGGGAATTTCTATGTATGGTACAGGGCGATGGTGAATCCAATATGACCAGAATGTATATCCATCGATAAATTTCCAAGGAGAGTAACCCCAGCCAGGGCGGTCAATGGCCATTGACCGCCCTGCCCTTTCTGCGTTCGACGGGAGCTTCCCTCAATTTGATGAAAATTTTAATAATGGCCTGTTCATGGCTTTGAAGCCTTTTCAATTCCTCGATTTTTGTGATGTTATTTTGATATTAACTGCCCCAAATAATAGGCAAAATAATTAGCATATTTGAGAATGCTTTGCTTTTGAAATCACACTAAGTATACTCCCCTCCCCCATACCTGAATTTACGAAGCAATGTAAATGAAGCCAGTATTTATATGAGTTTCAAACAAATTTATTTAGCAACGGAAAACATTTTCTGAAATTACCCACATCATTATTTTACATTCATTAAACCGTACTGATTTTCAAAAGGAATTGGAATTCAGTACGGTTTTTTTATTTTCTTACGGATTCTTTTACAATTTTGTTATAAAAATATCATTGATTGCCTGCGATGGAGCTTTGATACAACCATTGGAGATAGCAAGCGAATCCTCTCTCCTTTTCTCATACAGTTTTTTGTGATTTGGCATTGCTCCCGTTTTGCAGATTACTCTTGCTATGCTTAAACCACACCTGCAATAATGAAATATCAGGCTAGCAGATTTCCTCTTTGATAGCAGTAATTTTTAGACCATATAAGTCCTATACATCAAAAAAATATGCAAAAGCTCTGTATCGCTGTATTTATTTGGAACAGTAATGGCATTAGCACTGATTTTAAATATGTTATAGCTTCAATTTATCTATTGGCTTGAAAAAAAGTTTATATCAATTTTTTAAAATTAAGTTCTATATTGAATAAAAGAATATTATTTTTTTAAGCAAAACAATAAAATAGAATTGACTTTTTAAACGATTTAAAATATAATTAGTATACTAATTGTTATAATACTAATAAATAAGGAGTCAACATGAACTTTACATTTCATTATCTGCTTATGGCCAACCACCTTATGCTGCAAAAACATTTTTTTCATCGTATTAAGGAATTAAAGCTAACGCTTGGGCAGCCAAAAGTATTGGATTATTTACAACAGAATAATGGAGCAATGCAAAAAGACATTGCCAAAGGCTGCCATATTGAGCCTGCCTCTCTTTCCACCATTTTAAATGGTATGGAAAAGCATGGTCTTATTACAAGAAATATAGATAAACAAAATAGAAGAAATATCAATATTTTTATGACAGAGAAAGGAAAAGAAATTTACAAGCAGATTGAACAAGAATTTATAGCAATCGAAAAAAAGGCATTTTATAACTTTTCAGAGAAGGAGGTAAATCAATTAACAGAATATATGATAAGGCTTCATAACAATTTGGAGGAACCATTATGAGTAAAAAAGAAATAGCAAAGCGATATATTTTATTTACCATTAGTTTGTTTTTTTCAGCACTGGGGGTTGCCGTAACAAAACATGGAGCATTAGGAGTATCTCCTATTTCATCTATTGCAAATGTTTTCAGTATAAAATTTATTAGTATTTCATTGGGTATGTGGCTGATATTATGGAATTGTATATTAATAATTGGACAAATCATTATATTAAGAAAAGATTTTAAAAGGATACAGCTGCTCCAAATACCATTATCATTTTTATTTGGATATTTTACAGATTTTGGTATGTGGTGTGTATCTTCTATTACTGTAAGCAGCTACATAGTGCAGCTATTATTTGTATTGATTGGTGTTGTTATACTGGGTTTTGGAATATCATTGTCTGTCATAGCAAATGTGATTATGAATTCCGGTGAAGCATTTGTAAAAGCAATTTCCGATAAAAGCGGTAAAAATTTTGGCAATATTAAAATTGGTTTTGATATATGCAATGTAATTTTATCGCTTATACTATCTATGTTACTTTTTAATGGTACAATCATTGGCACAAGAGAAGGCACAATCATTACAGCGGTATTTACAGGAATGATTGTCAAAATTTTTACCAAAATGTTAAATTGCCCTTTGCAAAAAGTATTAGCCACAAAAGCAGTTACTTGCTGAGATAAAAAAGAAAAGAACAAGAAATAAAAAACTATTTCTTGTTCTAACTGCTGCAATTTAATTTTCAATGCAAATTTTACCATTGGTTTCAATCACATTTTTGTACCAAAAAAAAGAATCCTTACATAGTCGTATATTTGTTCCATTTCCAAAGTCATCACGGTCTACATATATCATGCCATATCTTTTTTTCATTTCTCCTGTTGTAAAAGATACGGGGTCAATACATCCCCATACAGTATAGCCTATTACATCTACACCGTCTTGTTCAATGGCTTTTATCATTTCTTTGATATGCTCTTTCAAATAGTCAATTCTATAACTATCATGTACTGTATTATCCTCCAATTTGTCAATTGCTCCAAAACCATTTTCTACAATAAAAAGTGGTATTTGATATCTATCATACATATCATTGAGATAATAACGCAGTCCTTCAGGGTCTATTGTCCAACCCCAATCACTTGTTTTTAAATAAGGATTTTCTACTGTATCTGTGCCGGCAGCGTTACCACTTCCTACACATTTCATATTTGTATTTGCACTCACTGTACTAGATAAATAATAACTAAATCCAATGTAATGTACTTTCCCTTTTTTTAATATTTCTAAATCTTGTTTTGTAATATCAAATTGATATCCTTTTTGTTCCCATTCTTTTAAAATATAGCTAGGATAGTAACCTCTTACATGAACATCTGTAAAAAATAACTGTTTTTGATTACATTTTTGTGCTTTTAAAATATCCTTTGGATTGCAAGAATAAGCATAATAAGGTAATGCTGCTACCATACACCCTACCTGCAATGTATTATCCAGCTGCTGAGCAAAATCCACTGCCATTGCAGAAGCAACAAATTGGTAATGTGCTGCCTGATACATCACTTTTTCTCTATTTTCGTTTTCTTGATAAAGTATGCCAGAATTTGTAAATCCATATATTGGATTTTCTGTTAATGACTGATTGTTGATTTCATTAAATGTCATCCAATATTTTACTTTATTTTTATATCTTCTAATGCAAGTAGTCGCAAATTGATAAAAGAAATCAATACATTTTCTATTCCTCCACCCGCCATATTCTTTTACTAAATGATATGGCATTTCAAAATGGCTTAATGTAATAACAGGCTGTATGTTTTTAGAAATCATATAATCAAATAATTCATCATAATATTGCAATCCTTTTTCATTCGGTATGCTGTCATCCCCATTTGGAAAAATTCTAGTCCATGCAATGCTTGTTCTTAAGCATTTAAAGCCCATTTCTGCAAACAAATCAATATCTTTTTTGTAATGATGATAAAAATCAATACCATTATGATTTGGATAATACTTTCCTTCTATCACTCCATCTGTAATTTCACGAGGTTTTGAAACAGAACCAGCTGTCATAACATCAGCAATGCTTAACCCTTTTCCATCCTCCAGATAAGCACCTTCTACTTGATGAGCCGCAATGGCTCCGCCCCATAAAAAATTTTCTTTTAACATACCTTTTCTCCTTTCTTTTTGCTTCTGATTCGGATTGCATTTCCACTTTTTTGTTTTATTATCATTTTGTGTATATCCATTATTCTTTATCAAATCTATCCCCTGCAATGGATGCAGGGGTGAAGAATCCTATTTTTTTTAATCTTTATTGAAATCCAGCTTTTTTGGTATGCTTTTTTTCACTGTATTTTCAAACATCATTTTTGTATGTTTGTTTTCATGTTCTTTTTTCATTAATATCAATTATTTTATCCCCTGCTTGCACAACATCATTTTCATTGACTGTCACTTTTAAATCTACATCATCAAAATTCGTAACCAATATCGGTGTTACAACAGAATACCCTTCTTTTTTGATATTTTCTATATCAAACTCTAACAACACATCTCCTTTTTTCACAATGGCATCTTGTTCTATTTTTAATGTAAAATATTTTCCATTTAACATAACTGTGTTTAATCCTACATGAATTAACATTTCTATACCATCTACGGAGCGTAATCCCACAGCGTGTTTCGATGGGAATATGGCAACAGCCTCTCCGTCAAATGGGGCATAAACCCTTCCTTCATTTGGAAGTATAGCCAATCCTTTACCCGTTGCACCACTTGCAAACACTTCGTCTTCCACATTTTCTAATGTAATGGCCTCTCCGCTTACCGGTGCAAATACTTCAGAATGTTTTTTTTCTGTTACAACATTATTTATGACAGGAGATTCTTTGATTACAGCACTTGTGGCTTCCTTTTCCAATACAGGCTCAAAATCTGCTTTATCATCACTTGTAATCCCCCAAAAATAAGTTAATATCATTCCTGCTGCCAAAGCTGCTGCAATACCAATGAGAAATGGAATAAATGGTGTATATGTCATCATTGCTATGGAAAATACATTATGAAAAACATAAGAATCCATTGTTACACCAAAAAAGCCATTGATTGCTCCCCCAATGCCTCCGGCGATTGCAACAATGAGCATCATTCGTTTGTAACGCATAATAATACCATACAAAATCGGTTCTGTTACGCCTGCCAAAAATCCTGTTAAAAGAGTTGGACCTGCAATTTCTTTAATTTTGGAATGTTTTTTTCCTTTTAAATAAGCACCGATTGCAATGCCAAGCTCTGCATAAACACAACAAACAGCCGCCCCTTCAATCACATCTCCATTAAATTCTGTAAGATTTTGCAGTGAAATAGGTGTAAATCCCCAATGAAGTCCCAGTATTGTTAAAAATGGGTATGCTGCCCCAAGTACCACACCGGCAATCACACCGCTAATGCTAAACAATTTCATTACCACAGCAGAAATTACATTGCCAATGATTGTGCCAAAAGGTCCAAATACCAGTGCTGCTAGTGGTACCAGAACAATAATACAAATCATAGATACCAAAAACATTTGTAATTCCTGTTTTATTATTTTTTTCAAAAATCTGTCTAAATAAGCATATATAAAAGAAATAATAAATATAGGAAATATTGTTGTTGCATAATCCACAGCAGTCAAGGGAATGCCAAAAAAGTTTGTTCCTTCCTGCCCTATCAATGCCGTAAATGACGGCTCCAGCAGTGCTGCGCCTAAAGCTCCGCCAACATAAGCATTTGCACCAAACTGCTTTGATAATGTAATACCTAAAAATATAGGCATAAAATAAAATACAGCATTGCCAGCAGCAGATAATACAGCATAAGTAGCACCGGTATCTGCCATCATTCCAAACTGAACAAATACAGTCAGCAGAGCTTTTACCATACCAGCACCAGCCATAATGGGTATCAGAGGCGAAAAGGCACCAGAAATAATTTTTAATATTGACATATTGCCACTTTTTTCCCTATCCTTCTTTAAATGAGCAATTTTTAAAACTGCTTCATAATAAGAACTTACCTTTGGACCAATCACCACCTGAAATTGTCCTCCGCTTACTACAACAGATAATACATAAGAAAGCCCTTCTAATGCTGTTTTATCTGCTTTTTTATTGTCTTTTAATTCAAATCTTAAACGTGTAGCACAATGTACTAAACTGTTTATGTTACTGCTTCCGCCAACCAATGTTAAAATTTCCTTTGCTTCCTTTTCAAACATCATATTTCCCCCTTTTTTACAAAATAAAAACCTAAGCAATATGAGGTACTCATACAGCTTAGGTTACGCCTTTATCATTCAGTAACGCCCTGCTATCAGAATATAAACAATTCAGATGTAGTGATAAATATAATAACTCATCATTTCCAATTTCCCAATGATATTTTTTTTCCAAAAATTCTTTTATTTTTTTAGCACATTTATAGTCATTTGGATATTTTAAAGCAATTACATTGATAAGTGAAGAATCATTGTTCATTTTTTCATGATGTAACTGCCTCATTACAAAATAGCGAATATGTGTGATGAATCTCGAAAAATTAAATGATGTTTCTACAAATTCTATTTTATAATGATATTTTGCAATATCAATCACATTTTGAATAATTTTAGAGCTTAATATTGTTTCCTGCATATCCTTTCCTTCATAATGTGTGTTTATAAAATGCAGTGCAATAAAAGCAGCCTCCTGCTCCGGAATATCTAAACCTGTCTGCTTTCTTATTTTTTCCACAGCAGAGCAAGCATATTGATATTCGTTTGGATAAATCATTTTAATATCCCATTCTAAAGGTGTAAGAAATAATATTTTTTCTCTTGCTCTTTTCAGCATAAAACTGATATGGTCTGATAATGTTAATAATATAGAATTATTGCAAATATATCCAAGGTGTTGTTCTCCGCATTGAATAATATCACTTGCCAATTCAATATCTTCAATATTCACTCTGCCCAACAATTCTTGAAATGCTTTGACAGAAGTTTTATCCTCCAATACAAAGCGTTTTTCAATTTTATTTTGGTCAATGGTGTCATTTTCTCGCTTTGCAAAACCAACTCCTTTTCCCATAATAATTTCCTCGTGGTTAGAGTCGTTTAAAACAAGGGCAACATTATTATTAAAAACTTTAACAACTTTCATACTCTCCTCCTGTTTCAACATAAAAAGGCGCAACCACGAAAGACACCTTTTTATGTCTTAGTTGGTCACGCCTGCATTATCAGTAACGATCCTTATGCTAGCATTATAACAAGTGTCATAAATTTTGTCAATTCTGTTTTTGAAAAAATGTGCATAAATATAAAAATAAAATTTTATCAATAATTTATATATTTTTAAAAATACAAAAGGTACAAACTATCCAATGAAAAAGATGCATGATATATTAGCAATGACTATAATCATTTAGCCGGTACAGTAAAACAGCAGCTTTATAAACAGACATTTTAAGCTGCATACCATAATGGATAACACTTTCTATATGACGCCCCCATCCACAGACCATAGAGAAGATTTTGGTGATATTGTTGAAAATCAATCAAATTTGGTCATTTTTGCAAACAAAGGCTATGAAGAAAACCACCTTGCCTAAGAAATGGCAAAGCAAGGCATATGTTTAAATATTCCAATCATAAAATGAATTTTGCAAAACCAATGCAGTTGATTTTTAAACTGCCAAGAGGAGCAGAAACTGTATAAATGAACAATAATATGCAAAAAAGTGCCAGCAAAATGTTTTCATGGATTATGCTCTTGGCCTGTAAATAAAATATTATCATATCATAGATTCTAAGAATGATGTTGATATTGTTTCTATAAAAGATTATAATTTTCTCATAAAATAAGGGAGGGTCTGCTATGTATATGTCTGTTTCTGCTGCTGCCGAAAAGTTTAATCTATCAAAGCAAAGAGTAAAAGCATTGTGTGAGCAAGGAAAAATCAAAGGTGCCAATATGCTAAGGGGGGTTTGGCTGATTCCTAGAAATGCAGAAAAGCCTGCTGATTTCAGTAAAAAAAAGCAATCCGTTAATACACAAATTTCATTATCTGAAAATGGCTTAAAAAATATAAATAATCATTACACACTTGAAGAAGTATGCAGTTTATTGTCTATTTCTTCTGAAACAGCAAAGAATTGGATTCGTTTAGGAAAATTGAAGACAGAAGAAAATGGCAAAACTTTTAATGGGAAATATATTCAAAAACTATATGAAAAAATGAAAAGTGGAAAAGATGGACGATTAAAAAATAGACGAAATAAAAAAACTGTAACAGGAAAATCATTATATAAGGATTATATAAAAAGCGGCATCAACAAGGAACTTGTCAAACATATTTTAAATCAACATGAATTCCTTTTAGAAGAGGAATTGAGGACCATATTGGCCCACTTTGCAATACAATTATATAATCAAAAAAATGAAATATTAGAAGACAAAATTGCTTGGATAAATAGAAATAATATGTTCACAGAAGATGCTACATTTAATGCATTGATATTAGATTTGTTAAAAGATGTAGATTTCAGCTTATTGGATTTGTCCAAATGGAAAGAAGTTTTTTATGAAAACATTCATTTTGAACCCACTGATGATATTTTAGGATTTATGTATATATCATTGAAGGATTTGAGTCATCGCAAACAAACAGGTACTTATTATACACCGAAAAAAACTGTAAATGCATTAATTGCTCATTTGTTAAACTGTACTGATTTACAAGGAAAAACACTTTGCGATCCTTGCTGTGGAACCGGTAACTTTTTCATTGGATTAATAAACAGCGGAGTGAAGGCAAAAGCAATTTATGGACAAGATATGGATGAAATAAGTGTTTTGATAGCTCGTATCAATATATATTTACTCGATTCTACAATAACAAAGGATGCATTATATTCACATTTTATTGTCGGAAATACATTAGAAAATACATTTGATTTAAAGTTTTCCGTGATATTGGGGAATCCACCGTGGGGATACTCCTTTTCAAATAAAGAAAAGGAGTATCTATTAAAACATTATGATACAGCAAAAAACAGAGGAATGGAATCATATGATTTGTTCATAGAAAAAGGGATAGATATGCTTGAAGAAAATGGCTATATTGCATATGTTTTACCAGAAGCACTGCTACATGTAGCTTCTCATACGCAAATACGAAGGCTTATTGTTGAGAAAACATCATTTAAATTCATTTCTTATTTAGGCAATACTTTTTCCGGAGTACAATGTCCCGCTGTAATATTAGGACTAATAAAGGATGGAAATGGAAAAACAAAGCAGTGTATCGTATCCTTGGGCAAAAAAAAATTTGAGCTACAAAAAGAAAGAAAAATAGATGAAAATTCATTCACTACTTTTCATATGAACGATGAGGAATATTTTTGTATGGAAGCAATCGCTTCTATTCCAAATGCAATATTTTTAGCAAACAATGCAAAATTTGCTTTAGGAATTGTAACCGGAAATAATAAAAAATTTATTAAAACAAAAAAAGAAAACAAAGATTATGAAATCATTTTAAAAGGAAACGATATTTTAAAATATTCTTATCGAAATCCCAAAAATTATATCAAGTTTACACCGGAACTTTTTCAACAGGTTGCCCCTGTGGAAATATACAGAGCAGAAGAAAAATTGTTATATCGATTTATTGGAAAAGTTCCTGTTTTCACTTATGACAATAACAAAACATTATCGTTAAATAGCTGCAACATTGTTATTCCGCAAATAGAGGGAATGCACATAAAATATATTCTTGCAGTATTGAATTCAAGTGTTGCTGCATTTTATATAAATAAAAAATTTCACTCTGTTAAGCTGTTACGTTCACATATTGAATCCTTTCCTATACCGGTTATCAGCAGCGAAAAACAGGAAAATATCATAAAAAAAGTAGACTGCATAATCAATTCAAACAAAAACATTTACAATCTATATACAGAGTTAGATACAGATATTATGAGCTTATACAAATTATCAAAAAATCAAATAGAAACCATTTACAATGCTCTTTCAGATAAAAATTTATTCCTTGCTGCACGATAAATCATATGTTTGTTCATAAGCTATCCTTCATAAAGTAATTGTCTTACAGATAGAATGGGGAAAATAGTTTTTAAAGCAACGCCCTCTCACCATTTGCAAAATCTACTGTAAACACTTTGGTGAGGAGGATATGGACTGGAATATCCTCCCACCCAGAACCATTGCAGGCAAGCCACCGAATTGCATTGACCGATAGTATCAGTTGACTGATTACCTTTATGCACAGGGAACGGAACCAACTATTTCATCCCAGAAAGGAGCAAAATTTGAAAGACAGTGTGACCCATGGAAATACATTTCGTAAAAAAATATTTTCTTAAGCTAAAAGGCTTTCGTAGAATTGCCACATGGCATGACAAGCTTATCTTCACATATTTAGGATTTATACGTCTTGCTTCCATACTAATTTGGTTAAAATAACTAAAGAAAAACGCTTTACAAACACGCTATAATATCACATTAAAAAATAAGCTTTACAAAGCTTACTTATATTATCTAAAATCGCAACATATTTTTACACACCTGTACTAAAAATTGTATTGTTTTCCGTAAATAATATAAAAAAGACCGTCACAAAATCATTGTCACAGTCTTTTTGTGTTTATGCTATTTAATTTCCTTTGCTGCTGAGAGGATTGCTTCTTTCCTCCCAAAAAATATTATTATCCGGCTCCACCTTGCCACTTTCTGCATCATACTTTGCATTTTGGCGAATCTGATATAAATCATTTCTGGAAACAGTATCCTTTTTATTGATGTTTGTATCTCGATTTTTTATCATACCAATCACCTCAGCAATAGTATTTGTTTTTTTTCAAATATTATTCTGCCAGCTGAGTGTGTGTTTTTGCTTTTCTGGTTTCATTGATGGCTACCTGAGCAATGTTTAAAGCATGGTCAGAAATACGCTCCAAGCTTGTTAAAGAATCCAAATATCGAATACCAGAACGCACATTGCAAAGATTATTTGCCAATCGGTTAATATGTCCTGCTCTTAACTTATGCTCCATATCGTCTACCACATCCTCTGCACGAACAGTTTCATAAGCATAGGAAGTATCAGAAAATTCTATTGCCTTTAATGCATTGATATAGCTGGTTTTTGTTTTATCAATCATTTCCTTCAATTCCTCAATGGCGGAGTCAGAGAAAGAAACATTATCTTTTTCTAAAGCCTGTACACATTCTACCAAGTTTTTGCAATGGTCTCCAATACGCTCCATATCTGTAATCACAGCCAAAAGTGAAGTAACAGTAGAATTCTCTCTTTCATTGACATGGGTGTTACAAATTTTTACCAAATAATTTGAAATGCCATTGCAAAGATTGTTGATTGTCATCTCTCTTTGATATACCTTTGCAGCCTTTTGTCCATCTCTTTCCAGCAAAGCCGCCGTTGCTGTGTTTAAATTTTTTTCTACAACATGGCCCATGCGAATTACCTCCAGTACTGCACTTTGTACTGCAAAGCTTGGTGTTTCCAAAACTCTGTCATCCAAGTGTACCAATTCGCTTTCGTCCTTTTGCTCCTCTTTTTCCACATGATTGAGTTTTTTTGCCACCACAATAATCCAATTAGAAAATGGAAAGAGCAATACTGTTGTGGCAATATTAAATGCTGTATGGATGATACTAATTTGTGTTTGTGTAATAAAGTCCATCCCCATGGCAGGGTTGACGATTTTAAAATAAATAATGCTTAAAATGCTAAAAATAATGGTCCCTGTGATATTAAAAAGCAAATGCATATAAGCTGCACATTTTGCATTTTTGCTTGCACCAATACTGGAAAGCATAGCTGTAATACAAGTACCAATGTTTTGTCCCATAATAATATAAACCGCCGCATTAAAGGGTACCAAACCGGAAGCAGCCAATGTCTGCAAAATTCCCACTGAGGCAGAGGAGCTTTGTATGATTGCTGTGACAGCAGCACCAGCCAAAACACCCAAAAGCGGATTATTGCCCAATGTTACAAAAAGTGTTTTAAATGTTTGTGATTCTCTCAGGGGATATACTGCATCAGACATCATTTCAATCCCAATAAACAGTACGCCAAAACCAATGATAATAGATGAAACCTCTTTATGACTTGCTTTTTTTGCAGTAATCATTAATATAACACCTATCATCACAACAACGGGAGCAAGTACAGATGGATTTAAAAACTGCGCCCATTCCACACTGGAAACAAGCCATCCTGTCACAGTTGTTCCAATATTTGCACCCATAATGACACTCATAGATTGTGTCAAATTCATTAAACCTGCATTTACAAAACCTACTACCATAACTGTTGTAGCAGAGGAGCTTTGTATAATTGCTGTCACGATTGTGCCAAGCAATACTCCCATCAATTTGTTTTGTGTCAATGCTTTTAAAATTTGCTTCATTTTTGTGCCTGCGGCATTTTGCAGCCCCTGGGCCATGATTTGCATACCATAAATAAACAGTGCCAGACCGCCTACAAACGGAATGATAATTTGTGCGTAACTCATATGCTCCTCCTCATATCTCCCTTTAAAATCCCCTCTTTTTACTATTTTGTACGAATAGAAATATTTTACAAAATATCCTTAAACATATTCAATTTAACATTTATAATCACAAAATTCAACATACTTAACACAAATTTAACACAAAAAATAAAAATGTACTATATTTTAGTAAAAATTTTTGTTATATTATTATAATATTGCACAAAAATATATTTTTTTAATCCCAATTTCAAAAAAATACACTCTTGTTTGTTCACATTTCTAAAAAATATATCAAAAAAAGGGCTGTAACAAGCCCTTTTTATATCATCAATAATTTTTTTATTCTTTTTGTTTTTTTATATTTTCTCCCCAAATATCTGTGGCTATGCCCAAACGAGCCGGCTTTTGATTCCACAAAATAGATTTTTCTTTTACAGAAAAACAAATGTCTGTGCCTTCTTTTTTTCTTGTTTTGACATAAAATGTACCATTTAAGTGATTTATATCCTTACAATCCTGACAAGGTCCTGTCCCCATCTGAAATATTTCATAGCATTTTTTATCTGTATATTCATAAGCTCCTGTTAGTTTTTTTCCTCTTTTATTGATATAATACAATTCATGGGTATCCATATCGCAGACATATATAATTTCATCCAGTTCATCCAACAACCTTTTATAATTTTGTTTTTTTCTCTCCAACAGCCTTTTATTTGTTATATGCACCTTTTTTTTGTTATTCTCTACAATAGGCTTTCCCTGCTGTGCTCTTTCCAAAAACTTTTTTTCAAATTGCTCCGGGCTTTCCGGCCTTCCAAAATAATAGCCCTGTATCACATCAGGAAGCAGCTCCTTCAATATAGACCGCTCTTCTATGGTTTCAACTCCCTCTACACAAACACGAATGTTTACACTATGGGCCAACTCAATCATATTTTTGATTAAACGAAAATTATATTCTCCATTTTGTATTTGTCTTACAAAGCATTTGTCAATTTTAATTTCATCTACACTTAATTCCTTCAAATAACCAAGGCTGGAATACCCTGTGCCAAAATCATCAATAGAAACCTCAACACCTTTTTTGCTTAATTGATAAAACAAAAGATTAAAGTAAGAATAGTCTTGAAGCTGTATGCTTTCTGTTACTTCCAATATAACTGCTTCTCCTGGCAGCTGAGATTTCTCCAAGCTATGAAATATGATATCCAATATTTTTTTATCTTTTAATTGTATGTAGGATAAATTGATATTCATACGAAAATAAGGAATGGTTTTTCTCCAAATATAACATTGCTCCATTGCTTTTTCCAATATCCATTTTCCTGCATCCAATATCAGCCCTGTTTGTTCCAGTATAGGGATAAATACCTCTGGGCCAATTTCACCATATTGCTTTGATTTCCAGCGCATCAATGCTTCTGCTTTGATTAAAACACCGTCTTCATTTCTCACAACAGGCTGATAGTACACATGAAAGCCTTCAAAATCATTTTTGATGCTTTCAAAAAGCTCCTCTCTCAAATCTATAAAAAAAAGATGTTCTTTATATTCATCAATGGAAAAGAAAAACAATCTGTTTTTTCCATGTCGCTTTGCGTGTTTTAAAGCGTCCTCTGCATATTGATACAAACGGTGATACTCATTTGCATCATCAGGATAACACACTGCTCCTGCTGAAACAGTACAATCTGTTTGAACAGAAAAGCTTGCTTTTACAATATGATAAAATGCTTTTACACTCTCTGTGGCATATCCTATTAAATTGACTCCAAATTTATCTCCATCCAAGCGATAAATTTGCCCTTCATAATCTATATTTTGTTCTATGATTTCGGCCAGTCTTTTTAACTGGTCATTTCCATAGCTTCTGCCATATTTATCATTTACATTTTTAAAATCATCAATACCCAATATTAAAAAATAGCCGGATTTGTTTTTTTCAAAAATTTCTAAAAAGCTTTTTTCCAAAACAGTTTGGTTTCTCAAACCTGTTAATTGGTCAATTCTTTTGCTGACTGCATTTTCTGAAATGGACCCCACAATAATACTAGGCTTTTCATTTTCATAAGTCACACATTTTCCCACAAAATGTACCCAGCTGGATTTTGCCGTTCTGTCTACCATACGATATTCTAGTATTAATTCGTCTTTTTTCCCTCTTTCTATATCTTCAAAGCTCAGCCTCACTCTTTTTCTGTCTTTCATATCTACTACTGAAAGCAATTCTTCTACACTAAAAGAAATTCCTTCAAATGGCAAAGCATATTTTTCCCATATACAAGATGCGAAATATATTTGCTGTTCTTTTACATCCAATACAAACAAATAGTCTTCTATACTTTCCCCCCAAAAAGAAAGCATTTCAATATATGGTTCAAGCAACCTTCTTCTGTCTTGCTTTCTCTCCAAAAAAACACCTCCCAGTACTGCTATTTTTATTTATAACATTTCATTATATTTTTTGTTTGTTTTATTATCTCACATTCAAATGATGATTTCAAGTGCATTACACAGAATATGTCTTTTTTTAGCAATGAAAAAATTTTTTATACAAAAAAAATGCTTTTTTATGAAAAAAATAAAAAAGCATTTTAAAAAATAATACTATTATGATAGTATTCCTGATTATTTTATTTATTTTTTATGCATCATAATATCAATGATTTTCATATCCACTTCTGCCATGCCTTTCAATGAGAGTGTGGCAACATTTTTTACAGTATCTTCCACCCTTTCACTGATAATACCATCCGTAGATTGTATAATACTATTATCCAAGGCATACAATGCAGAATAAACAGCTTCTCCTGCACTTGTGGACAATTTCAAGGCGCAGCCTCCCTTTGCACCATCACAAAGCATACCTGCCAAACAGCCCAGCATATTTTGCACAGCTCCACAAATGGCTTCCTTGGAGCCGCCCAAAAGCCATGTAATACCCGCTGAAGAACCTGCTCCAGAAAGGGTCGCTCCACAAATAGGAGAAAGTCTTCCCACATGATATTTGATATAAATGGTAATCATCAATCCAAGCATTTCTGCACGAAGCATTTTTTCCTCTGGAAGCTGTAAATATTTTGCTGTCACAGCAATGGGCAGTGTGGCCTCCAGGCCTTGGTTGCCGCTTCCCAAAAATGTCATAACAGAGCCATTTCCGCCGCTCATTCTAAAATCACAGGCAGCAGAAACCACACTTTTTACAGTGGTAACTAAATCGTTGCTTAATTTCTTGTTTGCCATCATACCATTTAAAGCCGGTCCAATACCCAAAGCATATTTTTGTTTCATACCAACCTCAGAAATATTCAGATTCATATCCACTGCTTCTTTGATGAACTGCAGTTTTTCAATCTCTACTGTTTCTGCTATGTCAATAAAATCTGCAAAGGTACATTTTGTAATATCAAAATCTGTTGTTTTTTCTTCTTCACTATCTTGCTTCATATTGTCCAACAATACAACGCCATCTTTTTCAGCCTTTACCAAATTATCATGCTTGTCCACTGTAATGGTATGGGCTTTTTCTGTATCATTTATGGCATACACTTCAATATAAAATTGACTGCTGCTGATGATATGTACCTCCACAAAATCGTTTTCAACCAATTCTTCTGCTTTTTTGACCAATTCAGGTGTAACAGAAGAAAATATCTCCATTGTATTATCCGGCTTGCTCAATAAAAAACCCAATGCACAGGCCAGCTGTATGCCGGGCTTTCCTGCATTTGGTATGGCAACGCTGTAAGCATTTTTAAAAATGTTTGAGCTAATGTGCATCTCCAGCTTTGCAGCTGCTTTTTGTAAATACTGGCAGGTTCTGGATACGGCCAGTCCAATAGCAACAGGCTCCGTACAGCCTAAGCTGGGCTGCATTTCACTTTTTATCAATTCAATTATTTTATCTGTCATTAAAAATCCTCCTCCATTCAAAATAGTATTGATTTATATTTTTCTTTATTATATAAGCAAAAATCGTGCCAATAAAAAAATGCCTGATATCAGGCATTTTAAAAATATCCCATTCTCATATTTGAGATTTTGATACGCAAAAGCTTCTTTTTATTTCCTATTTTGTCGAAAAATCCATATTTCTCAAAACTGAGAATCAATCTCATATTTGAGAAATTCAGTATAATCCATACTTCTTCAGCTTTCGATATAATGTTGCCCTGCTGACCTTTAAAGAAATTGCTACCTCTTCTTTTTCTTCTGTTGTCGCATTTTTGGGCAATAATTTTGTCAGTACCTTTTTTTCATATTCCTCCATAATCATATCCAAAGAACGGTTGGCATAGCTTTGATTTGTTTGAAATGCAATATGCTCCGGCAAATCCGAAATACCAATTTCTCCGCATTCTACAATGTTTGCAAGATATTCTATAATATTTTTCAATTCTCTTATGTTTCCAGACCAGCGATAGCCTAACAATGCTTTTTTGCATTCCGAAGAAATGCCGCTGATATTTTTTGACAATTTTTGATTATAATAATCAATATAATATTCCACCAATGGAATAATATCTTCTTTTCTTTTTCTTAAAGGAGGCAATTCAATGGGAATAATGTTTAATCTGTAATATAAATCTTCTCGAAATGTACCTTCCTCCACCATCTTTTCAATGTTTCGATTTGTGGCGCAAATGACACGAATATCAATGGGAATAGGCTTTTTTCCTCCAATCCTTTCCACACTTGCCTCCTGAAGCACCCTAAGCAGCTTTGTTTGCACCTGCAAAGGCATATCCCCTATTTCATCTAAAAAAATAGTGCTTTTGTCTGCCAGTTCAAACTTTCCAATGGAGCCATTTTTTTTTGCTCCTGTAAAAGAGCCCTCCTCATAGCCAAACAATTCACTTTCTACCAGATTATCCGGTATTGCTGCACAGTTGATAGATATCATCAAATGCTCTCTTCTGCTGCTCATGCTATGAATCATTTTTGCCATAATCTCTTTTCCTGTACCGCTTTCTCCTCGGATAAACACAGTGGAATTTGTTTTTGCTACCTTTGAAGCAATTTTCAATGCCTCCTGCATTTGCAGGCTGTTTCCCACAAAGCTGTACTTTTCCTCCGACAATGTAAAATCCCGAATCTGCTGTTCCAGCTTATTTTTGCTTGCGGTGGTGGAAAGCTTGCTTTCAATCAGTACGCACATATATTTTAAAAATTCTTCCAAGCGTTCTCTTTTTCTCAAAAGAATCTCTCTTTGCTGCTCTTCAAATGCTATGATGGAAATGACACCCACTACATTTTCTTTTAAAAAAATAGGATAAGCAAGGCTTGCCAGTTCTTTGCACTGCTCTCTTTTTTTACAGACACTGCAAAGCACCTCTTCTGCAACGCTTTTTATCATGCCGCTTTTTTTGGTGGTCATAATTTTTTCAAAAAAGGAATCGTGAGAAACCGTTCCTCCAATTTCTTTTTCATAATTTCCTGTACCCGCAACTCTGATTAAATGATTGTCTACCACTGTAACATCTGTTTCCAATATAGCGGCAATGGCTTTTACATATGCTTGTATAAAAGGTTGTATTTCCATTAAAGTTGTCATATGTCAGCCTCCCTTTATCACATCAAGCGACATACTCTGCAAATACGGACCAGTCGTCCTCCCATAGGCATCGCCATCAAATCTGCCTCTTTGATGCCTCCAATCAAAAGCATTACAAGTCCATATATGACAATACCCATTACAATGGCAAATATGGTAGCAAATGTATTGCTGTTTAACACCACAAACAAGCCTTTGTATGTCAAAAAGCAAGCTGCTCCCATCACAAAGGAGCCTATCAAAGGCTTAAATAAAGAACCCAGCAAATCAATGTGTACCCTCATAATACGGGATAGCATCCACAAATTGAATAAAGATGCCACCATATAGCAGCCTGTTGTGGAAATGACTGCACCAATGACATTGATAGCAGGAATACCAATCAGCACAGCGTTTAATACCACTTTTACAATGGCTCCCAGCACAGCACCTATCACAGGCACCTTCACATGGCCAATGCCCTGCAAAACACCTGTTACTGTCTGGCATAATGCCAAAAATATAATGGAAACGGAGCCTACTGTCAGCAAAATGCCCCCTTCTGATGCATAGGGAAAAAGCATTTTTACAATACCATCTCCCAACACGCCAATGCCTACCCCAGCCGGTACAGAAATAATCATAGACACTCTTAAGGTCATATTCATTTTTCTTTTCAGCTGCTGCTTTTGTCTCAATTTTGCAGAGGCGGCAATGCTTGGTATGGCTGCTGTGGCAACTGCTGTGGATATGGAAACAGGCAATGTGGTCAGTGTAACATATTTTCCTGATAACTGGCCATACAAATCCTGTGCCTGCTGATGTGTGTGTCCGGACCCCTCCAGTATTCTCATTACCATATTCATGTCAATCAAATTGGTAATGCTGAATACTGCTGTGCCTGCAATGATGGGCAGTGCTGTGGTGAGCAGTATTTTTGCAATTTCTCCTGCCGTTTCTTTTTTTCTGTCCTTTTTTGTTTTTTTGTATATCACAGGCTTTAAAAGCATATAGGAAAACAGTATGACAAGCAGTCCTGCCAAGGCTCCAATCCCTGTGCCTGTTGTGCCTCCTGCTGCTCCCATGATAATATTTTTTTCTCCTGCTGCTCTGTCCACTCCATAGCCCAAAAGCACATATGCCAAATAGACACTGAAAAAGGCATTAAATATTTGCTCCACAATTTGAGAAAGGGCTGTGGGCAGCATTGTATTCATGCCTTGAAAATAGCCTCTGTAAACAGACATAATGGCAACAATAAACAATGTGGGCGACAATGTTAAAATACAATAATAGCTTTCAGGTGATTCTGCCAAAACCGTTGCAATTTGCTCCGCAAAAACAAACATAAGCACCATGCATACAAATCCAAGACTGCCGGAAACAAACAATGACACTCTAAAAACCTTATGGGCATTTCTATATTCTCCCACTGCCAACCGTTCCGATACCATTTTGGATATGGCTGCCGGTAAGCCTGCTGAGGACAGTATCAACAAAAAGGTATAAATATAATAGCCTGCACTATAAATGGCATTTCCTGTATCGCCTATCATATTTGTCATAGGAATACGATACAAAAAGCCAAATACTCTTACCATAATGCCTGCAAAAGCTAATATTGCTGCCTGTTTTACAAAAGAACCGCCCTTTTTTCTTACCATAATGCACCTCAACCAAAATACATATTTTACCCACGAATACGCATTTTTCTTCTCAAGCCTGCATCCAATATCTTCTTTCTCATACGCAGGCTTTGGGGAGTTACCTCCACCAATTCATCATCATTGATAAATTCAATACACTGCTCCAAAGACATCTGTATTGGAGGCGTCAGTTTCAAAGCATCATCCGAGCCGGAGGCCCTTGTATTTGTAAGCTGCTTTTTCTTACAAACATTGATGTCCATGTCCTCTGCCCTGGCATTGCGTCCTACAATCATGCCTGCATAAACCTTCACACCGGGGCCGATAAACAAATCTCCTCTTTCTTGAGCATTATACAATCCATATGTGATAGCTTCTCCGGCTTCAAATGCCACAAGAGAGCCTTGAGAACGTGTTGGAATTTCTCCTTTATAAGGCTGGTAGCTGTCAAAAATAGAATGCATAATACCATTTCCCTTGGTATCTGTCAAAAATTCATTTCGATATCCTATCAAACCTCTTGCGGGAATGATAAATTCCAAACGGGTATAGCCTCCCTTAGAAGGACTCATGTTTATCATTTCCCCTTTTCTGCTGCCCAGCTTTTCAATGACGTTTCCCACAAACTCCTCCGGAACGTCAATGGTCACCTGCTCCATAGGCTCCAATTTTTTGCCATCTTCTTCCTGAAAAAGCACCTCCGGCTTGGATACCTGAAATTCAAACCCTTCTCGGCGCAATGTTTCAATAAGTATGGAAAGATGCAATTCTCCTCGTCCGGATACTCTTAAGCATTCTGGTGTATCTGTATCCTCCACTCTCAGGCTCACATCTGTGTTTAATTCTTTATACAATCTTTCCCGGATGTGTCTGGACGTTACAAATTTTCCTTCTGTACCGGCAAAGGGACTGTCATTTACAGAAAAATTCATAGAAATGGTTGGCTCAGAAATTTTCACAAAGGGCAATGGCTCTAGATGCAAAGGAGAACAAATGGTATCTCCTATCATAATATCCTCTATGCCGGATATGGCCACAATTTCTCCAACACCTGCTTCTTTTATCTCTTGTCTTTGCAGACCTTCAAATGTATACAGCTTTGTGATGCGCACCCTTTTTTGTGCTTCCGGCTGATGAATGTTTAAAACCACCACTTCATCATTGACATGAATGGTACCATTTTCAATTTTTCCAATGCCAATTCTGCCCACATATTCGCTGTGGTCAATGGTAGAAACCAGTGCCTGCAAGGGGGCGTCCAAATCCCCCGCTGGAGCCGGAATATGCTCAATGATGGTTTCAAAAAGCGGCTTCATATCTGTTCCTTCTTCCAATGGGTCCAAAGAAGCCACACCACTTCTTGCAGAAGCAAATACAAAAGGAGAATCCAGCTGGTTTTCATTGGCGTCCAATTCAATAAACAATTCCAATACCTCGTCAATGACTGCCTTTGGTCTAGCTTCCGGACGGTCCACCTTATTTAAACAAACCACAACCGGCAAACTCAATTCCAATGCTTTTCTAAGCACAAACTTTGTTTGAGGCATGGGGCCTTCAAAGGCATCTACCACAAGCACAACCCCATCCACCATTTTTAATACCCGCTCTACTTCTCCTCCAAAATCTGCGTGTCCCGGTGTGTCAATGATGTTAATTTTAATATCTCCATAATGAACAGCAGTGTTTTTGGATAATATGGTGATACCACGTTCTCTTTCAATATCTCCGCTGTCCATCACTCTTTCCTGTACCACTTGATTGGAGCGAAAAATGCCGCTTTGTTTTAAAAGCTGGTCTACTAATGTTGTTTTTCCATGGTCAACATGGGCAATAATAGCGACATTTCTAATGTGTGCCATTTTTTGATTCATATTTCACGACTCCTCTTTTTCTTTTGCCTGCCTTATATATATATATTATATAAAGGTAATATAAAATTATTTAGTATTTTACCACAGTACTTATCAATACGCAATATAAAATCAACATATAAAAAGCCTTCCATACGAATATGAAAGGCGATAGAGCATAACCTATTTTTTATATATTTCAATGCAAAATGCATTTGTGAACTATACGATAATTGATTAAGCACGTGTTACATTTGCTGCCTGAGGGCCTTTTGCACCCTGAACAACTTCAAATTCTACTTCCTGTCCTTCTTCCAGTGTTTTGTAGCCTTCAGCCTGAATAGCGGAGAAATGTACAAATACATCGTCTTCACCAGGTACGGAAATAAAACCAAAACCTTTTTCTGCATTAAACCATTTTACTGTACCTTTTTTCATGTTTAAATCCTCCTACATAGATAAAAAATGCTTTTAACGGTTTTAATAGTATCATATATTTAGCAATGTGTCAATAAATATTTCGTTTAAAAGTTAATTTTTTCCAGCTTTTGGAATTTTTTTCCGCCATTTTTTATTGATAATTTTCATCCTCCAGCAAGCTGTTTTCTTCAATGGCTTTTCTTGCCAAAAAGTCACATCTTTCGTTTTCTGTATTGTTTGCATGACCCTTCACCCATTGAAATGTTACATGGTGCTTTTCAAGCAGCTCCAAAAGCCTTTCCCACAAATCAATGTTGGAGGCCATTTCCTTTTGATTTCTTCTCCAGCCATTTGCCTTCCATTTTTTTGCCCATCCTTTTTTTATGGCATCCACTACATATTTGGAATCACTGTAAAGTGTCACATCACACTCTCCTTTCAATGCCTCCAATGCTTTTATCACTGCCAAAACCTCCATGCGGTTGTTGGTTGTCACACGATAGCCCTGTGACAATTCCTTTCTTTTTTCTCCATACAAAAGCACCGCACCATAGCCTCCTGCACCGGGATTTCCTGAGCAGGCACCATCTGTATAAATGATGACCTTTTTGTTCGGCTGTTTTTTTTCCATACAGCAGCTTGGCTGTTTTTTGACAAAAGCCTCTGCTATGAGCATATCCTCCACAGTGGTAATTTTAATATTATCATAATGTCCCTCTGTTACAAAAACATCTCTTCCCATTTGCTCCACCAGTGCAGCTTCATCTGTGCCTATAAAGCCTGTTTGCATTGCCTTTTCAAATGCATCGCAAAGCAATTTTTTTTCAAATACTTGGGGTGTTTGAATACACCAAACAAAATCTCTTTTTGGTGTTTGTATAATTTTATTTTCCTCATCACAAATTTTAATGGTATCCTTTGTTTTGACTCCCAATGCACAGGCTCCCCTTTGCTTTGCCACCGCAATGGTTTTTGCAATATCCTCTGCTGTTACAAAAGGCCGCACACCATCATGCACTGCCACAAAATCTGTTTTTTCACTGACAGCACAAAGCCCTGCATAAACAGAATGCTGTCTTTGTTCCCCTCCTTCCACCACGGCAGAAACCTTTTGAAAGCCCTCTCTTTTTACAATTTCCCAAGCCTTTTCAATATTTTCTTTGGATGTAACCAATATAATTTCATCAATTTCTTGGCATTGTTCAAAGCTTTCAATGGTATAGGCAATGATTTCTTTGCCGTTTAATTCTAAAAACTGCTTTTGCGTTTTTTTACCCATACGCTTTCCAGAGCCAGCAGCAGGCAAAATAGCTGTACAATGGCTTTTTTGATTCATATTCTTCCCTCCATATAAAAAGGCATAAGAGAGTTCCCTTATGCCCCAGACTGTTATAGTGTATGTGCAATTTTTGTAAATATCATTCTTCCGGCAGCAGTTTGCAAAACACTTGTTACAATCACATTTTTTGTTTCGCCAATAAAACGGCTGCCCCCTTCTACTACAATCATTGTGCCATCATTGAGATATCCAATGCCTTGTCCGTTTTCTTTTCCGGATTTTATAACAGTTACCTGCATTTCCTCTCCCGGCAGCACAACAGGCTTAATTGCATTTGCCAATTCATTGATATTCAGCACACGAACGCCTTGAAACTCAGCCACCTTATTCAAATTAAAATCATTTGTCACAACAAAGGCATCCATTTTTTCCCCCATTTTAAGCAGCTTGGAATCTACCTCCAGTGCTTCCTTGGGGTCATAATCTACAATTTCTACCGGCACAGAAAGCTGCTTTTGGATTTCGTTTAAAATATCCAGTCCTCTTCGCCCTCTGTTTCGTTTTAAGGAATCAGAAGAATCTGCAATATGACGCAGCTCCTCCAAAACAAAATTGGGAATCAATATTTTCCCTTCAATAAATCCTGTTTGGAGCAAATCCAATATTCTGCCATCTATAATGACACTGGTATCCAATATTTTGGGTCTTCCATAATAATCTCCATTTTTTTTAGAATCCGGATTTGCCAATACCTTTTGTAAACCACTTACATTGATTTCATCCTTTTTCTTTCGTGCAACACGAAAGCCCAAAAAACCAAGCACAATGTTTAACAATATGATAATACCCGTACCCAATGAGCCAAAGCTGCTAAAGGCAATACCGATTAAATTTGCAATCACCAGTCCTACAATACATCCCAATAAGCTAAAGCTCAACTCTTTTAAATTCATTTTTACCAATTTTTCTTCTGTTCGAGCCATCTGTGCCATAATCTTTTCTACAACAGCAGAGGAAAAAAGAATATAAAAAATGAGTCCAACTACAACTGATAACGCAACCGGTATATAAGAAGGTATGATATATTTCATATTGAATAAGTCCAAAAGATACAACAAATGAAAAATTGCAAAAAATGCTGCTGTAACAATTAAACTGATTACAATTCCCAGCAATCTTTTCACCATTATCACCTCCCCCATAATAACGCTACTAAGATATTAACAATTCAGTACCAAATTTGCAAGTAGTTCTTCTGCTTTTTCTGCATCAATTTCATAAGAGCATACAATTTCGCTCAGCACAATCTGCATTGCTGTACGAAACATCTTTTTTTCTATGGTGGAAAGTTTTTTTGTTTTTTCCCGCTCATTTAAGTTTTTAATCACCTCTGTGGCCATATCCAGCTTTCCTGTTTTTAATTTTTGTAAATTGTCTTTGTAACGCAAATTCCAATTTTCCGGCATAACCACTTTTCTGTTTGCCACTTCCTCCAATGCTTTTGCAACCTCCTGCTTTTTTGCCACAGCTCGTACACCCAGCTCCTCTGATTTGTTTGCAATCAAACGAATTTTCATATGGCTTTTGGGTAATTGTATAATATAATACAGCTCTGTTTGTGTTCCACTTTGTTTTTCCTCAATTTGTTCTATCACACCAGCACCATACATAGGGTAAATGATTTTTTCACCTACTTGAAACATAAATATCCTCCTTTTCTATCCATATTGTTATAAACAAAGTTTACCCAAAAGCCTGCTGAAAAATGCAAAAAAGCAGTATATTACTGCTTTTTGTAACACCCGGAAGCAATTATTTTTGCAAAAGCATTGTATGTGTTTTAGTATATCACATATAATAAAAAAAATCAAAATTTTTATTTTAACAATATTATATAAAAAAGTCAATTTATTTTTATTGCAGTATTGTTCATACTGTTTACTACAATATTTAAATTGAAAAGCATACTGATATTTGCTATCATTAAGTACATACTATCATAAACTATTTTTTTAAGGAGGCATACCATGTCTGCATTTGAGATTTTTAGTGATGGCGCTGCTGATATTCCGAAAAAAGAGGCACAAAAATACCATATTACAATCATACCTTTTTATGTTTCATTAGACCAAAAAACATATCAAAAGGAAATAGAGGAGCTTTCTTTAGACACATTTTATCAAAAAATACACAAAGAAAATATTTTTCCCAAAACCTCTCTGCCTTCTGTACAGGATTATATCAATGCCTTTACACCTGCTTTAGAAGCCGGCAAGGATATTTTATGCTTTACCATTACAGATACATTAAGCGGCTCCTTTCAATCTGCCAATTCTGCCAAAGAAATACTGAAAGAAAGCTATCCCCATGCAGCCATACTCATTGAAAACTCTTGGGCTGCCACCGGCTCACAGTATCTCATTGTCAGAGAAGCCGCCCGTATGGCACAGGCAGGCCATTGTTTAGAGCAGGTTCATGACTATGTAGAAAAAACAAAACAATACAGCCGTATTTTTTTTGTCATTGGTACACTTGATTATTTGGAAAAGGGAGGCAGAATCGGAAAGGTCGCCTCTGTTTCTGGAAATATTTTAAGCATTAAACCTCTGATTGTATTAAAAAACGGAGAAATCAGCAAAGCCGGCATTGTCAGAAGCCGAAAAAAAGCCATGCTGAAATTGGCAGAGCTGACCAAAAACTATATTTTGCAAAGTCATTTGCATGAAACAGATTTTGTTGCCACAATCGGTATTACAGACGACAAAACAGAGATTCCTCCCTTTCAGGAAATCATTGAAAAAGCTCTGCCTTCATTGCCTTTATTGGAGCCTTTTCAAATCGGTGCAACCATTGCCACCCACACAGGTCCTATGACATTGGGCATTTGTATTGTAAAAAAATTTGAAGCATATTTAAAGGAGCAGCAAAAATGAAAAAACATATTATATTTGATTTGGACGGTACACTCATTGATTCTATGCCCATTTGGCAAAATATTGCAAAGCAGTATATGCAAAAATACCATTTGACAGCTCCCCCTAATTTAAGGGAAATTGTAAAAAATCAAACATTGCCTGAAACAGCTGCTTATTTTAAAAAACAATTTGCCATTTCAAAACAAACAGATGAAATTGTAACAGAAATCATTGCCATGGTGGCACAGCAGTATCGTCACAGTGTCCCTTTAAAGCCCTATGCCAAACAGTATTTAGAAAAAGAAAAACAAAATGGTTCAAAAATGTGCATTTTGACTGCCTCTGAGCCTTCTTATATTTTTTCTGCCCTAAAACGTCTTGACATTGTAAAATATTTTTCTTTTATCGCCACCTGCACAGAAATGGGATTGACCAAAAATGATGCAGAGGCTTTTTCCATTACTATGGAAAGACTGGGAGGTAGCAAAGAAAATACAATCATATTTGAGGATGCACTTTATGCCATCAACACTGCTAAAAAAGAAAATTTTTATGTGATTGCAGTGGCAGAGGATACCCGTTTGGAGGATGCGCCAAAAATCCAAAATCTGGCAGACAAATATATTCATTCCTATCAGGAGCTGCTGTAACAGCCTTTTGATACAAAAGACACAGTTTGCAGCTATATTTATTTTTACATTATTTTATAAACACTCCAATATTCTCTTTGGCCAGCATCCCTTTCCAATGAAAAAAACAGAGCGTTTGAAAGCATAAATAGATGGAAACGCTCTGTTTCTATTTCTGTTTGTTATTCAAGGGCTTGTATAGCATTTTCTTTTATTCAAAAGTGTCATATTCAAAATGGATTTTGATTCATTCCAATGAAAAATCCATCAAAGGATTTTTTACAATGTAATAGCAAAATCCCATATATTTTTCCATCAGATTTTCTAATCCCTCTTGAAGCTTTTTTTGCAAGCAATCTATCAATTTTTCATACTCCATTTTTTCACCCCCCTTTTTATTTATAATTGTGTTAAAAATCAATATTTCTGACAGAAAAAAACCATAAATGAATAAAAACTTGATTTTATCTATGAAATTATACTATAATCTATATGTTGCAGTTTACCACATTGGAAAGGATGTGCTTTATTTATGTTAACATCAATCGTTGGCATCAACTGGGGAGATGAAGGAAAGGGAAGAATGGTAGACCTTCTTTCTGAAAACTATGATATCGTTTCTCGTTATCAAGGAGGTAATAATGCAGGGCATACTGTCATCAATGAGAAAGGAAAATTTATATTAAACCTTTTGCCCTCCGGCATTCTTCGAGAAGAGGTTATCAATATCATGGGGGCAGGCATGGTCATTGACCTGGAGCATTTAAGCGGTGAAAAGAAAAAATTGACAGATGCCGGTGTAAAAATCACACCCGAAAATTTAAAAATCAGCGACAGAGCCATTATTTGTATGCCATATCATAAACAACTGGATATTTTAGAAGAAGACCGCTTGGGAGATGCAAAGTTTGGCTCCACAAGACGGGGCATTTCTCCTGTTTATGGGGACAAATATATGAAAAAATGCATTCGTATGGGAGATTTGCTTTATCCTGAGCAATACAAAGCTGCTTTAAAAACAATATTAGACTGGAAAAATCTTACCATTACAAATGTGTATGGCCAAAAGGAAGTAAGCTATGAGGAAATGATAGCATGGCTAGATAAATATGCCCAGGAATTTAAGGATTATATTTGTGATACCGGGCTTTATTTAAACAATGCTGTCAAGGCAGGAAAAAAAGTGATGTTTGAAGCACAGCTTGGGGCTTTAAGAGACATTGACTTTGGTATTTATCCCTATACCTCCTCTTCCTCTACCATTGCCGCCTATGCTCCTATTGGTGCAGGTGTGCCAAATTTGAAATTGACAAACACCATTGGTATTATGAAAGCCTATTCCTCTTGTGTGGGAGAAGGTCCTTTTACTGTTGAGCTTTTTGGAGAGGAAGGAGAAGCACTGCGTGCTGCCGGAGGAGAATATGGTGCCGCAACAGGCAGACCAAGACGTGTGGGTCCCTTTGATGCAGTGGCTTCCCGTTATGGCGTTCGTGTACAGGGCTGTGATGAAGTGGCTTTGACAAAGCTGGACGTGCTTTCTTATTTAGAAAAAATTCCTGTTTGTACTGCTTACAGCATTAATGGCCACAAAACAACAGAATTTCCTTATTCTGCTCAGCTGGCTCTTGCAAAGCCTGTGATAGAATATGTAGAAGGCTGGCATTGTGATATTTCAAAATGCAGAAAGCCGGAGGATTTGCCTGCCCAAGCATTATCCTATATCAAATATATGGAAGAATTGGCACAATGCCGTATCAAATACGTTTCTGTGGGTGCTGCAAGAGAAGAATATATTGTAATGTATTAAAGAGCATACATAAAAAAAGGGTATTTGGCTGCCCTTTTTTTATGTCACAAAAAAATTTCCCATAGTATTTTTTGGAGTTTTTTATTGATATTGTATATTTTTTAGCTTTTTTTAATATCAAAAATAACTATTTTTGATATTTTGTTATGCTGTTTTTTCTTTTTTTATTATTGATATTGTACAGCAGCACTTTTTTGCAGAAAAAAGAGTGTTTTCACAGTAAAATTGCCACTGGACAAACCTCTTTTCATGCTATAAAATGTATAAAACTGTGTGTTTTTATACACCATTTTTGTATGCTGTTTTTTTTAAAACAGTTATATTTACATCATTTGAAACCCTAGCGTAATGACCGGAGGAATGAAAATGGAAAAAAAAGTATATCTTGTATTAGAAAATGGTCAGTTTTTTGAAGGAAATGCCTTTGGTGCAGACGGCGAAATCACCGGTGAAATTGTTTTTGCCACAGCCATGACAGGCTATCTGGAAACATTAACAGACCCCAGCTATTATGGACAAATTGTTGTGCAGACATTTCCTTTAATTGGCAATTATGGTGTCATTCCTGCCGATTTTGAAAGTGCACAGCCCCATGTGAAAGCATATATCGTCAGAGAATGGTGTCAGGAACCCTCAAATTTTCGTTCAGAAGGGAATCTTGACACTTTTTTAAAGAACAGCGGTATCATAGGCCTTTGCGGCATCGATACCAGACAGCTTACAAAAATCATAAGAGAGTATGGTGTGATGAATGCCCGCATTGTTCATTCTATTGAGAATATAGACCACATTGTTGCACAACTAAAAAACTATCGTGTCACAGATGCAGTGAAAAACACAACCTGCCGGAAAATCACAACTGCTGCGCCGGCCTCCCCCAAAAACAAAGTGGTTTTGATGGATTTTGGAGCCAAAAAGCATATCTATCAAGAGCTTATCAACCGAGGCTGCCAAGTCATTACTGTACCGGCATATACCACCTGTGAGGAAATTGTGGCTTTAAAACCGGATGGTGTCATGCTTTCAAACGGCCCCGGCGACCCCAGCGAAAACACAGAAATTATTTCTGAGCTAAAAAAATTATTACAAACAAATATTCCTACATTCGGAATTTGCTTGGGACATCAGCTGGTTGCCTTGGCAACAGGTGCCAGTACAATCAAATTAAAATACGGCCACAGAGGTGCAAACCAGCCTGTAAAGGATTTGATTACGGGAAATGTGTATATCACCAGCCAAAACCATGGCTATGCTGTGGATTCTCAAACACTTCCTCAAAAATGTCAGGTACGTTTTGTCAATGCCAATGATGGCACCTGTGAAGGAATTGATTATCAGGAAATGCCTGTTTTTACAGTACAGTTTCATCCTGAGGCAAATGGAGGTCCCAGAGATACCATGTTTTTATTTGACCGTTTTATTACATTGATGGGAGGTAACAAATCATGCCATTAAGACAAGATATTAAAAAAGTTTTAGTAATTGGCTCCGGTCCTATTGTCATAGGACAAGCGGCGGAATTTGACTATGCCGGTACACAGGCCTGCCGTACCCTTCGTGAGGAAGGCTTGGAGGTTGTGCTTGTAAACAGTAACCCTGCTACCATTATGACAGACAAGGCAATGGCTGACCGTATTTATATTGAGCCTCTCACCATTGATACTGTAAAAAGAATCATCGAAAAAGAAAAACCAGACAGTGTTCTTTCTACATTAGGCGGTCAAACCGGTTTGACCCTTTCTATGCAGCTGGCAAAAGAAGGCTTTTTGGAAAAACATAACGTAAAGCTTCTGGGTGCAAACCCCCTTACCATTGACAAAGCAGAAGACAGACAAATGTTTAAAGATACTATGATTGAAATCGGAGAGCCTGTCATCCCCTCTGAAGTGGTGACTACACTGGAAGACGCCATTTCTTTTACAGAAAAAATAGGCTATCCTGTTATCATTCGTCCTGCATTTACACTGGGCGGAACAGGCGGCGGCATTTGTCACAACGAGGCAGAGCTGATTGAAATTGCTTCAAACGGTTTGCGTCTTTCCCCTATCACCCAGATATTGGTGGAAAAATGTATTTCCGGCTGGAAAGAAATTGAATTTGAGGTAATGCGTGACAGCAAAGGAAATGTGATTACTATTTGCAGTATGGAAAATTTTGACCCTGTTGGCGTGCATACAGGTGATTCCATTGTCATTGCCCCTGCCGTAACATTAGCGGACAAAGAATATCAAATGCTTCGCTCCGCTTCTTTAAACATCATTTCTGCCCTTGGTGTGGAGGGCGGCTGTAACTGCCAGTTTGCTTTAAATCCGGAAAGCTTTGAATATGCTGTTATCGAAGTAAACCCCCGTGTTTCCCGTTCTTCTGCATTGGCCTCCAAAGCAACAGGATACCCCATTGCAAAGGTTGCTGCAAAAATTGCCATTGGCTATACATTAGATGAAATCAAAAATGCTGTGACAGGAAACACATATGCTTGTTTTGAACCAACCATTGACTATGTGGTTGTAAAGCTTCCAAAATGGCCTTTTGACAAATTTGTATATGCAAAACGTCTTTTAGGCACACAAATGAAAGCCACAGGAGAAGTGATGGCAATCGCCCCTAACTTCGAAATGGCTATTATGAAGGCTGTCAGAGGTGCAGAAATTTCACTGGACAGCTTGAATCTGCCAAAGCTGGAAGAGCTTTCTACGGAACAAGTGTTGGAAAAAGTGCATATTTGTGACGATGAAAGACTTTTTGTGGTATTTGAAGCACTAAAAAGAGGCATTTCTGTAAATGAAATATACAACATTACAAAAATTGACAGATGGTTCTTATACAAATTACAAAATCTGGTAACATATGAAAAAACATTATCCCAGTCTACATTAGACCATGCTCTTTATTTAAAAGGCAAAAAGCTGGGCTATCCTGACAAAGTCATTGAAAGAATTTCAAATCAAAAAATACAAAATCCTGTTCATGCAGTGTTTAAAATGGTAGATACCTGTGCGGCAGAATTCCATGCAGAAACACCTTATTTTTACTCCACATATGATACAGAAAATGAAGCACTGGAACACATTCAGGAAAAAGGCTCCACAAAACCAACTGTCATTGTATTTGGCTCCGGCCCCATTCGTATCGGGCAAGGTATCGAATTTGACTATGCCTCTGTTCACTGTGTTTGGGCATTAAAAGAGGCAGGATATGACGTGGTCATTGCAAACAACAACCCTGAAACGGTTTCCACTGACTTTGACACTGCCGACAGACTTTATTTTGACGCTTTGACACCGGAAGATGTTATGAACATCATACACACAGAAAAGCCCTATGGCGTTGTGGTGGCATTTGGGGGACAAACTGCCATCAAGCTGACCAAATTTTTGGAGCAAAGCGGTGTGAAAATACTGGGAACCCCTGCCGACAGCATTGATGCCGCAGAAGACAGAGAACGCTTTGACGAGCTTTTGGAATCTTTAAATATCGAACGCCCCTCCGGTTACACTGTTATGAGAACAGAAGACGCTTTAAAAGTGGCTAACAATTTAGGCTACCCTGTTTTGATGCGTCCTTCCTATGTGCTTGGTGGTCAAAACATGATTATTGCCCACAGTGATGAAGATATTCGGGAATATATGCAAATCATACTTTCCCATAACATTGAAAACCCTATATTGATTGACAAATATCTGATGGGTGTGGAAATTGAAGTAGACGCTATCTGTGACGGCGAGGACATTTTGATTCCCGGTATCATGGAACACATTGAAAGAGCAGGCATCCACTCCGGTGACTCCATTGCTGTTTATCCTGCATGGAATGTCAGTGGCGAGCTGACGCAAAAGCTCATTGAATACACCAGAAACCTGGCAATTTCACTGAAAACAAAGGGGCTTGTCAACATACAGTATGTGATTTATGAAAATCAGATTTATGTTATTGAAGTAAACCCCCGTTCCTCCAGAACCATACCATATATCAGCAAAGTAACAGGTGTACCAATGGTGGATTTGGCAACCAGAGCCATGCTGGGAGAAAAACTCAAAGATATGGGATATGGCACAGGACTTTATAAAACACCTCCTTATGTTGCTGTAAAAGTGCCTGTATTCTCTTTTGAAAAGCTCATTGACGTAGACGTACAGCTGGGACCTGAAATGAAATCCACCGGCGAAGTGCTTGGTATTGGAAAAACATTGAGCGAAGCCCTTTACAAAGGCTTGATTGCTGCCGGCTACAAAATGAAAAAACATGGTGCTTTGTTTGTAACCGTTCGTGACAGCGACAAAGCAGAAATCGTAGATATTGTGAAAAAATATGCTTCATTGGGATTTGAATTGTATGCCACAAAAGGTACTGCCAATGTGCTTTTGCAGGCAGGTATCAATGTCAAAGTGGTAAACAAAATACATGAATCCAAAGATAACTCCAAGGTGCTTTTGGAAAGCGGAAAAATCAACTACATCATTTCCACTTCTTCCAAGGGACGTTTGCCAAGCCTTGACAGCGTAAAAATCCGCCGTCTTGCAGTGGAGCATTCTATCCCCTGCTTGACTTCCATCGACACAGCAAATGCTTTGGCAGACAGCTTAATCAGTCGTTTCTCTGAATATAGCACAGAACTGGTAGACATCAACAATATGCGTGAAAAGAGAATGAAGCTTGCCTTTACAAAAATGTCTGCCTGCGGTAACGACTATATTTACTTTAACTGCTTGGACGGAAATGAAATTACAAGCCCCGAATCCCTTGCCGTTTCTCTTTCACACAGACATTTCGGCATTGGCGGTGACGGTGTCGTACTCATGGAAAAATCTGACGTGGCAGATGTGAAAATGAGAATGTATAACTTAGACGGCAGTGAAGGCAGAATGTGCGGAAACGCCCTGCGTTGTATCGGTAAATATGTTTATGAAAACGGCTTTGTGCCAAAAACAACCATGACAGTAGAAACCCTCTCCGGCATCAAAGAAGTAAAGCTTTTTGTACAAAATGGTGTTGTAGACTTTGCCACTGTGGACATGGGAAAAGCCATACTTGACCCGGAACAAATTCCTGTCAAAATAAGAGGACTGCAGTTTAACAATGTATTAAATTACCCTGTAACAATCGATGAGAAAGAATACAGCATTACCTGTGTGTCTATGGGCAACCCTCATGCCGTTGTATTTTGGAACAATCTGGACAATTTAGACATTGAAAAGATAGGACCTGCATTTGAATACAGTCCCCTCTTTCCTGAAAGAGTCAATGTAGAATTTGTACAGATTATCAATACAACAACATTAAAAATGCGTGTTTGGGAGAGAGGCAGCGGTGAAACATGGTCCTGTGGCACAGGTGCTTGTGCCGCCGCAGTTGCCGCTATACTCAATGGCTATTGCAACAAAGATAAACAAATCACTGTAAAATTAAAGGGCGGCGATTTGCTCATCAAATATACAGATGACAGCGTTTATCTCTCCGGCAAAGCAGAAAAGGTTTATGAAGGTATTGTAGAAATTTAATATACAAAAGCATAAAATACAAAAACACTTTATGAAATCTGTAAAAAAGGCAACGATTTTTACTCGTTGCCTTTTTTTATAAAATCTGTTTTACAGACCGGATTTATATTGTTATAAAAATCTGTTTTGACAATAGAAAGCTTTTTATTATCTATTTACATCATATAATGATTGTCTACTCTTTTGATTTTTTCCATTTTGGATAAAATCACTGCACAAAATATAAATGCAGCACCAAAAACCATTTTCATTGTAAAGGATTCTTTTAAAAGCAATACAGAAAATATGACACCAAATAAAGATTCCATAGCCAGCAATATAGATGTATGGGTATCGCTGGTATATTTTTGTGCTATATTTTGTATTGTAAATGCAATGGTTGTATTAAATACAATCAAATAAAAAATCCCTGCCACAGCTTGTTGTGAAATCTCTTGAGGGGTTTGTTCAAAACAAACTGCGCAAATTGCCGAAAGTATTCCCGCTGTTAAAAATTGTATCACTGTAAATTGTATCACATTCATTTCTTGCATAAACAACCCAATCAGCACAATTTGCAATCCAAATATAATGGCATATACAAGAGAGAGGCCATCACCTATGCTGATTGAAAAGTCACCATTTAAGCTTAATATCCCCACTCCTATCAATGTCATGGCACCTGCTATGATGGCGTAATAAGCCGGTTTCTTTTTTAAAATCATCCATGAAAGAAAAGGGACAAAAACGGTATAGGATGCAATAATAAACGCTTGCTTACTGGCTGTTGTATACTGAAGTGCAGTCACTTGTATAAACTGTCCCAAAAATAAAAAACTGCCTATGAGTACCCCTGCTTTTTTTATATTGTTTGGTATTTGTTTTAATTGCTTATGAAATATCACCGCCAACAATATACCAGAGCCCAAAAAGCGAAATGCACTGATATAAAAAGGCGTAAATGAAATCAAAGCCCATTTTCCTGCCACAAATCCGCCTCCCCATATTGCTGCAGCCAAAAATAAAGCCATGTCTGCTAAAAAACCCTTTTCTTTGCTCCATTGCATAGCATTCCCTCCATATTTATTTGTTTATTATTTTAAATTTTATTTATTAAAATAAATATAGAGCTATTTTTTCATTTTGTCAATAGCTTTCAGCCATAATTTTTTTACTTTTTTCATTAAAATATATCTTTTTTTTATTTGATACTGTTTTTTTTTATTGCAAAATTTGTTTTATCAATATACAAATATGACATACTGTGTTATAGTAAATAAAAAAGCATTTTCACATCTTTATGGGAGGGGTCATCATGTGTCATACAGAATTAGGTCATAAAATATTATCATTTCGGCAAAAAAAAGAACTGACCATAAGAGAACTTTCTGAAAAAACAGGCTTAAGTCCTTCTATGCTCAGTCAATTAGAACGAGGAATCGGTAACCCCAGCTTAAATGCATTACAAGCCATTGCTTCTGCTATGGGTATTTCACTTTCTGCACTTTTTTTAGAAGAAGTGGATACCTCTTCTTTGATTTTAAGAAAATCTGAAAGAACTGTTACATATAATCCAGAAAAAACACACATCATTTATAACACATTGACACCAGGAACAGCAAAATCAAATTTGCAGCTATATCTTATCATATTAAAGCCATTTTCCGAAACAATGGGTGATTTAGTATATCATCAAAGTGAAGAAATTGCCATGATACTGCAAGGAGAGGCAGAAGCAGTCATAGAAGAGGAATCTGTCACACTTTACCAAGGAGATACCATCAGAATATTGCCGGAAAGAAAACATAAATTTAAAAATAACACAGAACAAAATATCGAAATTCTTTTTGTGCGTTCTGTCGAAAATTAATTATGGCATACTACAAAGTGTATACCCTGCATTTACATCAATTTCAAAATCATCTGCAATGTTTGAAGTCACATAAATTTCTTTTTCCTCTGTAATAAAAACAGCTCCAAAATCTTGAGAAGCTTTCCACATTTCCCATCCTTTTTCTAATCCGGCAATAAAAAGAGATGTGGAAAGCGCATCTGCCTTTGTACCATTTTTGCATACAATGGTAACAGAAAGCAGCCCTGCTTCTGCCGGCCGTCCTGTTTTAGGGTCTATAATATGATGATATTTTTTACCATTTTCTTCAAAAAAGCGTTGATATCCTCCTGATGTCACAACAGAAGTATCCTCCACATACAGTACTCCAGCATAGCCTTCTGTATGTAATGGGTCTTGTATGGCTACCTTCCATTTTGAGCCATCCTCTTTTGTGCCTAACACAGAAACATTTCCCCCCAATGATATGACAGCAGATGTGACACCATTTTTTTCAAAAATTTCATTGACCTTATCTGAAGTATAACCCTTTGCAATGCCGCCCAAATCAATGGCCATTTCTTCTTCCTGCAAAAATGCGGTTTTATTGGTTTCATCTATTTGCAGCTTTTCCATATCTACCAAATGCAATTTTTGTGCCAGCGTTTGCTCATCAGGTACCTTTTTGATATCCTTTGTAAAACCCCAGGCCTCTGCAACAGGGAAAATGGTAATGTCAAATGCTCCTTGTGTAAAATCATACATTTCCTTTGCTTCTTTTAACAAATATAATGTATCATCAGAAATTGGTACTGCTTGTTTTGCCGCATTTTGGTTAATGGCAGATATTTCACTTTCGGCAATGGTGTTAGAAAGCTTTCTTTCCAATGCATTGATTTCCTGCTCTGCCTGCAAAACTGCCTCCTGTCCATTTTCTCCCCATGCCTTCAAATCCATAAAAGTATCCATAGCAAATATTTGTATATGAGCCATTTCTTCTTTTTGTAATATATGATTTAAACTACAAGAAGTCAATGCCAATACCATTGCCAATGCTATGCCAATCTTTTTTTTCATACAAAACCTCTTTTCCAAAAAAGGTTTGTAACATTTCATTGTTACAAACCCTTTTTATCAACAATTTTTAAAAATATTCATAAAATCAAATGTTGCAAAATAATCCTTTGGCGTTTCTGCCCTTCTAATCAACTGGCTTGTGCCATCTTCTTTTAAAAGCACCTCCGCAGAGCGAAGCTTTCCGTTATAGTTATACCCCATAGAAAATCCATGTGCGCCTGTATCATGTATCACCAAAATATCGCCAATATCAATTTTGGGCAGCATTCTGTCAATGGCAAATTTGTCATTGTTTTCACAAAGCCCTCCTGTCACATCATATTTATGGTCACAAGGCTCCTCTTCCTTTCCCAGCACTGTGATATGATGATATGCGCCATAAATGGCTGGACGCATCAGATTTGCTGCACAAGCATCCACACCAATATATTCTTTATAGGTATGCTTTTGATGAAGCACTGTGGTTACTAAGCAGCCATAAGGCGCCAGCATAAAGCGTCCCATTTCTGTAAATATGGCAACATCCCCCATACCGGCAGGCACAAGTATCTCCTCAAAAGCCTCTTTTACGCCTGCTCCAATTGCCATAATGTCATTTGGCTCTTTATCCGGTGTATAAGGCACGCCCACTCCTCCGGAAAGATTGATAAATGTGATATCTGCCCCTGTTTCTTCTTTCAGCTCCACTGCTGTTTGAAATAATATTCTGGCCAGCTTTGGATAATATTCGTTTGCCACTGTATTGCTGGCTAAAAAAGCATGAATGCCAAAATGCTTCGCTCCCTTTTCCATAAGCCTTTTAAAGCCTTCTGTCATTTGCTCTCTTGTAAAGCCATATTTTGCCTCCCCCGGCGTATCCATAATGTCATTGTTGATTTGAAACAACCCTCCTGGATTGTAACGGCAGGAAATGGTTTCGGGAATACCTGCCACTTTTTCCAAAAAATCAATGTGTGTAAAATCATCTAAATTGATTGTTGCCCCCAGCTTGCTGGCCAGCACAAAATCCTCTGCCGGTGTTACATTGGAAGAAAACATAATATCTGCCCCTGTAATTCCCACCGCTTCAGACATCAGCAGCTCTGTATAGGAAGAGCAGTCTGCTCCGCAGCCCTCCTCTTTTAAAATTTGTAATATCACAGGATTGGGGGTTGCCTTCACAGCAAAATATTCTTTGAAGCCTTTGTTCCATGAAAATGCCTCTTTTACTTTTCTTGCATTTTCTCGGATTCCTTTTTCATCATAAATATGAAATGGCGTTGGATACTCTTTTTTTAATTGCTGTGCTTGTTCCTTTGTAATAAAAGGTGTTTTTTTCATTGTTTCACTCCTTCTTTCTTTTGTAAAAATCATCTATATTGAAAAAATTACATTATTATTTAAAAATACATTACAAATTATAACAAAATTTTTTTGGCTTTGCAATGAAAAAGTTGTTTGCTTTACCTGTGTTGTACTGTATAATAAAAAGAGATTCATTTTTAGAAAGGTTTTTGATTATGGAAAGAAAACAAATCAATTTTTCTTTGTTTTTGATTGATTTTTTAAAAACAATGTGTATTTTTATATTCACAACACTTCTTGCATTTCTATTGGTAAGAGCCTCATCCATCAGAGATAATATTTTGGGCATTTACATACTTTCTGTTGCTTTGGTTGCTGTATTTACATCCGGCTATGTTTGGGGCATTTTTTCTTCCTTTTTAGGCATTTTCAGTGTCAACTATTTTTTTACATATCCTTATTATGCTTTTAACTTTTTGATGGCAGGATATCCTCTTACATTTTTCAGTATGCTTATCATATCCTCTATCATCAGCGTTCTTACTGCAAAAATAAAAAAACAGGCTATTATTTCTGCTGCCAGAGAAAAACAGGCACAATCTCTTCATGATATTACAAAGCAGCTTTTGACCACAACAGGAATGGACAACATCCGCAGTCTGGCATTGGATTATTTTAGCCATTTTCATCATTGTAGTGTCATCATTTATTTTGGCAGTCCTTTAGAAAAAAAGGATTATCGTACCAAAGTAATATTCCCGGAGCATAATGGAATTTTTCAGCAAATACAAGAATTAGACGCTGCACAATACTGCTATATTTATGCCAAAACAGTGGGTGCAGGAACAGCCCGCCATGCTTGTGCAAAAGCAACCTACCTTCCCATTGGCACCTCTTCCTCCGTTTTTGGTGTCATCGGTCTTTTGTTAGAAAATGAATCGGACCGGGAGCCTGAAAAATTAAATTTTTTAAGCATTATGACTTCTCAGCTTATATTGGCTGTGGAAAGACAAAGGCTTTTTGAAAAACAACAAAAAATATTGGTAGAAACAGAAAAAGAAAAAATGAGAAGCAATTTATTAAGAGCCGTTTCTCATGATTTGCGCACACCTCTTACCTGCATACTGTTTTCTGCCACAACACATTTGGAAAAGGAAGATACCATTGAAAAGGAAGAATCAAAAAGACTACTCCAAGACATCATACAGGATGCACAGTGGCTCATTCATATGGTAGAAAATTTGCTTGCTGTTACCCGTATCAGCAATGAAAAAGCTGTTGTAAAAAAACAACCGGAGGCTGCTGAAGAAGTGGTGGCTCAAGCCATAACAAAAATGAAAAAAAGATTTCCAGGCTGTCAAATTCAGGCCTCTGTACCTGATGAATTTATTATGATTCCCATGGATGCTACATTGATTGTACAAGTACTTGTTAATTTGCTTGAAAATGCCATTCGGCACTCTCACAGCACAAAGCCTATTTTGCTTACTGTTATTTATACAGACCAAGACGCTCTTTTTTCCATCAAAGACAATGGTATTGGACTAAAAGAAGAGGAACTGCCCCATATTTTTGAAGGTGTTTCTACCGAAAAAACAGGAGATTCTACTCGAGGCCTTGGCATTGGTCTTTCCATCTGCAAAGCAATTATTTCTGCTCACAAGGGTAATATTACAGCAGAAAATAATATAGACGGCGGTGCAACATTCCGCTTTTCTTTACCAAAAGAAAGGAGTTTAGAAACATATGGCAAATAAAAATAAAATCAAAGTGCTAATTATAGAAGATGAAATTTCCATCAGCAATTTTATAGCAGCTACATTAAAATCAAATGGATACACCACCATTGCTTCCTCCAACGGCAAAGAGGCTCTTTCTATGATTGCCTCTCATTGTCCTGATATTATATTATTAGATTTGGGATTGCCTGATATGGATGGTATGGAAATTTTAAAGGAGCTGAGAAAATGGTCTGGCACGCCTGTTATTGTGGTATCTGCCCGTTCTGATGAATCGGAAAAAGTGGCGGCATTGGATGCCGGTGCTGATGATTATATTACAAAGCCCTTTGGTACTTCTGAGCTTTTGGCAAGAATTCGTACTGCATTGCGTCATACTGCCGCAAACGGTGCATTGCAAAGTGATACATTTTCTGTAAAAGAGCTTTTTATTGATTTTGGAAAACGTCGTGTAACAGTTGGTAAAAAAGAAGTTCATCTTACACAAATTGAGTTTAAAATTGTTTCTCTTTTGGCCAAAAGTCAAGGGCGTGTCCTCACCTATGACCATATTATTTCAGAATTATGGGGACCTTATGCAGTAAAGGATAATCAAATTCTGCGTGTAAATATGGCCAACATTCGCAGAAAAATAGAACAAAATCCAGCCGAACCTCAATATATTTTTACAGAAGTTGGTGTAGGCTATCGTATGGCAGATGAATAAGGAGGGATTTTTTTGGAAAAAAGGATATTTGGCAAAACAGCCTCTTTGCAGCCTGTTTATTGTTATAGATTATATGGAAAAGAAAATGCCTATGCAGAATTTTTAAATTATGGCGCAACCATTCTTTCCATTTGTGTCCCTGACAAAAATGGTTTTCTTCGTGATGTGGTGCTGGGATATGATGACATTTCTTCCTATGAAATACAAAATACATATATCGGTGCAACCATTGGCCGTGTTTGCAATCGTATTGAAAATGCTGTTTTTCAATTAGAAAACAAAACATATCCTCTTTTTGCCAATGATGGAAAAAACCATATTCATGGAGGGAAAATAGGTTTTGATAAAAAAATATGGGATGCACAAACAGATGGTCATTCTGTTACATTTACATATGTCAGCCCCGACCAAGAGGAAGGCTACCCCGGTACCCTCAAGACATCTGTTACATATACATTTGATGAATCAAACAAATTATCCATTTACTATACTGCCACAACAGATAAAGACACACTTTGTGCTTTGACAAACCATGCTTATTTTAATTTGGGAGGATATGACAGTGGAAGCATATCTCAGCATATTTTACAAATCAATGCTGACTATTTTACAGAAATAGATTCTTTTTCCATTCCTCATGGAAATATATGCCCTGTGTCAGGCACCCCCATGGATTTTACAGCTCCCACCCCCATTGAAAAAAACATTGACAGTAATTATGAACAGATTCAATTTGGCCATGGCTATGACCATAATTGGATTTTAAAGCATTCCCCTGATTCTCCTGTCGATGCTTGTGTATATCATACTGTCACAGGAATACAAATGGATATGACAACTACATTAGATGGTGTACAATTTTATACAGGTAATTTTTTAGATGGTTCTATGCTAGGCAAAAACAAAACGCCTATTCTGCGTCGAAGTGGTTTTTGTTTAGAAGCACAGTATTTTCCAAATGCCATCTCTGTACCTAATTTTCCAAAGCCTATATTAAAAGCCGGAGAAATATATCAGCAAAAAACCACATATCAATTTTCTGTCATAGAAAAATAATACTATTTCAATCAAGGAGAGTGGACTATCCATAACATAAATTAACAATACAGCTGCATCATGTATCCTTTGATTGTAAACGTGTATGCTCCTTTATTTTGCTTTATTCAAGTTTTTATCAAAAAAATTATGTTATATATAAATGATAGCCATGAACTAGCACTGAATTTTTAATATATTTTCTGTTTTGTAAAAAAACTTTATTTAAAATCTGTATAGTCATTTCATATGGCTGTTCAGGATGTGGAAAAAGTCGACACCCTGTCATCAAAGGCTCATTTTATGCAAACCTTTGATGAGTAAACAGAAGTATAAAGCAGAAGTTCCATGGGCTAAAAGCCTTGAAACTCCTGCTTTTTCTCACCAGAAATAAATTCCGACTGTAAATTCCGGTTGGAAACCCCTTCCGCTCCCTTGAAAAAATATAAAATTCAGTTTTTTTAATTTATTCCTTTTATTTTGCTATAAATTCTCACTGCCAATATACTTATATACTTTTTTGGTAATTGATATATTTTTATATCTATTTTTTGATTCAAATATCATTTTATACAACACTTTTCAAATTTTATGTTCATTTCTTCCAGTATAAAATATTTTCATATTTATATCTGTAAGCCAAATAAAAACAATATAACAGCTAACATATGTATTATTTTATTCATTGATATGCACTCTTTATATGCTTTTCTATCATTATATATATCACTTGAAATAGCTTTATTGTAATAAAATATTTTTTTATTATATATGTGAAATAATTTTACAAAAAAATATAGAATGATTTCTACAATTATTATTTTTATTTTTCATTGCACTATATACTCTTGAAATTTTACAAAAACTACATTATAATATATATAATATTATTGTCGTAATTAAGGAGGTAATCAAATATGTTTCTTTCTGTTTATCAAAATGAAAATGGTATTGCTGTACTCTCTTATCAATCCCAGCTTTTTCTTCCCCAGCTTTACAGTGCTGATTTAGGAAAAACACTTTTGGAATATATCAACCAAAAAACTCTTCCGGAATTTTTTTCTATTTTCTCAGCTGCTGAAAAAGAAATTCTGCTTCTACACCAATGTCTTTTTGACAGCATACAAATTATTTTTCAAAATGAATATTTATGCAATCATATACCTTCATTTCGTGATTTACCTATTCTCTATCACCAAAAAGAAAAAAAGGCAGCTTTTCAAACAGGTGAAAAACTGTCTTTTCATAGCACCTATGAATATAATGCTGTTACAGGTATCATACAAATTTATGAAATTTCTACATTACAGGAGGCTCTTGCCATAGAATTGATGGAATATCAAAAAGCTGTGGCATTGCATATGCTCCCCCCTTTTAAAATTTGTCCTCAATGTCATACCTGTTTTGTAAGCAAAAGAAATGATGCTTTATTTTGCTCTCAAAATTGTGTTGAAAAAAATTTTAAAAAACAAAAAAAGAAAGACCCTTATTATATTAAATATAGGAGTTTACAACAGTATTATAATAAAAAAGTTAATAAATGGGGACAGCAACTCCCCTCTTCCGCACAATTATATAAAAAACAATATGGGCTTTGGCAAACATTGGCAAAAAGAGAATATGAAAAGCTTTCCACACTATCCCCTGAAGAGCTTCCGGATATCCCCTCTTTTGTAAAAAAACTAAAAGGCTATTGGACCATTGCTACGGTCAAAACAAAAAAATAATATATTTACCATAATATTATTATGTTAATATTCTTTTATATAAAAAAACACCATATCTAAAAAGACATGGTGTTTTTATTTTTTACAAAATCATATTATTGCGCATCTACTTTAGCCATGTGTTGAATCAAGTCAACAACTTTGTTGCTGTAACCCCATTCATTATCATACCATGAAACTAATTTTACAAAATTATCATTCAAAGCAATACCTGCTTTTGCATCGAAAATAGATGTATGTGCATCTCCTAAGAAATCGCTGGATACTACATCATCTTCTGTGTAGTCCAAAATGCCTTTCATAGGGCCTGCTGCTGCTTCTTTTACAGCTGCTTTGATTTCTTCATATGTTGCAGGTTTTTCCAAACGGCAAGTTAAATCTACAACAGAAACATCAATTGTAGGCACACGGAAAGACATACCTGTCAATTTACCATTCAATTCAGGAATTACTTTGCCTACTGCTTTTGCAGCACCTGTGGAAGATGGAATGATGTTTGCAGATGCAGCACGTCCACCTCTCCAATCTTTTTTGGATGGACCGTCAACTGTTTTTTGTGTAGCTGTTGTGGAGTGAACTGTTGTCATAAGACCTTCTACAATACCAAATTTATCATGGATTACTTTTGATAATGGAGCAAGGCAGTTTGTTGTACAAGAAGCATTGGAAACAACCTTCATATCTTTTGTATATTTGTCATTGTTTACGCCCATTACAAACATAGGTGCATCAGCAGATGGTGCGGAAATGACAACCTTTTTTGCACCGCCTTCAAAGTGAGCAGATGCTTTTTCTGTTGTTGTAAACACGCCTGTGGATTCTACAATGTATTCTGCGCCTGCGCTGGACCAAGGAATTTCATTGGGGTTCATGCAGTTAAATACAGTTACTTCTTGTCCATTTACAACCAGCTTGTCACCTTTGATTTCGATGCTGCCTTCAAAACGACCATGAGCAGAGTCATATCTTAACATATATACCATGTAGTCTAAATCAATAAATGGGTCGTTTACTGCAACAACCTGTAAATCTTTTCTTTCCAGTGATGCACGAAAAACAAGTCTGCCAATGCGTCCAAAACCATTAATACCTACTTTTACCATTTTAAGTTCCTCCTCTTTAAAAAAACTAAAAATAATGACATACATTATGTCCTTACTTTTTCAGTATACCACAAAATATAAATTTAATAAACTAAATTTATATTTGTTTCAAAGCATAATCACTTCTTTTTTTTATATTTTTGTCAAAATGTAGCAATAAAGCATTATTTCACTTTATATTCTATTATAATTTGACAATACATATATTCTTTTTTATTCTTTTTATTTCAATTGTTACAATTTACCATGGTAATAATTCACTTTTTTTCTACTTTTTTAATATTCAATTTTATTTAAATCTATAATAGACATAGTTAATAGTGCAGCAGAAATTGCCAATGCTACGGCACTGAGTACTAATTTTGTAATTTTCACACATTTTCCCTCCCTCCTTTTTGCATCCCTTTGATGGCTGCTTTGCTATCCCATTTCTAAAAAAGCATAGCTCCGGTTTCAAAAGAACTGATTTATTGAAAATAATTGACACCAGATAAAAATAGCTTCTGGTCTTTGTTACCTGCCACATTTTTATACAATCCTGTACCGATTCTTTCAGAATGTCCCATTTTTCCAAGCACTCTGCCATCAGGACTTGTGATTCCTTCAATGGCAAGCATAGAGCCATTTGGATTATAGCGAATATCATAGGTTGGTCTGCCTGATGGGTCAACATATTGTGTTGCAATCTGTCCCTTTTGTTCCAGCTCTTTTAAAACAGCTTCCGGCGCAATAAAACGGCCTTCTCCATGAGAAACCGGTATGGTATGCACTTCTTCCGGCTCCACCTCCCAAAGCCAAGGAGAAAGATTGGAGGTGATTTTGGTATCCACCAAACAGGATACATGGCGCCCGATTTGATTGTATGTCAATGTAGGACTATTTTCATCAATATCTCTGATTTCACCATAAGGCACAAGCCCCAGCTTTATCAATGCCTGAAATCCATTGCAAATGCCCAGCATCAAGCCATCTCTATTTTTTAATAAATCCATTACCGCTTCTTTGATTTTAGGGTTTCTAAATGCTGCTGCAATAAACTTTCCGGAACCCTCCGGCTCATCTCCTGCACTAAAACCTCCCGGAATCATAATCATTTGAGCATTGCCAATCATTTTTTCCATTTTTAAAATACTTTCTTCCAGTGCTTGCACAGAAAGATTTGATATCACAAATGTTTCTGCCACAGCCCCTGCCTTCTCAAAAGCTCTTTGAGAATCATATTCACAGTTTGTCCCAGGAAATACGGGAATAAATACACGAGGCTTAGCAATCCTATGCTTCTTTGTTATTTTTTCCGAAATGGCATAGCTTGATACAGAAATACATTCTTTTTTCTCTGATTTGATTTTGGTTGGAAAAACACTTTCCAAAGGCATTTGCCAAGCTTCAGCCGCTTGTTTGATATCTATCTCCATATCTTCATATGTGATAATAGGCTCTGCAATGGTTTCTCCCAATATCACTGCATCAATCCCCTGAAAATCAAAGACTTTTGCATGGGCCAATTCCAATACAAATGAGCCGTATTCTCCTTTAAAAAAGTCTTTTTGCTGCAGCTCATCATTTAATTGAATGCCAATAAAATTGCCAAAAGCCATTTTGCTGATTGCTTCTGCAATTCCTCCGCTTCTTACAGTATGGGCAGAAACACAAATGCCTTTTTGAATATAATCATGTACTACCTCAAACATTTTTTTCAAATAAGCATAATCCGGCAAATCATTATCATCTCTTCTTGCAGGTAAAAATACCACTTTATTGCCTGCTTTTTTAAATTCCGGAGAAATGATATGATTTACTTTTTCATAATCCACCGCAAAGGAAACCAATGTAGGAGGTACTGTCATCTCTTCAAATGTTCCGGACATACTGTCTTTTCCTCCAATGGCCGCTACCCCCATTGCCATTTGTGCTTTAAAAGCACCAATCAATGCTGCAAAAGGCTTTCCCCATTTTTCCGCATTTGTACCCAATCTTTCAAAATATTCCTGAAAAGAAAGTCTTGCTTTTTTATAATTTCCACCTGCTGCAACAATTTTTGCCAAGGATTCTATCACTGCAAACACGGCACCATGAAAAGGACTCCATTTTGCCATTTCCGGCTGATATCCAAAGCTCATCATGGTTGCAGTTGTGGTTTCTCCCTCCAGCATAGGCACCTTTGCCGCCATAACCTCCGGAGGGGTCAGCTGATTTTTGCCTCCAAAGGGCATCAGTACAGTGTTTGCACCAATGGTAGCATCAAAACGCTCCGCCAGCCCCTTTTGTCCTGCCACATTCAGCTTTTGTAAATTTTTTAGCCATGCCTGTTTTAAATCTTGTTCTATCAGCTGCTCTGAAACAGATGTTTTTTCAAAGAAATTTTCATTGACAGGCATTTTCACAAAAACATTTGTCTTTTGTGTTACACCATTTGTATCTAAAAAATCTCTTGAAATATTAACAATGTCTTTTCCACGCCAATTCATAACCAGCCTTCTGTTGTCTGTGACAACGGCCACTTGAGTCGCCTCTAAATTTTCTTCTGCTGCATAGCTTATAAATTTTTCTGTATCCTCTTTTGCCACTACCACAGCCATTCTTTCCTGCGATTCTGAAATGGCCAGTTCTGTACCATCCAAGCCTTCATATTTTTTTGGCACTGCATCCAAATTGATGGTCAATCCTTCTGCCAGTTCTCCAATGGCAACAGAAACACCGCCGGCACCAAAGTCATTGCAGCGTTTTATCATTCTGCTTACTTTGGGATTGCGAAACAATCTTTGCAGCTTTCTCTCTGTGGGAGGGTTTCCCTTTTGTACCTCTGCTCCACAGGTTTCAATGGAGGATACAGTGTGTTCCTTTGAAGAGCCTGTGGCACCGCCGCATCCATCCCGTCCTGTTCTGCCGCCTACCAGTATGATGCTGTCGTTTGGCTCAGGTCTTTTTCGCAGCACATTTTCTTTTTTTGCCGCCCCTATGACAGCGCCAATCTCCATTCTTTTGGCCACAAAGCCAGCGTCATATACCTCCACAACCTGTCCTGTTGCCAAACCAATTTGATTTCCATAGGAGCTGTAACCCCTTGCCGCCTCTGTTACAATTTTTCTTTGAGGCAGCTTTCCTGGTATGGTTTCAGATACATTGACCGTAGGATTGCCTGCACCGGTTACACGCATAGCCTGATATACATAGGAACGGCCGGACAATGGGTCACGAATGGCTCCGCCCAGACAAGTTGCCGCGCCGCCAAAGGGTTCAATTTCTGTTGGATGGTTATGTGTTTCGTTTTTAAACATAATCAGCCAATCCTGCATTTCTCCGTCCACATCCACAGGCACTGCAATAGAGCAGGCATTGATTTCCTCAGACTGGTCCAAATCCTCCAAAAGCCCCTTTTTTTTGAGAGATTTCATTGCCAAAACAGCAATATCCATCAAATTGACATCTCTTGTTGTTTCTTTTTGGCCATATACTTCCTTTCTTTCTGATTGATACAGCTCATATGCTTTTTGAAAGGGTATTTTATATTTTCCGTTTTCAAATTCCACCTGCTCAATTTTTGTTTGGAAGGTTGTGTGTCTGCAATGGTCTGACCAATAGGTATCAATGACACGAATTTCTGTTATAGAAGGATTTCTTTTTTCTGTGTCTTTAAAATACTGCTGACAAAAAATAAAATCCTCTTCGCTCATAGCCATGCCCAGCTCTTGTCTAAGCTCCTTCAGCTGCTGAGGCGTTTTGACAATAAAGTCATTCAATATTTCTACATCCTTGGCCATTTCTCTTTCCATGTGCAAGCTTTCCGGCTTTTGCAAAGAAGCTTCTCTGCTGTCAACAGGATTAATGCAATACTGTTTTATTTTTTCCATTTCCTGCTGAGAAATGTCTCCTGTGAAGGCAAATACCTTTGCCACTGCAATGACAGGCTTTTCTGCCTGAGAAATAAGCTGCACACATTGCATTGCAGAATCTGCCCTTTGGTCATACTGCCCCGGCAAATATTCTGTTGCAAAAACAAATTCTTGCTGTGAAAAGGGTACTGCTTCTTCATACACATAATCCACCGGCGGCTCGGAAAAAATGGTGTTTTTTGCGCTTTCATAATCTTTTTGGCTAATGCCCTCTACATCATAGCGATGCAGTATACGCAAAGAAACCAATCCGGATATGGCCAGATTTTCCTTCAAATCCTCCAAAAGCTGTTGTGCCTCTACATCACAGCCGGCTTTTTTTTCTACATACAGACGTTTTATCTCTCCCATATCGTAACGTAATCCTTTCCATAATTCAATTTACTTATTACCGTGAAAAAACTTGCTTTTTTATCGGCTTTATTGTAATATTGTACCATGTTTTGATATAGATGTAAAAAGATTTTTTTCACATCTGTTTTCATACAAAAAAGGGGGCAACGATATGCTTATTTTGGGCTGGGGTTCATCCTCAAAAATCATTTTAGAGCAAGCAGGTATTTGTAAACATTGCGGACATATGTGTCGTTTAGCAGTTTTTATGACATATTCTTATTTCAGTTTGTTTTTCATTCCTTTTTTCAAATGGGGAAAACAATACTATGTCAGAAGCTCCTGCTGCGGTGCAACCTATGCCATTTCTCCGGAAATGGGCAAGGCAATTTCCAAAGGGGGGTTAGATGTCCTTTCCCATGAGGAGCTGACCTATATTGTGGGCAGTGCCGCTTCTGTGGATGCCTACTGCGGTCATTGTGGTGCGCCAAAAAACGGAAATGCTTACTGTACAAAATGCGGCGCAAAATTTTGATGAGCTTAGAGCAAATGAAAATTTGCTCTTTTTTTATGTTTGCTCCATTTTTTGCCGGATTCTAAGCAAAACCCTTTTTTCAATGCGAGAAACCTGTACTTGAGAAATGCCCATTTTTTTGGCAATGTCTGATTGTGTTTTGTCTTCAAAATAGCGCAGCAATATAATTTGCTTTTCTTTTGGCTCCAGCTGGTTCAATATTTCCTTTAAAGCAATTTTTTCTATGAGTTTATCATCGTTTTCTGCCTTTTTTTGCTCCAGCTTGTCCAAAACATACATAGGACTGTTTCCATTGTCCCCCTGATAAACCGTAGCATAAATGCTTTCCACCTCTCTGTCAGCATCCATTGCCGCCGCCAGTTCTTCCACAGACACACACAGCTCCTTTGCCAATTCTCCAATGGTGATTTCTCTGCCTGTTTTGTGTATCAATGCCTGTCTGGTATATTTTGCCTTCACTGCCAATTCTTTTAAAGGCCTGCTTACCTTTATCATACCGTCATCTCTCAAAAAACGCTTGATTTCTCCCATAATCATAGGCACAGCATAGGTAGAAAATTTCACCTCCATAGACACATCAAATTTTTCAATACATTTTAATAATCCTATGGCTCCAATCTGATACAAATCCTCCAGCTCATATCCTCTGCCTTTGAATCTTTTTACAATACTCCAAAGCAGTCCTGCATTTTCACAAACAAGCTTCTCTTTTGCGGCCTCCTCTCCCGATTGCGCTTTTCGTATCAGTGCATAAACCTCTTCTGTTTCTAAATGATACATATCCTCTCACCTCACAAAAAGGTGCCCTTGTTTATCACTTTTGTCATAGTCACCTTTGTGCCAATCCCTTCCACGCTTTCTACTGTCATGCTGTCCATAAATGTTTCCATCACAGTAAAGCCCATTCCGGAACGCTCCAGTTCCGGTTTTGATGTAAAAAGAGGCTGCTTTGCCTGCTCAATGTTTGCAATGCCTTTTCCTTTGTCTGATACTATGATTGTTACTTTATCCCCTATGTAACCGCAAAACAATGTTACCATGCCTTCTTTTTTTTCATATCCATGTATGATTGCATTAGTAACTGCTTCCGAAACAGCTGTTTTGATGTCTGTGATATCGGAAACCGTAGGATTGAGCTGAGACACAAATGTGGCTGCAGCCACTCTTGCAAATGCTTCATTTTCTGATTTTGCCAAAAACTGTACTGTCATCTCATTTTCATACGCCATTTTTTTATACCTCCCCAAATGCTTTTAACGCTTCTGACACCGATGGATATTGGGCAATGATTTTGTTCATGCCGGCCATTTGAAATATCTTTGCAGCTCTTTGCTCTGCATTTGCAACGGCTGTTTTTCCGCCATATGCCAATACCCATTTGTATCTTCCAATGAGCATACCAATGCCGGAGCTGTCCATAAATGTAACGCCTTCAAAATCAAATATCAAATTTTTGGAGCCGCTTTTTTGAAATTCTCTTTCTATTTTTTCTTTCAATTCCTTTGCAGTATGATGGTCTATTTCTCCTTGTATTCGTACAATCAATGCAGATGTCTTTTTTTGAAATTCTACTTTCATTTTCTTTCCTCCTGTTTTTGATGAATGCAAAAACTTCTCCTATTTACTATACACTATTTTTATGCTGATTTTATTACTTTTTTATCGTCAAATTCTTTTATAAAAAATAAAAATCAATTTTTTTTCTTTTTATTATGATATGGAAATACAAATCAAAACAAATTGCAAAAGTATTTTTTTCATTTCATAAAGCATTTTAAAATAGCTTCTTATTATAAAAAACATCTGTTTAGACACGCACATTTTTATACCCTTTTTCATACAATAAATCAATGACTCCTTTAGGAGGTGTGCAGCTGTGGTGGTAGAACTTCTTGGCTCCATATTTTTATTTTCATTTGTATCCGGAAGTGGTTCTTTTCCAAAACCTTTATCTGCCGAAGAAGAAAAAAAATACATCCAACAATTTGAATCAGGCACACAACAGCAAAAACAGCAGGCAAAAGACATTTTGATTGAAAGAAATTTACGTCTTGTGGCGCACATTGCCAAAAAATACAACGGCTTTCAAAAAGACGCCGAGGATTTAATCTCCATTGGCACCATAGGGCTTATCAAAGCAGTGTCCTCTTATAATTCTGCCAAAGGCATACGCCTAGCCACATATGCCTCCCGGTGTATTGAAAATGAAATACTCATGTCACTAAGGGCTTCCAAAAAGTATAGCCAGGACATTTCCTTACAAGACCCCATTGGCACAGACAGAGATGGAAACGAAATTATCATGCTGGATATCATCAGTGCGGAAAATGACAATATTGCAGAACAAATTGATTTAAAAATGCAAATCAAATTGCTTTATGAAAAACTAAAATCCTCTCTCAAAGACAGAGAGCAGCTTGTAATAGAGCTTCGATATGGGTTATATGGAAAGGAAGAGGTTACACAGCAGGAAATTGCAAAAATGCTTGGCATTTCCCGTTCCTACGTTTCCCGTATCGAAAAAAAGGCTTTAAAAAAATTGTATGCTGAAATGAAGCAGCTGCAATAATGGGCATTTTGCCCTTACATAGATTTTTTACACAAAAAAAGCAGGAACAAAAGCCCCTGCCCTTTCAATTCATAAATTTTCCTGATGCAATCACTCTTAAATCTTCTTTTAATCTTTGTATTTCCTCTTCTGAAAAATCCTTCAATACCACTTCATTGACTGTTTCAATAATTTGTTGTATTGGTTTTTGCAGTACCTTTCCTTTTTCTGTCACAACCACCCGTATTTCTCTTCTGTCCTCTTTGTTTACAAAACGCTCAATCAATCCCTTTTTTTGCATTCTGTCCAAAACTCCTGAAATGGTAGATGTTTCCAAACAAAGAATTTCAGAAATTTGCTTTGGCGTTGCATATTCTCTTGTCCAAAGACAGCTTAATACACCATACTGAGAAGGTGTAATGTCATATGCAGACAGCTGACTGCTTAAAAACTGAAATACAGTATGTTGTGCTGTTGTTAATAAAAAATTGATGCATTGTGTCAGTTCCATAAGTATAATTCCTTTTCTATCAAAATGGTTGGTTGATTACAGCTTTTCTCATCATATCAAATTTTTTTACTGCTTTTGTAAATTGAACCTTTAAAATTTCTTGTGGATGGGGTGCAGACATAATTTCCTCCCCTGCTTCATTCCACATTTTTTCTACTGTCATGGAAAAGGCCTCTCCCTTTGCCGGCATCACTTCAATTTCTTCCCCCACAGAAAATTTATTTCTTTGTTCCACAACAGCACAGTTTTGCCAGTCAGAATCCTCTTTTATCATTCCAATAAAATCATATTCTCGTATATAGCTGTTATTTGTATACACCTGCTGATTTCCATCAGGCTTGCCATAATAAAATGCGGTGGTATATTCTCTGTGACTTGCCTTTGAAACCTCCTGCATATAAAGTGGAATGTTTTTTTCATATTTTTCAGGGGATTCAAAATAATCATCTATTGCTGTACGATAAGCCTTTATTACTGTGCCAACATAAAATGGTGTTTTCATTCTTCCTTCAATTTTTAGGCTGACCACACCTGCTTGTATCAAATCGGGAATATGCTCCAGCATACACAAATCCTTTGAATTATATATATAAGTTCCTCTTTCATTTTCCTCCACAGGCATATATTCTCCCGGTCTTGTTTCCTCTACAATATGATATTTCCATCTGCAAGGATGGGAACAAGCTCCCTTGTTGGCATCACGTCCACTTAAATAATTGCTCAAAAGACACCTGCCGGAATAAGAAATACACATTGCTCCATGAACAAATGCTTCTATTTCCATATCTTGAGGTATGCTTTGACGAATTTGTGCAATTTCTTTTAAAGAAAGCTCTCTTGCCACAACAATTCTTTTGGCTCCCAGCTGATACCACATTTGGGCACTTTTATAGTTTGTATTATTGGCCTGTGTAGAGATGTGCAGCTCCAAAGAAGGAGCTGCCTCCCTTGCCACAGAAAACACACCCAAATCAGAAACCAACAAAGCATCTGCTCCCATTTTTTCCACTTCTTTAAAATATTCTGCCATGCCTTCAAAATCTGCATTATGCGCATAAATATTTGCCGTTACATACACCTTTGCACCATGGGCATGAGCAAATGCAATGCCTTCTTTCATTTTTGCAGCATCAAAATTTTTTGCCTTGGCCCTCAAGCCATAGGCCTCTCCGCCAATGTATACAGCATCTGCGCCATACAGCACAGCAATTTTTAATTTTTCTAAATCTCCTGCCGGTGCCAGCAATTCCGGTTTTTGTTTTGGTATCATACACAATCTCCCTCTGTTTGTTTTATTTTGCAGCAAAGTGCTACACCATCGCCCACAGGCAATATACAGCTTTCCAAAGCTGGATGATGGGAAATATCCCACAAAAAATTTCTCATTCTTTTGTGTATTGTTCTTTGTCTTCTAGGCACACTAAAACGGGTTTTTGCAATACTGCCCCCCTGCAATACATCATCCACAATCAAAAGCCCTCCTATGGGCAAAAGACGCAGACAATGGGGCAAAAAGCTGCCATACTGCCCCTTTGCCGCATCCAAAAAAATCACATCATACTGCTGATTCAGCTTGGGCAAAACATTGGCCGCATCCCCTTCTATGATTTCAATGGTATCCTCCAAATGCATTTTTTTGATATTTTCTCTGGCGTCCTGAAGCATCACTTCAAACCGGTCTATGGTTGTAATTTTCCCTCCCTCCTGAATATAACGGCTCATCAGTCCTGCAGAAAATCCCACAGCAGTACCGATTTCCAATATTTTTTTTGGTTTTTTGATGCAGAGCAGTACACTCAAAAGCCTTGCTGTTTCATGGGGTACAATAGGTACCTGATTTTTTATGGACTGTTTTTGTATTTCTCCCAGCATACCATCATACATGGGCTGCACTGTTCTTAAATATAAATTGATTTCTTCATCTGTAACATAATTCATGCTTTTTCATTCCTTACTTGCTTTGTAATTTTCTTTCGCCTGCAAAAATTCTTCATAGGTTTCTGTATAAATATGGTTTCCGCTTCCTTGTGCCTCCAATACATAATACATATAGTTGTTCTCATCAGGGTAAATGGCTGCCTCCAATGCCGCTGCTCCCGGATTGGAAATGGGGCCAATGGGCAGTCCGTCTACTTGATAGGTGTTGTAGGGAGAATTATATTCCAAATCTGAATAGGTAACATCCTCCTTTGTAACCCCTTGTGCATACAGCACAGTGGCGTCCATTTGCAGCTTCATGCCTGCATTTAAACGATTGCGAATGACGCCGGATGCAATTTTTCTTTCTTCCGGCACTTGTATTTCCGCTTCGATAATAGATGCCATTGTCACAATTTCATCCAATGTATAACCGGATTGGGCCACAGCATCTCTCATTTGCTGTGTATAAATCTCATCAAAACGCTGGAGCATTTTGTCAATGATTTCATGAGCTGTTACGCCTTCATAAAGTAAATAGGTATCCGGAAACAAATAGCCCTCCAATCTGTATTTTCTCTCTTCTGACACAGGCAAATCCTCCAAAAACGCATAGTCAAATGTTCCCTGATTTGCTTCGTTAATAAATTCCTGTGCCGTCATAATACCCTGTTCTTCCAATCTGTCTGCAATTTCCTGTGTTGTAAAGCCTTCCGGTATCAAAAGTCTGTAGCTTTCATCCACATTGCCCCCTGTTTGGAGCATTTCCATAATTTGCTGATGTGTCATACCCTGGTTGAGTGTATAGGTTCCCTGCTGATAGGTACCATCATAATCATTGAGCTTGCTTTCCAATTTAAATTTGAATGTACTGCGTATCAATCCATTTTCTTTTAAAATATCTGCAATGTCTGATGTGGTTGCCCCTTGGGGTATGGTAATGGAAATTTCCTCTCCCAAATTTGCTCCGATTTCCGGCTCAGAAGGCATCATGACACTTCTAAAAAATTGAAATGCCCCCACACAAAGACCAATGCAAAGCAGCAATATAAACAACACAAAAAGAAAGCTTTTCCATCTTTTTTTCTTTTTTTGTCTTTTTTTTCTTTCTAATGTACGTCTTCCCTCCTCTCGGTACTGCCTATGTTCGCCGGACTGCATTCTTTGCGATGATTGTCTTGGCATTTGTTTTTCCTCCCTTTGCTGTGTTTGAAAATTCATTTGCCTTTCAACTGAGCCTCTGCTCTCTTTTTGTTGTACTTCTTGAAATATCCCCTGCAAAAATCGGGCTTTTTCTTCTTCCTCTGTCAATATTCTTTCATCAGAGGGCTTATTTTGTTTATACCGCACCATGTCACCTCCAAAACTAGCCTTCCTCAAATTCTTTGCAAAATCACTTTATTATACAATAATTCTTACCTAAAAAACAATAAAAACTTCTTTTGTTTCACTTTTTGCAGCAAAATTGATTTTAATTCTTAAAAAAATCTTATCACTTCTGTAATTTTTCCTATTTCTGTTGCACTTTTGTTTTTTACTGCTTATAATGAAATTTCAGATAATAGATTTAGGAGGTTTATAATATGGATTATCAACAAACCTTAATATATATCAATCAGCTTTCTATTGCCGGTGTTACATTGGGTTTAGAAAGAATCAAAGAATTATTAAAAAGATTGGGAAATCCGCAAAAGCAATTACGCTGTATTCATGTTGCAGGCACAAACGGAAAAGGCTCTGCCTGTGCATTGTTAGAAAGCATACTAAGACATTCCGGATATAAAACAGCATTGTACACTTCTCCTCATTTGGTTTATTATAATGAAAGGTATCAAATCAATGGTGTCTGTATTTCAGATGAAGCCTTTGCAAAAGAAATAACGCTTGTCAAAAAGCATTGTGAGCAAATGGTCTGTGATGGTTTTGAGCATCCTACTGTTTTTGAAATTTTAACAGCAGCAGGCTTTCATTATTTTGCAATAGAATCAGTAGATATTATACTATTAGAAGTAGGACTGGGAGGTGCTTTTGATGCTACCAATGTGATAGAAAATCCCCTGCTTTCTATTATCATGTCCATTGGAATGGACCATATGGAATATTTTGGAAATGATATACAAAAGATTACTGTCGAAAAAGCAGGAATTATAAAAGAAAATTGCCCGGTAGTATTGTATCCTCAGAAGAATTTAGTATATAATAAGATAGTAAACATTTGTAAAGAAAAAAATGCACCACTTTATTGTCTTCAAAAACAAGTACACAAAAAGGTACTTTTACAAAATATAGAAAAAACCATTTTTTCTGTTTCTACGCCTTATTTTCAATATGATTTAATAGATTTAAGACTGCTTGGAAACTATCAAATTTTAAACTGTATTACAGTTCTTTTGGCTTGCCATGTATTGCAAAAAAGAGGGATTTTCCTCAAAAAAGAAACCATTTTAAATGCAATTACAAAAACACATTGGAAGGGCAGAATGGAAATTGTGCATCACCAGCCCATTGTGCTGTTAGACGGTGCCCACAATGCAGATGGTATATCCATGCTGGCACAATCTATTCAAACATATTTTAAACATAAAAAAATTACACTGCTTTTGGGTGTATTGGGCGATAAGGAATATGAAAAAATGATACAGCTTATACTTCCTCTTGTAGATAAAATTGTATTGACAGAACCCGACAGCCACAGAAAATTGAATGTACAAAAATTAGAGGAAGCCATTATTCCGTTTCAAAAACATATATTAAAGCAAATTCATGTACAAAAAGCATATCAAACAGCATTATCTATTACAGCAGACAAGGATGCTGTCATTTGCTGCGGCTCTTTATACATGATAGGCACATTACGAGACTATATTTCACTTCATTCGGAGGTTTTATTATGATAGATTTTAAACAGGAACTTTCTAAATATCAGCCTATATTGGAATTAGACCGTATCGAAGACTCGATACACACAAGCGAAATACAAGATATTTTGGACATTTTACAGCATATCTCAAAGGACAAAAGCCAAGCTATGCCAAATCAAACCGGATTCAGTCACACAACACAAAATAGATAAGGAGAATGTTTATGAAATGCCCAAACTGTGGTTATCCCATACAGCAGGGAGTTCTTTGCCCAAATTGTGGTGCGGATGCCTTTATATTCAAAAAAACACGAAATGCTTCCATTCGTTTTTATAACAAAGGCTTAGAGCAAGCAAAAGCAAGAGATTTGACAGGTGCAGAAAAATCATTGGAACAAAGCGTACTTTTTGACAAAAACAATTATATTGCCCGTAATCTTTTAGGCCTTGTTTATCATGAAAAGGGACAAATTGCAGATGCCCTAAAGCACTGGATTGTCAGTGCCTCCATACACCAAGAAAACAATCCTGCCTCTTACTACATTGAAACATTAAGAAAAGACGGCAGAAAAATGGAGAAAAAAAATGATGCTGTCAGATTTTATAATCAGGCCATAGCGTATTTGCAGCAGGGCAGTGACGATTTGGCTCTGATACAGCTAAAAAGAGCATTGGACTATAACAAAAATTTTGTAGAGGCTTGTAATCTAATGATACTTTGCTGTCTGCAAGAAAAAAACTTTGACAGAGCCTCTTATTTTATACAAAAGGTACTTAAAATTGACCAATACAATCCTAAGGCTTTAAAATATGCGCAGGAGCTAAATATTGCTGTGGATAAAAAAGAAAAAAGAGCTGTAAAAAACAATGCAGACATTCCCTCTGTCAAAAGGACAGATGCCGCTCCTCCTGCCCCCACCTATCGCCGTCAGCCTCGTTCTCAAAACGGGTTTAAAAACGAAATTATCTCTTTTTTGGTGGGAGGTGTGAGTGTGGCCATTGTTTTGCTTTCTCTGGTCATGCCTGCCATGTCTGAAACAAAAGACAGAACCATTGATGAATTGCGCTCAAAGGTTTCTGCCACCGGAAATATTACGCCAGAAGAGCTGACGGAATTGCGCCAGAGGGTGAAAACATTGGAGGAAGAAAATGAAAATTACAAACAAGAGGCCACCAAACAACAAAATGTAGCTCTTTTGCAAGAGGCCTCTGCTTTGTCAGAAACCGGAAATTATGTGGAGTCTGCTGCCAAAATTGTACTCATTGATTCTGCCGATTTTTCAGAGGAACAAAAAGCTACATTAGAAACACTCAAGCTTTCTGTTTTGCCACAGGCTGCCTCTACCCTTTATACACAAGGAAGAAGCGAATTTTTAAACAAAAATTATGACATTGCAAAAGAAAGCTTAGAAGGCTGCTTAAAATATGCCTCTGCTGAGAATTTTATTGATGATGCTTTTTATTACTTAGGTCAGATTGCACAGGAAAAAAATGATACTGCCACAGCACAACAATATTATCAAAGAATTTTAAATGAATATCCTGATTCCAATCAATCTGCCAATGCACAAAATGCACTGGAGCAGCTGGCTTCTATGACAGCGGCAGAAGACACTGCCAACGATACAACAACACAACAGCCCTAATTTTTACACAAACCTAATGTCATAAAATTAAAAAACAGAAATGGGAAACACATCCCATTTCTGTTGCTCATAAGCTTTGATGTATTATTTCTAAAGCTTGTTTTAATTTTTTTGCCTCTATTTGTCCAGGTGCAGAAGCTTTTTTTGCTGCTCCAAATGTGACGGCAGAACCAAAAGCTTCTCCTGCTATGCGGGAAATACTGCCTATTGCTGTCATAGACATTGCAATAAAAGGTCTGTCTGCATAGACAGATTGCATTTTTTCCATAGCACAGAGCAATGTCAGCACATCTCTTTTGTTTTTTGGCATTACAGCAATTTTGGTGATGTCACACTGAAGGCGCTGCATAGCACAAAAACGCTTTATCATTTCTTCTTCTGAAGGCGTTTTTTGAAAATCATGGCTGGATAATATGGTTTTGACATGATTTTGTTTTGCCTTTTCCAAAAGTAGTGAAACCACAGCCTTGTGAGAAAAAAATTCTATGTCCACTAGGTCTATTTGTTGTGCCTGTATAACAGATAAAAGGAGCTGTTCATATTTTTTTGAGGAAATTTCTTTTTCTCCTCCTTCCTTGGCTGTCCGAAATGTAAAGAGCAAGGGGATTTCTCCCAGCAAATTTCTCAGCTCGGCAGTTACTTGCAGTACAGCTTCTGTTTCAAAACAATTTTCATACCAATCCACACGCCATTCCAGCAAGTCCAAAGGAAGCTCCATGGCTTTTTTGGCTTCTTCCAATATGGCTTTTTTTGTGATGCCTACAATGGGAATGCAAATTTTAGCAATTCCTTCCCCTATCACAATATCTCTGACCGTTACAGTGTTCATATTTTTCTCCTTTGTTCCTATTTGATTCTCTTACCTTCATATAAAATAGAAAATTCATTCTACAACCAAACTCTCTGTACTTCTTCTTTTCTATGGCCTGCACAAGAAAGCTTTTGGGAAAAGAGATGCAGTTCCCTCTTCAATGGCCGAATATTTTGGGGCATTAGAAATGTTCCCATTTTTTTGTTTATTCTCTTTCAAAAAATGTCTTATCAATCCCCTTGTTACATTTTTCAGCTTTATACTTATGATAACCATATCATTTTTCATATCAACATAACACATACGAATATTTCATGCTTGTTATTTTAATATAAAATGGAAGAAATATAAAAAAACAATTCATTCAAAATACTCTTTTTGCAGAAAAAATAGATACTTTTTTTATGTTTGATTGCTAAATTCTAATATTTCATTTTACAGCCCCTTGCCCCATTTGTTTGAGAGGCTTAAGCTTTCTTTTCTATTTTATTTCCCTCTTTTGTCATTTTAAACTCAAATGTTTCCTTTGTTTCAAATTCTTTTGTTTCAAATATTTCCTCTTCCATAATCTGCAAAGCTTGTTCATACAAATGGTCTATACTTTCGCTTTGATACTGTCTGGGGTATCCTGTTTCAATTTTTTGTTGGGATTTCCATTTCATTTTTTTATAATCATCCGATTTTGTAAATTTGATATGCTCCTGCTGTACTGCGGCAGACATATATTCTGCCATTTCCTGGTCCATATCTGATACAGACAAGGATTGTCTCATTTTTTCCAAAAATACCTTTTGTACATCATCTTTTGTTTTGCAGCTTTTTATGGCTTGTTTATAGCTTTGTCTTTCTGCCTCTGCCACTTGGGCTTTTTTATATAAATCCGGAGCGTGCTTTTTTAAAAAATTCATTTCTGATTCTGAAAGTCTTTTTCCTGATTTCAGTTTCATTTTAATATCTTCTATTTTTTTTTGAATTGCCTCTCGTTTTTGTGCCTTTTCTGCCTCTGTCAATTTGGAATCTGGTTTCATCAAATCCCAAATGGTTTCCATTTTTACATTGTGTAAATAGCTTTTTATGGTGGTCATATTTTCTATCATGGCTTCCCCTCCCTTTCTTTTACAGCTTCCTTATTTATTTTTTCGGCAAAAAAAGCAGTTTTCTTAATAGGGCGTCATACTTTTTTATAACGCTTTGCTTTTTTGGGTTTATAAGCCCTTGAAAAGCATCTGTCTAACCAGATATAAAAATATCCCACTCCAACATAGCAGGCACTCAAAGCAATGATATTTGTCAGCACTCTTTCCCATCCCCATATGTCTACTGCAATAAAATCATAGGGATATGCTGTGTTTTGATTGGGTATGAAGCTCCCCTTAGATGCCATCCATACAATAAAAATAAAATAAATGTATGGTACAATGGTCCAAAAAAGAGGTGCCTTTATAGAAAAAACGCCCTTTCTATCCCATATCAGCCAATCAAAAATGGTCAAAAAAGGTGTCGCATAATGCAGCAAAAAACTGCCAAAGCCTTCGGCACTTGTCAATGCTTGTACAAAAAAACCCTTCTCTTTTAATAAAAAATGATATATCACTGCTGTCAATAGAATCATCATAGTGATACCGCCTTTCATATGCAGAAGCTTTTTGGCATCATTACATTCGGGAAATATCACCAAAAATAAAAATAAGAGTAACACAAAAAAATTACTCCAATTTGTATAGTACAGCAATGTATACCATTTCATTTGACCAATGTAAATACCCGTTTTGATATACAAACCAATGCCGCAGCATAATATTAAAAAAATTCTGTAAATTGTCTTTGTAGTGTTTTGATGTGTTTTTTCTGTCAATCAAATCCCTCCCCTTTTTATTTTCTTTATCATACCAAACCATGTAAAAAATTACCATATTCTTTTTCAATCAAAAAATATTCTTTCCTATTATAATACTTTCTTTTTTGAGATTTTTTTTCATGGTACTTCTTTTTATTCCATAAAAAAATCATTTTTAAATACCAATCAAAATACTTTTGCAGTCATAAAATGATTTTCATATATTGAACAATTAAAATGAACTTTTTTTAAATAAAGTGTCAAAAAAGCCTTTTGATGATTTTTTAAAACCCAATATATACTTTTTTCCCACCACATCTAAATCATGGCTTTAGATAAATACAGTAATTTTGCGCTGATTTTTTCCATCAAAAATTTTACCCATTACATCACTGCTGCCTTTCTCATCTATTTTATTTTCTTTTTTGTTCTGCTGTGCAAATGATATTTCGATAATGTCATCTATCTTTTTTAAATAAATATATGTTTTTTTATATTCTTTCTTTTACTCCTATGGATTTGAAATGTCAACAGCATATGAAAAAACCATGATATAGAATGTATTGCATGACGAAGCTGAAATCATAAAAGACACAATTTGACTGATTATTTTTAGCAAACCAAACAGGGTAATAGATGATTTGTCACAAATGTATACTGATACACACAAAACGATACTTTTCCGTTTCTTGTTTGCATGAAAATGACAGTAGTACAGAATGTATTACCTGTATCAAAAGCTTTTATTCCTTGGCAATCAAAAAAGAAAGAGTAATATACTCTTTCTTTTTTTTACATAAACAAAGAAAGCTGATTTGTTTCGGGAATGCCCTTTAACACACCATTTTCTTTCAACAGCTCTATCAATGTTTTTCCCACAGAGGTCCTCATTTTAAACTCCTCTATTGTTTTAAACTCTCCTCCCTTTTCTCTGCCCTCCACAATACTTTGTGCCGCAGTTTCTCCCAAGCCCTGCAATGAATTAAAGGGAGGTATCAGTCCATTGCCTTCTATGATAAATTTTTTTGCATCAGAACGATACAAATCTATGGGAAGAAAATGAAATCCCCTTGCATAAAACTCTACAACAATCTCCAGTACTGTCAGTTTATTTTTTTCCTTTGTGGTAGCCTCCATACCCTTTGCATTGATATCCCGCATTGCCTGCTTTGCTGTGTCTTCTCCCACACACATGGAAGCATAGTCAAAGTCATCACTGGCTCTTACTGTAAAATAGGAAGCATAATAGGCCAATGGATAATTCACTTTGAAATAGGCAATGCGAAATGCCATCATCACATAGGCGGCGGCGTGCGCCTTTGGAAACATATATTTAATTTTTTGGCAGGATTGTATATACCAGTCCGGCACATTGTTTGCCTTCATTTCTGCAATATCCTCCTCTGCCAATCCCTTTCCCTTTCTCACTTTCTCCATAATTTTAAATGACTTTTTCTTTTCTACCCCTTTATTGATTAAATATATCATAATACTGTCACGGGTGGAAATGGTTTCTTTTAATGTAATCACCTTTTGTTCTATCAGCTCTTGGGCATTGTTTATCCACACATCTGTTCCATGGGAAAGCCCTGAAATTCTCAGCAGGTCTGCAAATGTTTTTGGCTTTGTATCCAAAAGCATTTGCCGTACAAATTTTGTGCCAAATTCAGGAATGCCCAGTGTGCCTGTTTCACAGCCAATCTGTTCAGCAGTGACCCCCAATGCTTTGGGAGATTCAAAAAGGGACATGGTATCTTTATCCCCCAATGATACACTTTGGGGATTGACTCCTGTTAAATCATAAAGCATACGAATGACAGTAGGGTCGTCATGTCCCAGCAAATCCAATTTCAGCAGTCTGCCGCTGATGGAATGATAATCAAAATGGGTTGTGGTAATGTTGGAATTCATATCATTTGCAGGTCTTTGTATGGGGCAAAATTCATATATATCATGGTCTCGAGGCACAACCATCAATCCCCCCGGGTGCTGTCCTGTTGTTCTTTTGATACCGGTACAGCCCAGCACCAAACGATTGATTTCTGCATTGTGTGCCGTCACTTCTTTGGCATCAAAATATTTTTTTACAAAACCATATGCTGTTTTTTCTGCCAATGTACCTATGGTTCCGGCCTTAAACACATGGCCTGTGCCAAAAAGCTCCTCTGTGTAGGCATGGGCTGTCTGCTGATATTCTCCCGAAAAATTTAAATCAATATCCGGCTCTTTATCTCCGTCAAATCCTAAAAATGTTTCAAAGGGAATGTCATGTCCCTCTTTATGGAGCATGGCACCACAAACAGGGCATTTTTTGTCAGGCATATCACAGCCGCTGCCCTCCTCCATAGCTGTTTGTTTCACCACCTCCGAATCAAAATCAGAATATTTGCAGCTTGGGCAAACATAATGAGGCGGCAATGAATTTACTTCTGTAATACCTGCCATATTTGCCACAAAGGAAGAGCCTACGGAGCCACGGGAGCCTACCAAATACCCATCTGCCACCGATTTCCAAACCAGCTTTTGTGCAATGATATACAACACAGAAAAACCGTTTTTGATGATGGAATTTAATTCTTTGTCCAATCTTTGCTGCACAATATCAGGCAGAGGATTGCCATAAATGGAGGTTGCTTTTTCCATTGTAATTCTTGTCAGCTCCTCTTCTGCTCCCTCAATTTTTGGTGGGAATGTTTCATCAGGTATGGGTTTGATTTTTTCAATCATATCTGCAATTTTATTTGTATTTGTAATGACAATTTCTCTTGCCTTTTCCTCTCCCAAATATCGAAATTCTTCCAGCATTTCCTCTGTTGTTCTGTAATACAAGGGTGGTTGATTGTCTGCATCAGAAAACCCCTCTGCCGCCATAATGATTTTTCTGTAAACTGCGTCCTCCGGGTCTATAAAATGGGCATCACAGGTTGCCACCACCGGTTTGTGATGCTCTTGTGCCAGTTCTATGATTTTTCTGTTAAAATTTTTAATATCTTCCATAGAATTGACAGCAGTTATCCTTTCAGATGCAATCATAAACTGATTGTTGCCCAAGGGCTGTATTTCCAAATAATCATAAAAATTTACCAGCTCTTCAATGTATTCCTTTGGCTTGTTATCCAACAATGCTCTGTAAAGCTCTCCTGCTTCACAGGCACTTCCTATGATAAGCCCTTCTCTCAGCTTTAAAAATTCACTTTTGGGAATACGGGGACGTCTGAAATAATATTGTATGTGGGCCTTAGAAACCAATTCATATAGATTTCTCAGTCCTGTATGATTTTTTACCAATATAATGGCATGATTGGCTTTTAATTTATTATAATTGACTGTTCTGCTAGCAAGCACATTGATTTCATCTATATTGATAATGCCCTTTTCTGCCAGCATATCTATGAATTTGATAAAAATTTCTGCTGTTGCTTCTGCATCGTTTACAGCTCTATGGTGTCCTTCCAATGAAACCCCCAAATGCTCTGCCACAATGTTTAATTTATGTTTTTTTAGCTCCGGCAAAAGTGTTCTGGACAGCTCCACTGTATCCAGCACAGTATTGTCTACCGAAGGCATACCAAGCACTTCTGCATTGTTTCTGATAAAGCCCACATCAAATCCTGCATTATGGGCCACCAACACACTGTCACCGCAAAATGCTAAAAACTCTGGCAATACGCTGTCAATCAAAGGTGCATCCTTCAGCATATCGTCTGTAATATTGGTAAGCTTTACAATTTCCTCAGAAAGTGTCCTTTGAGGATTTACAAATGTGCTAAAGCGTTCTGTAATTTTACCATTTTCCACTTTGACAGCACCAATTTCTGTAATTTTGTCGTTTTCTTTGGAAAGGCCTGTGGTTTCAATATCAAATACCACAAAGGATTCGTCCAAGCTTTGTCCTCTTGGACACATCACCACATTGCCCAAATCATCTATCAAATAGGCCTCCACACCATATATCACTTTTAAATCAGAACCATTGGCTGCATTCATGGCATCAGGAAAGGCCTGCACAACACCATGGTCTGTGATGGCAATGGCTTTGTGTCCCCATTCTATGGCACGTTTGATATACTGCTTTACATTCGTCACACCATCCATACTGCTCATTTGTGTGTGTAAATGAAGCTCCACTCTTTTTTCTTGTGCATAATCCATTCTTTTTGGCGGTGAGGCCGCCTTCATAATATTTTTTGCCATAATATTGATTTCTTTGGCATATTTATCAAACTGCACATCCCCCTGTACACGAACATATGCGCCGCCTTTTAATATAGATTTTAATTGTTTGTCAAACACATTTTTTTTCACAAAAAATTTGACAGTGGTGGAATCTGATAAATCTGTGATATCAAATGAAACAATATATTTTTCTCCTTTGATTTCTCTTGTTTCTATATTGAATATGTTTCCTTCAATGATAACCTTTTCTCCTTCTATTTTGGTATCATATATTTTAGAAACTGTACCGCTGAATTCTTTTCCAAACAAAATACCCTTTGAAACACTTTCTGAAACAGCCTCTGTTTCTTCAGCAGAGCGAGCCTGCTCCATTTCCATTTGTCTGCTGTTTAATTCCTCCATAAGCTGCTTTTCTTTTGATGTCTGTCTTTGGGATATTTTTTCTCTTTCCTCTTGCGAAAGGCGAATGTCTTTAAACAGCACAGAAAAATCCATATCTGTTTGATTTTTCAACCATTTTTGTACTTTTTCTGTCATGCCCTTTTTATACATATAATAGGCAGTGTTATTTTTTACTCGAATCAAAAGCCTTTTTTCCTCCAGCTCCCAAAAGGCCTCTTTCATAATGCCTTTGCAGACAGGGCTTTGAGAAGAAATTTCATATACAATATGCTTCCAGCACATTTCAATCACTTCTTTTTCAGACAGCCTTTCTTTGACATGAAAAAAGGGGGCAATCTCCACATTTTCCACACCGGGCAGCTGTCGGAGCAGTTCCTGCTGCAGCTGTTGTAATAGGCTTCTTTCCAATATCTCTTCTGAAATCAAATGTAATTCTAAATTTTTTTGTTTTTTGTGTATAATAATGTTTTTTACCATGGTATTGGCAAAGGCATTTTTAATATCCTCTGAAAGAGATATTTTTTCAAAAACACTGCCAAATGCTTTGGCTGTCACAGCACTCCCTCCTTTTGCATTGTCATTTGACTGTTACAGTTGCATGATTACATTTTTTCAATTTCTTTCATCAATTCTTCTATCAAATTTGCCTCCGGCACTTTTCGGAGTATCTCTCCTTTTTTAAACAAAAGCCCTTCTCCTCTTCCTCCGGCAATGCCAATGTCTGCCTCTCTTGCTTCTCCCGGACCATTGACCACACAGCCCATCACAGCCACTTTGATGTTTTTATCCAGCTCTTTGCATTTTTGCTCCACTTCATTTGCAATGGAAATCAAATCAATTTGTGTTCTGCCGCAGGTGGGACAGGAAATAAATTCCACACCGCCCTCCAGCATACCCAAGCTTTTTAATATCTCCTTTGCCGCTTTGATTTCCTCCACTGGGTCGCCTGTCAACGACACTCTTATGGTATCTCCGATACCTCTTGATAATATGGCACCAATGCCCACTGCTGACTTAATGGTGCCGCTATATATGGTCCCTGCCTCTGTAATGCCTACATGGATGGCATAGGGAATCTGCTCTGAAAGCAATGTATATGCCTCTATACTAAACGGAACGTCGGAGGCTTTGATAGATACTACAATATCAAAAAAGTTATATTTTTCCAATAGCCTTACATGGCGCAATGCACTTTCCACCAATCCCTGAGGCGTCACACCGCCATATTTTTCAATAAAATCCTTTTCCAATGAACCACTGTTGACGCCAATGCGAATGGGAATGCCTCTTTGCTTTGCTTTTTCCGCCACTTCCTTGATACGGCTTTCGCTGCCAATGTTTCCCGGATTGATACGCACTTTATCAATGCCCAAATCCATCACAGACAATGCCAATCTATAATCAAAATGAATATCTGCCACCAAAGGAATGTGTATTTTATTTTTGATTTTTTTTATGGCTTGAGCTGCCTCCATATCAGGCACTGCTACCCTCACCATTTGACAGCCTGCATTTTCCAATGCCAGTATTTGTTTGACTGTTTTTTCCACATCTCTTGTATCTGTATTGCACATAGACTGTATGACAATAGGTGCATTTCCTCCGATTGTCAGTCCTCCCACATTTACAGCTTTTGTCTTTTTTCTTTCTTTCACCGGTTATACACTCCTTTTTGCAATCAAAAAACACTCCAAAACCATTATAGCACGGCGGAGTGTTTTTTTTAATACTAGCCTATAAAAATTTTTGTAATGTCATTATACATAATAAATACCATAAAAGCCATCAAAAAAACAAATCCTGCAAAATGGACTCTGCCCTCCATTTCCGGGTTTACAGGCTTTCTGCGGATTGCCTCCAAAAATAAAAATACAAGACGTCCCCCATCCATGGCAGGTATGGGAAACAGATTTAACACACCTAAATTGGCACTCAAAACAGCACCAATATATAATATATTTTGTACTGCTGCACCAATGCTGTGTTCTATGCCGGCCTCATAGCTATCTCCTACAATTTGAAAAATCCCTATGGGGCCGGAAATTTCTTCCTTGGAAGCGTGGAATGTAAATACCTTTGCCAATCCCATAGCAGTATAACGTACATAAAACACCATCGTATCAAAGCTGTATGTGATGGTATCCCACAGTCCTGCTTTTTCATAGCCATTCCTATTCTCCTCTTGCAAAAACATACCACTTTTTATCAAAGGTGTAAATCCCATCAAATACCTTCCCGAGCCATTTTCGTCCAATTTTGGGGTTATGGTAAATTCCATTGTTCTGCCGTTTCGCAGTACTTCTACTTTTACCGGCTCTCCTGTGTTTTCAGCCATTATCATTTGCACATCGTCATAAATATAAACATTTTTTTCATTTATTTTTTTAATCACATCTCCCGGCTGCATTCCTGCCGCTTCCGCAGGATATCCGGCAGAAAGCTCTACAACCTCCGGCTTTACCACAATTGTTGTAGAAACAATGCAAATGATAAGCACCATTGCCAACACAAAATTCATAAAAGGACCTGCGGCAATCACTGCAATTCTTGCCCAAACGCCTTTGCTGCCAAAGCTTCTTTCTGATGTTTTTTCTGTATCCTCTTCCCCCAGCATACGGCAAAAGCCTCCTATGGGAAATGCTCTTAGAGAATATACTGTTTCTCCCATTTGCCTTGAAAAAAGCACAGGCCCCATGCCTACTGCAAATTCCTCCACCAATATACCGCTTCTTTTTGCCACAATAAAATGTCCAAATTCATGTATAATCACAATAATACTTAATACAATCACAGAGATGAGTATCGCTGGTATACTAGACAACATATGTGCTTATCGCCTGCCTTTCTTACATATTATTTTCTGCAAAATTTCTTGCCCATCTGTCAGCGGCAAGTAAATCCTCCAATGTATAGTTTTCTTTTACAGTATATGCATTCATGGTTTTTTCTATTAGCTTTGCAATGTCCAAAAAACCGATTTTTTTCTCTATAAATTTTCTGACGGCCACTTCATTGGCACTGTTTAAAACAGCAGGCATTGTGCCGCCTATTTTCAATGCCCGAAATGCCAATGACAGACAAGAAAATGTTTCAAAATCCGGTTTTTCAAATGTCATGGTATTTCTTTTTAAAAAATCTATTTTGGGATAATCATTTTTGATTCTTTCAGGGTATGTTAAAGCATATTGTATAGGCACCTTCATATCCGGTTCTCCTATTTGTGCTATCACTGCACCATCTTCATATTCTACTGCCGAATGTATAATGCTTTGCGGATGGACCAGCACTTCAATTTGGTCCACCGAAACATCAAAAAGCCATTTTGCCTCCATCACCTCCAAGCCTTTGTTCATCAGTGTTGCAGAATCAATGGTTATTTTTTTTCCCATGTCCCAGTTGGGATGCTTCAAAGCATCCTCCACAGTCACATTTTCCAGCTCCTGTTTTGTTTTGCCCAAAAAAGGTCCTCCTGATGCTGTCAACAAAATTCTTCTTATACTATTTTTCTGATTGCCCTGCAAGCATTGAAATATGGCAGAGTGTTCACTGTCCATAGGATAGAGTGTCACTTTTTTCTTTTTGATTTCATCCATCACCAGCTGGCCTGCCGAAACAAGTGTTTCTTTGTTTGCCAATGCAATGTCTTTTCCATGGCGTATGGCCTCAAATGTAGGCTCCAGCCCCACATTGCCCACCACAGAGGTCACAACCATATCCACTTCCTTCATGGTTGCCACCTCCACAAGGCCTTCCATGCCCCAAAGCACAGACACCGGCTCTCCTGCCAGTCTTTCTCTCAGCTGCAATGCTCTGCCCATGTTCATCATAGCAATTTTAGCAGGACGGTAGGTATAATATTGCTTTTCCATCCCTTTTACATTTTCATTGCCTGTCAATCCGGCAACTCTGATATTCCCCAAATTTTTCACAACCTCCAGCGTCTGTGTTCCCACAGAACCGGTAGAACCCAATATACTTATGGTTTTCAAAAAATCACCTCAAAATTTATAAATCTATATGCATCAAAAACAGCATGATATAATAAACAACGGGCGCTGTCAAAAGTACACTGTCAAAACGGTCTAATATTCCCCCATGCCCTGGTATCAGCTTTCCAAAATCCTTTATGCCTGTATAGCGTTTCATGGCAGAGGCTGCCAAATCTCCTATTTGCGAAAGCACAGAACCAAAAACGCCTGTCAGCCCACAAAGCAAAAACACATTCACCTCTTGCAGAGGAAATGTTTTCTGTATCAGCCAGCCATACAGCAATGACAGCACCGTTGCCGTCAAAATGCCCCCAATGGAACCCTCTACTGTTTTTTTGGGGCTGAGTGTGGGTATCAGCTTATGCTTTCCTATGCTCACACCTGTAAAATAAGCCCCTGTATCACAGCCCCATGCTGTGATAAAAGCCAGCCATACAAAAGCATTGCCATATGTGTAGCAACGAATCAAAAAGACATGGGAAAGCAAAAACATAACATAAAAAAAGCCAAAAAAACCCAGCATTGCTTCCTCTGCATTTGTTTTATTGTGAAAAAGAACAGCATAAATCAGCAATATCAGCAAAAACAAAGAAACAAATACATTAAACATATTTTGCCAGTTAATAATATAGTCAATCCAAATCATATATACAACGGCAAAAAAATATCCGATATATTGCACACCCTTGCTTTTTAAACCAAAGGCGTGATAAAATTCATACATACCAATCAGCCCTGCTAATGTAATGGCAATCTGTAAGGCAACACCGCCATACACTATCAAAAAAATCAGTATGGGCAGTCCAACAACACTTGAAAGAATTCTAATTCCCATATTGTTTCCCCCTTTTTGTTATTTTCTGCCTCCAAAACGTCGTTCTCTGTTTTGATAGTGATAAATTGCTTGTTTCAAATCGTTTTCTGTAAAATCAGGCCACAATTTTTCCACAAAACACAGCTCGGAATAGGCAATCTGCCAAAGCAGAAAGTTGCTGATGCGCTGCTCTCCGCTGGTGCGAATCAGCAGCTCCGGGTCCGGTATATTGGCCGTATCCAAATATTGCTCCAGCTCCTTTTCTCCAATTTCTTCCGGAGCATATCTGCCCTCTGCCACTGCTTGGCTTAATTTGCCAATGGCTCTTAAAAGCTCATCTCTTCCGCCATAATTTAAAGCAATGTGCAGATTCATGCCTGTTTTTTCATTTGTCAATCTTTCCAGCTCTATAATTTGCTGCTGTATGTCTTTATCCAATGGCAAAATATTTCCTATGATATGCACACGCACATTGTCATTTTTTGCTCGTTCAATATAATTTTTTAAATATTCTCTCAACAAATCCATAATGCCCTTTATTTCTTCTTCCGAACGCTTCCAGTTTTCCGTAGAAAAGGCATATACTGTCAAATGCTGCACGCCCAAATCAATGGCTGCCTGAGAGATTTTTTCCAATGCTTGGGCGCCTGCTTTATGCCCGGCTTTTTTTGGCAATGCTCTTTTGCTTGCCCATCTGCCATTGCCATCCATAATAATGGCAATATGCTTTGGTATATTTTTTTCGTCCAGCTCCATTTGTTCTTTATTGTTATTAAAAAACGGAAACATAATCGCCCCTCCCTAAGTCCCCAGCTGCCTTATGGCGAGGGGATAATACAATAAGGACAGAAAGGCATAATGCTTTTCTGTCCCTTTTTATAGCATACGTTTTATACAGACATAATGTCTTTACATTTTGCCTCACATTTTTTGTCAACTTCTCCAACATATTTATCTGTTATTTTTTGTACCTTGTCTTCCAGGTCTTTTAATTCATCCTCCGGAATTTCTTTTTTCTTTTCCATTTTTTTGAATGTATCTATGGCGTCTCTGCGAATGTTGCGAAGGGCTACCTTTGCATTTTCCGCTTTTTTCTTGACATCCTTTGTCAATTCCTTTCTTCTTTCCTCTGTCAGCTCCGGAAATACCAAACGGATTACCTTTCCGTCATTTCCTGGGTTAATGCCCAAATCAGAAGCAGAAATGGCCTTTGCAATTTCCTTCAGCATAGAGCTGTCCCAAGGCTGAATCTGAATCAGTCTTGCCTCTGGCACAGTTACATTTCCCACTTGATTGATGGGTGTAGGTGTTCCATAATAATCTACTGTAATTTTGTCTAACACATGAGGATTTGCACGACCTGCACGAATTGTAATATATTCTCCTTCCAAAGAAGCCAATGTCTTTTTCATTTTGTCTTCATAAACCGTTGTGTCTGCTGCCATAATCATTCCTCCTATTTTTTTATGTTGTTTAAGCTGTTACCACTGTGCCGATTTTTTCACCGTTTACTGCACGAATGATGCTGTCTGTTTCATTCAGACCAAATATCACAACAGGAATTTTGCGCTCAAAGCAAAGATTTGCTGCTGCCATATCAATCACTTTTAAATTGTTTTTTACAATATCTGCCGATTTGATGCAGTCTATTTTTTTTGCATTTGCATTGACAGCGGGGTCGCTGTCATAAACGCCGTCTATATTTTTTGCAAAAAACAAACCGTCTGCATCCAACTCCGCACCTCTGAGAGCTGTGATGGTATCTGTGGAAAAGAAAGGATGTCCCAAGCCTCCGGCAAATATGACAACCCTGCCCTGCTGCAAATGGGCCAAAGCTCTTTCCTTTGAAAACAGCTCTGTCATAGTACCCACAGCAAAAGGAGTCTGCACCACGGCACTGATTCCCTTTTGCTCCAATGCATCAGCTACATATATGGCATTCATCACCGTAGCCAGCATACCAATCTGGTCTGCTTTGGTTCTGTCCATTTGCGCATCCACACTTCTTCCCCGCCAAAAATTGCCGCCGCCTATGACAATACAAATTTGTGTTCCTTTTTGCAAAACCACACCAATTTGTCTAATCAGCTCTTCAATGACCGGCTGAAAAAATGTGACATGGGATTGTCCTCCGGCTAAAGCCTCTCCGCTGATTTTTAATATGATTCTCTTATACATCAAAACAGCTCCTCCTTTATAAATGTACCACACAACCGTTTAAAATGCTATATTTTTTTCAATTTCTGTCATTTTTCTTATAAAAATTCCTAAAAAAAGGAAACACGCAATAGGCAATGTTTCCTTTTTTCTTTTGTTACTGAATTGCTTTTGCAACCTCATCAGCAAAGTTTTCTTCTTTTTTCTCAAGACCCTCGCCTGTTTCAAAACGAACATAACGTGTGATTTCGATTGGTGCGCCAATTTGCTTTGCAACAGAGTCCACATATTGTTTCACTGTCATATCACCATCTTTTACATAGGCCTGTTCTATCAAGCAAATTTCTTTCAATTCTTTTTTCAGTCTTCCTTCAATCATTTTTGCAATAATATTGTCTGGCTTTTTGGCATTTTTAGGGTCTTCTTTTGCCTGAACAGTCAAAATTTCTGTTTCCTTGTCAATAAATTCCTGTGGCACATCCTTTGTAGCAATAAACTGTGGGTTTAATGCTGCAATCTGCATAGCAATGTTTTTGCCCAGCTCTTCCAATGCGGCATCCTCTTTTTCACAAGCCAGCTCAATGAGTACACCAATGCGTCCGCCGCCATGAATGTAAGAAACAAGGGCACCGCTGTTTTGTTTTGTATATCTTTCAAAACGTCTGATGTTAAGATTTTCACCAATGACAGCAACCTGCTGGCTCAAAGCCTCTTTTACAGTAAAAGCTGTGTCAGATTCCCATTTTTCAGCAAAAAATTCGTCCATATTTGCCGCAGAAGAATTTGCTGCTTGTTTTGCAACTTCAGCAACATAGTCACGGAATTTTTGATTTTTTGCAACAAAGTCTGTTTCAGAGTTTACTTCTACAATCGCACCCACTTTGTTGTCGTCAGACAAATAAATTTCCACAATCCCCTCTGCTGCAATTCTGCCTGCTTTCTTTGCAGACGCCGCAAGGCCTTTTTCTCTCAAAAGCTCCACAGCCTTGTCCATATCGCTGTTTGCTTCTTCCAATGCCTTTTTACAGTCCATCATGCCTGCGCCTGTCATTTCTCTAAGTTCTTTTACTTTTTTCATATCTACTGCCATTGTTTAAACCTCCGTATTCTTTATCTGTGGGCCAGCTGTCCCATTTATCAAAAAAAAGCCTCAGCCCATTTCAGGCCAAGGCTTGGGCATATGCCTATTTTTATTCAGCCACTGCTTCTTCCAATTCTGCTTCTGCTTCTGTTTGGCCGGCCATTTCTTCTCCCTGTCTGGATTCGATTACAGCGTCTGCAATTTTGGAAGCAATTAATTTTACAGCTCTGATTGCATCATCATTTCCGGGAATCACAAAATCAATTTCTTCCGGGTCACAGTTTGTATCCACAATTGCCACAATGGGAATGCCCAATGTGTGTGCTTCCTGAATTGCAATTCTTTCTTTTCTTGGGTCAACCACGAACATCACATCAGGAATTTTTGTCATTTCTTTGATACCGCCCAGATTGTTTTCCAGCTTTTCTTTTTCGTGCAGCAATGCAGCCACTTCTTTTTTTGTCAACACATCAAATGTACCGTCTTCCTGCATTTGCTCCAATTCTTTTAATCTTGCGATTCTTGTTTTAATTGTTGTAAAGTTTGTGAGCATACCACCCAGCCATCTCTGGTTTACATAGTACATACCACATCTTTCTGCTTCTTCTTTAATAGAATCCTGCGCCTGCTTTTTGGTACCTACAAAAAGAATTTCTCCTCCGTCTTTGATGATATCGCTGACAGCTGTGTAAGCATCATCCACTTTTTTTACTGTTTTTTGCAGGTCAATGATGTAAATACCATTTCTTTCGGCAAAAATATATTCTGCCATTTTAGGGTTCCATCTTCTTGTCTGGTGGCCAAAATGCACACCTGCTTCTAATAATTGTTTCATAGAAATTACGCTCATAGTTTGTACCTCCTTGGTTTGTCCGCCCCATTTTCTCTGTGCTAAGCGACCTTTGCGTAAAAAAAGCACCGGCTTAGTGTATGAAAATAGGTGAGTTCTGTTTTTTTCTCAAGCATTATATCATAGCTAAAAAAATATTACAACTCTTTTATTTTAGAAATTGTAATTTTTTTGTGTTAAAAACAAAAAATACTTTTTTAACCAAAGCTACAAAACGCTATTCACAGCCCAAAAGGCACAGCAGAGTATAGCAAGGCTTTTATCCATTTTATTTCAAAATTGCTGCTTTGCATTGCTTTATGTTGATGATATCTATATGAATTGGCACATGGCGAAAAAACATTTTCTCCAAAGCAAAAAATGGAATTTTCACTTCCATCCGCTCCTCTGTACTGCTCCTTTTCAAAGCAAATGAAGTTTTAGAGAAAGAAACGATAATTTTTTTCCATTGTTATAGATGGAAAAGGTTCCCAATTTCTCTGTTGCTTTTTTCAAACAAAATAACACCAATCCCATTGCTCTATTTTAAAACCTCCTGATTACAATAACATATCATTTTTTATATAAACCCAACAAATTCAAAAAACTACAATTTCTTCCATCATAACAATATAACAAGCTGCATGGTTGTTATATTCTACTTTTTACTTACTTCCCTTCTGCCCCCGCTTCATTTGACATGAAGCAATTTTTGTTTACAATAGATATCATGCCCCTCATATTTGTTATGACAAATGCCATATTTCATTTCTCTATCATACTTTGTATATATATTTTTTCAATATCTGAGGGAGCAGCAAAAAAAGCAGCTTTCTTATCCATTTTAATGGAATCGTAATGACAATATATATAAAATATGCTGACAATGGTTTGATTTTATTTATTGGATGAAATACCAATTTTAAAATATTCCAAAACAGCTTAAAACCATTGATTGCCGCTTCCATATTACATCACATTTGCTAAGCTGATATCTGTTTTACATTTTCATTCTCCATTGATTTGTAACATACTTACAATGCTTAGCAGCTTTGATTGTAAAATGAATTGTCATATCTATACCGATTCTTTTTTCAAATTGGGGACTATTTCTTCTCTCCTTATTATTTTTATATATCTTTTTCATAATCATCACATGATTTATAAAATGCTTTTCTATTTTCCTTTTTTATATTTAAAATACCTTTATATTTAAAATACCTCGCTGCCATAAAAAAGAAAGCTCCTGTTTCTACAATAAAAATATTTAATATTTATTGTATTATTATTTTTCACTTTTTTTATATAAAAAAGGGTATCGTCCCCTTCGATACCCAAAACAGTTCCGTTTATTCTTCTTTTTCTTCCTTTTTTTCTTCTATATAACCACATTGCACATTGGAGCAAACGATTTTAGGATTTTTTCTTCCTTTTTCCTCCATATAGCTGCCGCAGCGAGGGCATTTTTCTCCTGTTGGTTTATTCCAAGACATAAAGCCGCATTCTGGATTGTTTTCACAGCCAAAATATTTTCTGCCCTTTTTTGTCTTTTTAATCAACACCTTTCCCCCACATTCAGGACAGGCCACACCGGCATCTTCATAAAAAGGCTTTGCATTTTGACACTCGGGAAAGCCGGGGCAAGCTAAAAATTTGCCATATCTTCCGTATTTTACCACCATATTTCTGCCGCATTTTTCACAGATAATGTCTGTCACTTCATCTTTAATATCAATTTTTTTCAGTTTTTCCTCCGCATCCAGCACTTCTTTATGAAAAGGAGGATAAAACTCTCTTATAATCTGTTTCCATTCTCCTCTTCCCTCCTCCACCTCATCCAGCTTATCCTCCATATTTGCTGTAAAGCCAATGTCTACAATGTCAGCAAAATACCCTTTCATAATGTCGTTTACCGTTTCTCCCAATTCTGTGGGAAAAAGATTTTTGCCCTCCTTTGTAACATAATTTCTGGCTTGTATTGTGGTCAGTGTAGGTGCATAGGTGCTGGGACGCCCCACACCGATTTCTTCCAATGTTTTAATCAGAGAAGCGTCTGTAAATCTTGGAGGAGGCTGGGTAAAATGCTGTATTGCCTCTATATTTTGTTTCTCCAGCATTTGTCCCTGCTCCAGCTTGGGTATTTTTGCTGTTTCTTCTTCCTCTGTTTTGTTGTATACCTTCAAAAACCCATCAAATTTTAATACAGAACCGCTTGTTCTAAAATAATACTGGTCGCTTTTTATTTTTACAGACAGTGTATCATACACTGCCGGACTCATCTGACTGGCTATAAAACGCTCCCAAATCAGCTTGTATAATTTGTATTGGTCCTTTGAAAGGGAGTCTTTGATGGAATCCGGCGTTCTGTAAGCACTGGTGGGGCGAATGGCCTCATGTGCATCCTGTGTTTTGCCCTTTGATTTATATATCACTCTTTCCGGATTGACATACTCCTTGCCATAAATTTCATTTATAAATCCCACTGCCTGTTCATAAGCTTCGTCAGAAATGCGAAAAGAGTCTGTTCTGATATAAGAAACAAGTCCCACGGTACCTTCTCCCTTAACGTCCACACCTTCATAAAGCTGCTGCGCAATCATCATTGTTTTTTGGGTTGCCATATTCAAATATTTGCTGGCCTCCTGCTGTAATGTGCTGGTGGTAAAGGGTGCTACCGGTTTTTTGATTCTACTTCCCTGTTTTACTTCTGTCACCAAAAAATCAGCTTTTTTTACAGCCTTTAAAACCACATCTGTCTGCTCTTTGTTCAAAAGCTCCAGCTTGCCCTTCTCTGTGCCATAAAACTTCGCTTCTATAGGCTTTTTTTGCTCATCCAGCAAATGGGCTGTAATACTCCAATATTCCTGTGGGATAAAGCTGTTGATTTCTTCCTCTCTGTCACAAATCATTCTCAGTGCCACAGACTGCACCCGGCCTGCGCTCAGGCCTCTTTTCACCTTTTGCCAAAGCAAATCGCTGATGCCATAGCCAATCATTCTGTCCAGCATTCTTCTGGCCTGCTGTGCATTTACCAGGTCCATGTCAATATCTCTGGCACCGGAAATGGATTTTTTAACAGCATTTTTTGTAATCTCGTTAAATGTAATGCGGCTGACAGGCTTATCCTCCAGCTTTAAAGCGTGCATCAAATGCCAGCTGATGGCTTCTCCTTCTCGGTCGGGGTCTGTTGCCAAATAAACCTTATCGGCTGATTTTGCTTCCTTTCTCAATTTGCTTAAAAGCTCGCCCTTGCCCCTTATGGTGATATATTTTGGCTCATAATCATGCTCCATATCAATGCCCAGCTGGCTTTTTGGAAAATCTCTTACATGCCCCATAGACGCCTCTATTTTGTAGGTATTTCCCAAAAACTTTTTGATTGTTTTTGCCTTTGCAGGAGATTCTACAATCACAAGATGTTTTTTTATATTTTTGGTTCTTTTTTGTTTTTTTGTTTCCTTTTCTGTCGGCATAGACAACACCTCTTAACCTTCTCTAATATAACCTGACTGGGGCAGCTTACGGATATGCCCTGCAATTTCCAATAATGTTAATGAATATTGTATCTCTTGTATATTTTTATGAAGCATTCTGCTAATGGTTTGAGCATCCACTGCTTCCTTTCCAATGCATTGATATACTTCCTTTTCTTCTTTTTGCATATTTTCAGCCATGTGTTTTTGAAAGGCTTCTTTTTCTTCTTCTGTATAGGCAATCCCCAGTGCAAAAAGCACATCTTCAAATTCTGTAATGATGGGACAGCCCTGTTTAATCAAATCATTTGTGCCTTCGCTAAGAGGACTTGTAACATTTCCCGGTACCACAAAAACCTCTCTGCCGTTTTCCAGTGCTTGGTCTGCTGTGATGAGTGTACCGCTTCTTCTGCCTGCCTCCACCACAATGGTCATGGAAGAAAGACCACTGATAATACGATTTCTTTTTGGAAAATTTTTGCCAAAAGCAGCCATGCCCGGAGGATATTCTGACAACACACAGCCATTTTCTATAATACGCTCCATCAAATTTTTATGTTCCGCCGGATAACAAATATCCACTCCTGTACCCAGCACAGCAATGGTTTGCCCTCCTCCATCCAATACGCCCAAATGGGACATACCATCAATCCCTGTTGCCATACCGCTTACAATGACAATATTGGCTCCTGCCAAATCCTTTGCCAGCTTATATGCAACAGAAGCACCATACTGAGAGCATCTTCTTGCTCCCACAATGCTGACCTTATCTATATCATCATCTGGCAAAAATCCTTTTATATAAAACCCTGCCGGCGGGTCATAAATTTGTTTCAGCAAATAGGGATATTTCGGGTTTTTGATGGATATAAAGCCAATATTTTTTTCTTCCAATTCTTCTATCCATTGTTCCAGCTGCTGGGGCTGCTTTGCATTTTCTATTTCTTTGCAGTGAACTATGCTAAGCCCCTTAACTTGCCTCAGCTCCTCTAAAGAAGCCTCCCAAACTGCCTGTGCCGTTTTAAAATGGTCTAATAACAATAATATTTTATGAACACCTATTTTAGGTATGCGAGAAAGCCACATCATATAATATTCTTCCAATGTTTTCCCTCCTCCCAAATAGTTACCATAAACAAAATACGAAATCTATCATAAAGCTTTTTTTAAATAAATTCAACATAAATTTTTTAAAATTCTATTTTTATATAAAAAAAGGACTGTTTTGTTTTTTGAAACAAGTCCCTTTTTTGCCTTATTTTCACATCATTTTATTTCCTTCCAAATAAAGCTGTCCACCATTGCTCTGGCAGTTTGCTCTGCGTCCAAAACAGCTTCATTGTGAAAATCTGTCACCTGTACCAATATATGTGCTTTTTCTCCTGCAATATAATATTGTATTGTTTTGACAGGTATTTCACTTTCTTTGTCATCTACCATAACACAAAATACATCATATCCATTTTTGGATGTAAAGCTTTCCGACACCACTAATTGATATAATGGCTCTGTCAATTCCAGCTTCAACTGATACATCACAGCAGATGTAAATACATTGTATTCCTCTTTCGTATATTGATTTTCACGATATTCCACAGAAATATTGGTTGTTTGGCTTGTAATATCCTCTCCTGCCTTTGTATAAAAGGAGCTGATATCATCAGACTGGCTTTCCAAAAGCGGCCATTGCTCTGAAACATCATAGCTGCCAAATGTCCTTTCCTGGTGATATAGTGCTGTATTAGGCTCCTGCCGAGCATTTTGCTGCTGTTGCGTATTTTGCTGCTGTGTATTTTGCTGAGGCTGCCGGGTACAGCCGCTGAAAAAACATATTATCACAAAACAAAACAATACTCTCTTTTTTATTATTCGAATCATAGCTTCCTCCTATTCATTTTTTATTATACTATCATAAAATACTATAAAATTCCATACATTCTGATTTCTTTTTGTTGAAAAAAGACAAATTTACTGCTATGATTGTAGAAGGGATGAAAAAGGAGGAATCAAAATGCTTTCAAAAATAATAAGCAGTGGACTGTTGGGCATTGATGGATATTTGATAGATGTGGAAGTGGATTTAAGCAATGGTCTGCCTGCATTTGACTTGGTGGGTCTGCCGGATTCTGCTGTAAAAGAATCCAGAGAAAGGGTTCGTACCGCCATCAAAAATTCCGGTTTTACATTTCCCATAAAACGTATTACTGTCAATTTAGCTCCTGCCCATATGAAAAAAGAAGGACCGGCATTTGACCTGCCCATTGCCCTTGGTATATTATGCTCCATGGGTTTGTTTCCTATATCCTCCTTAAAAAATACACTGATATTAGGGGAGCTTTCATTGGACGGCTCCATACGAAGCGTAAACGGTGTGCTGCCTATGGTATACCACGCAAAGCAAAGGGGAATTTCCCACTGTATTGTTCCCTTTGAAAATGCACAGGAGGCCGCCATTGTAAAGGGTATAGAGGTCTATCCCTTTGCTACCTTAATAGAGGCTGTTTCTTTTTTACAGCATAAAAAAGAGATGGCCCCCTTTACAATAGATCTAGCCTCTTTTTTTGCACAAAAAACAGAAGAAGGTCTAATGGATTTTTCGGAGGTGAAGGGACAGGAAAATGCCAAAAGAGCATTGGAAATTGCTGCCGGCGGCTATCATAATGTACTGCTCATTGGTCCTCCCGGCACAGGCAAAACAATGCTGGCAAAAAGAATTGCTACCATTCTTCCCGATTTGACATTGGAAGAAAGTATTGAAATTACAAAAATATACAGTGTGGCTGGATTGCTCCAGTCCAAAAACACATTGATTCATAAAAGGCCATTCCGTTCTCCTCACCATACCATTTCTCCCTCTGCATTGACAGGAGGAGGCAGGATTCCTCGTCCGGGAGAAATTTCACTGGCTCACAACGGCATATTGTTTTTGGATGAGCTGCCGGAATTTCAAAGAAATGCACTGGAAATTATGCGTCAGCCCCTGGAGGATGGCAATGTCACCATATCCCGTGTCAACGGCACATTGACCTATCCGGCTCATTTTATGCTGATTGCTGCCATGAACCCCTGCCCCTGCGGCTATTTGGGAGATAAAGAGCGGTGTCATTGTTCTTTTCACGAAATTTCAAAATATCATAATAAAATCAGCGGTCCTCTTTTAGACCGCATTGATTTAATGGTAGAACTGCCCTCTCTTTCTTATGCCACATTGGAAAGTGCCTCCTATGGAGAGTCCTCTGCCCAAATCAAACAAAGAGTTTTGCAGGCACAGCAAATACAGCTGGAAAGGTATCAAAAAGAACCCTTTTATTTCAACTCTCAGATGGGTGCAGTGGAAATTGAGCAGTATTGTCCCTTGGGCGCAAAGGAAAAAACACTGCTTCAGTCTGCATTTGACCATATGAATTTAAGCGCCAGGGCTTATCATAAAATATTAAAGGCCGCCCGTACCGTTGCCGATTTAGAAGGCAGTCAAAACATTTCTGCAAAGCATATTGCTGAGGTCATACAATACCGCTCTCTGGACAGAAAATATAAATTGTAGCACACAACAAAACTGTAAGCTTGCCCTTGATTACAACGAAAATAAAACAAGAAATGCTTTTATAAAAATTTGATTGGAGCCTTCAAGGCTATCTTAGACAATCTTTTCATTTAAAAAAATCAGTTTGTTTCAAGCATTCCATAATGTATGCAGCAGCAGATATATGAGTGGAATAAGCTGTCTGATTCAAAAAAATCATGAAAAAGGGTTGATATAGATGTTTATAATGTAATAGATACAAGCTTTGTTTGACATCTAATGATGCCATATGTTTTCATAACACAAAATTCATGCAAATCGTATTTCCTTTGGCTTTACAAAAATATGATTTTGATTAGATGGCTTATCAGCACAAAATTTATTTTTTTTCAAAAACGGTTTACAAACAGCATTGTGCTGACACTGCCATATAAAAAAATGGTATTTTTAACCATTGTATGTATGGCTTTTTACAGAGCATAACAAAAGTATTTTCATATCATTGCCCTGTCCTTTCATTGAAATAGGAAAATGGATTTTGGCAGATGTCTAACCTGCTGTACATGGCCTGATGGCCATGTACAGCATATCATTGTACCACCAAAGGCTTCCCCCTGTTTTCATAAGCCTGCCAAAAAATGGTTTTACTTTTTTACAAATACTGATTGCAGTCAGTCAAGCATTTTTTATTGTTCTATGGGAAGTACAAAGCTTTTTACAATTTGGTCATAGCAATTTTCGCACAAATCAAATGCATCTTTTCTGCCATCTTTTTGTGAAAAATATCCCCATTGTTTTTCAATATGCAAAAAGTCTGAAAAATATCCCTGTTGTTTTGTAATCTCTTTTCCGCAACAGTTACAAAGGACTTTTTCCAATACTTCTTTTGTCGTTTCCACTGTTTTATATTGCTTCATTGTACAGTCCCCCTTTTGTTCTGTTCCGTGTTCTATTGTAGTGTATCACAGCTTTTTACTTTTTGCACTATTAAAACGCTGGTACATTTGTTAAAATAAAGGCAAATCAATACAGAAAGGACATGGATATGGATTGCTACACATCTTTTATGAAACATTGTACCATATGCCCCAGAAGCTGCGGCGCAAACAGATATGCCGGACAAAAAGGGTATTGCCAGGCAGGGCTTTTGCCAAAATGTGCATTGGCCAGTGTCCACCATTGGGAGGAACCCCCCATCAGTGGTACAAATGGCTCCGGCACTGTATTTTTTTCTCACTGCAATTTAGGCTGTGTATACTGTCAAAATCACACCATCAGCGCAGAAGGCTTTGGAAAAGAACTGAGCATAGAAAAGCTGTCAGATATTTTTTTATCTCAGCAAAAAAAGAATGTGCATAATATTAATGTTGTTTCCCCTACTCAATATATTCCTCAAATCAGAGATGCACTGCTTTTGTCCAAAAAAAGAGGACTGCACATCCCTGTAATATACAACACCAATGGATATGAAAAAGCAGAAAGTCTAAAACTGCTGGAAGGGCTTGTTGATGTCTATCTACCAGATTTAAAATACATTTCTGCAAAATACAGCAGCAGCTTTTCATTTGCTGATGACTATGCAGAATATGCCTCTGCCGCACTTTTGGAAATGAAAAGACAAGTGCCTGAAACCGTTTTTTCTTCTGATGGTATATTGCAAAAGGGTATGCTTGTCCGCCATTTAATACTTCCCGGCTGTTACAAGGACAGCTTTGCCGTATTGGACTGGATATGCCAAAATTTAGGAAAAGATACTTATGTTTCTCTTCTAAACCAGTATACTCCCATGTATCAAGCCAAAGGCATCAAACAGCTTTCCCGCAGGCTCACCACAATGGAATATCAAAAAGTGACAAACTATTTTTTTGAAATCGGGTTGCAGCATGGCTTTGTACAGCAAAAATCCTCAGCCAATTCTCAATATACACCCCTATTCGATTTGTCAGGACTTTTTTGATATTGCGAAATAAAGTATAACATTGTATAATATTGTCATAGTATTATATCAGAAATGAGGGATATTTTATGGTCAGAAAAGAAAATGTTGTAGAGGTAGAGGGACTGCGTGGAGGAAAAGGCTCCGTAGAAATCCATCATATTTTGGAAAAAGAGGAATTGATGGGCCATGGCAAAATGTATGCCCGTGTGATTTTACGTCCTCACAGCAGCATTGGCTGGCACCAGCATATTGGTGACACAGAGCCTTATTTGATATTAAAAGGAGAAGGCGTTTTTATAGACAATGACCGCTCTGAAACAGTGGTTCATGCAGGAGACGTTTGTATCATCAATGTGGGAGAATTCCACTCTTTAGAAAACAACACAGACCAAGAATTGGAATTGATGGCATTGGTAATCAACGAAGAAGCAAAATAACAGCAAGGGACTGTACCACAAAATGGTACGGTCTTTTTTTGTAAAGGCATTTGTTTGATGCCATAAATGGGAACCATTCCAATCGTTACAAAAACAATAAAATGGATATCATATCGTCAATGGAATTGACTTTCTGAAAAAACCTGCATATTGCATCACAAAAAGGAATGCCCGTGATATGCAATAGATGATATATCCAAAAAATGAGCAAAAACAAGCTTTACATCAGTACATAGTAAATATAAAGGGCTAAAATTTTACAGAGCAGAAGCCCATTTCCATATATAGGAAATTTATGCCTAAAAAAGTAAATGGAAACAAATTCTGTTGAAAAAAGGAATTGAAATCATGCTCTCATTTCAAATTTGAAGAGAAAAACACAGGGACAGTACTTTCAAAAGTGTAAAAATTCTAAAATGGATTTTCAGCAATATGATAGTGCCATACAAGAGATTATGCCATTTCAGTACCATTTAAACCATCCTTTTTTCCAGCTTTCGCACAGCAAATAGATATATGGCCATTTCTTATGACAAAAGGGGCTTTTGCCATGAAAATCTGCTCCTTCTTTTTTTGAATGATGTAAAAATTTGTTTTTCATTATTTGTTTCGCCTTCCCTTTGCAGCTGCAGAAGGATATCTTCCTTTTCTAAAATGAAAGCAATCTCCTTTTTGCAGCTAACTATATTCTTTTTTGTTTGATGATGCCTCAATAAAAAAGGATTATTTTGGTATGGCACAGACCCTATTCTTTTCAAAAATTTCAAAAAAATTTATATGAAAAAAGCACCTTTTGTCCCTTCTAAAAATATAATAGATTAAATGACAAAAGGAGGTACACACACTATGTCTTCCATGGTAGAGCTAAACAACATATCTATCAGCTATCATAGTATATCCGGTGAAACAAAAGCCGTTTCGGACTTGAGTTTTTCTGTACAAGAGGGAGAATTTGTCTGTATTGTAGGGCCAAGCGGCTGTGGAAAATCTTCTATACTTTCTATGCTTGCCGGATTGATACAGCCTTCCGAAGGAAATTTTTCTATCCATTCCAAAACCAATATCGGCTATATGCTTCAAAGAGATTACCTTCTGGAATGGCGCACCATTTATAGCAATGCTTGTTTGGGACTGGAAATACAAAAAAAATTGACTCCTGAAAATATAAAAAGAGTGGACCAGCTTCTTGACCTTTATGGCCTTGGAGAATTTAAAAATCATATGCCTTCTCAGCTTTCCGGCGGTATGCGCCAAAGAGCCGCATTGATACGTACATTGGCAGTACAGCCTGATGTGTTGCTTTTAGATGAGCCTTTTTCTGCACTGGACTATCAAACAAGGCTTTCTGTTTCTGACGAAATCGGCACCATCATCAAAAAAGAGAAAAAAACAGCCATATTGGTTTCTCATGATATTTCAGAAGCCATCAGCCTTTCCGACAGAGTGATTGTGCTTTCTCATCGTCCTGCCAGAGTAAAGGCAATCCATAAAATTGAGTTGAGTGTAGAAGACAGAACTCCTATGCGTGCCAGAGAAGCACCTGAATTTAAAGATTATTTTAATCAAATTTGGAAGGAGTTAGATGTTCATGTATCATAAAAATGAATTTTTGGAAATATCCAGTCAGCAAAAAGCATTTTTAAAAAAAATCAAAAAGAGAAAGCTGCTTGTCAGAAGCACACAGATATTGCTTCTTGCGGCATTTTTTATACTTTGGGAGGTGGCCGCCAACGCCGGCTGGATTGACCCATTTTTATTCAGCCAGCCCAGCAGAATGATAAATGCTATGATAGATATGGCACAAACAGGCATTCTTTGGCAGCATATTGGAATCACACTTTACGAAACAGTTGTAGGTTTTTTGTTGGGTACCATATTTGGCACACTCATTGCCATACTGCTTTGGTGGAACCATTTTGTATCTGATGTGACAGAGCCTTATTTGGTTGTACTAAATTCCTTGCCAAAAACAGCACTTGCTCCTATCATCATTGTATGGCTTGGCAATAACATGACTTCTATCATTGCCACAGCATTGATGACATCCATTGTTGTCACCATTATGACGGTATTAAACGGCTTTTTGCATATTGATAATGATAAAATAAAACTGATTCAAACATTTGGCGGTACCAAAAAACAGGTTTTGACAAAAGTGATACTTCCTGCCAGTATCCCCACCATCATCAGTGCATTAAAAATCAACGTGGGTCTTTCTTTTGTAGGCGTCATTGTGGGAGAATTTTTGGTGGCACAGGCAGGATTAGGCTATCTGATTGTATATGGCTCACAGATATTTAAGCTGGACTGGGTAATGCTTTCTGTGATTTTGTTAGCCATTATGGCAGCTATTATGTATCAGCTTATTGTTTTATTGGAAAAGAAATTTTTAAAATGGCGTTTGTAACAGATATTGAGTATTTTTTTATGGTATGCTATACTAATCCTCTGTAAAGCACATTTGTTTTAAAGGAAGTATGACAATGGATTTTCAAGAATATATTCCATTTTGGAAGCAACTCACCCCACAGCAGCAGCAAACATTACAATGCTCTCTTCTCAAAAAAACTGTTTTAAAGGGTACCACAGTACATTCTGGATTTGAAGACTGTGCAGGACTGCTGCTGCCCATCTCCGGACAGCTGCGTGTCTATATATCATCTGAAGAAGGAAAAGAAATTACACTTTATCGTCTTTTTGAAAGAGATATGTGTCTTTTTTCCGCTTCCTGTATGCTGAAAAACATTCTGTTTGATGTTATCATACAGGCTGAACAGGATACCACACTGCTGCATATCCCTGTTGAAATTTACAAACAGCTTATGGAGGAATCTCTTGCCGTTTCTCATTATACAAACGAACTGATGGCATATCGTTTTTCAGATGTCATGTGGCTGATAGACCAAATTTTAAACAAAAAACTGGACACACGCCTCGCCGCCTTTTTGATAGAAGAAAGCCAGCTTATTCACAGCAATAATATTTCTGTGACCCATGAGCAGATTGCCCACCATTTAGGCACTGCCAGAGAAGTGGTTACAAGAATGTTAAAATACTTTCAAACAGAAGGGCTTGTTTTGCTGACACGGGGAAATATTCAGCTTGTTGATGCAAAAAGGTTAAAAAAACTGGCATTTGTCAGTTTAAAATAAAAACAGTTTGATTTTGATATGCTGCTAAAATCAAGCTCTCTTCTATCTGTATCACTCCCAGAAAGGATATCCTTGCTGATACCCTGCCATGAAACACTGCTGCATGGCATAATATATACAGGCAGCCACTGAAAGTGGCTGTTTTATTTTGCCCTATTCTTTTTTGCTGCCTATCAATCGTGCAATATACTCTTTCCATAATATTCGTTCTGTCATATCCTTAATCATCCATTTTACTTTTTTATCACATTTTTGGCTGCATCCACAAAATGTACTTTTACTGAAAAATTTTTTATACCATATTTGTATTTTATGGAATATTTTTAATGTACTCTTAGAAATTCTATAAACTCTGCTGCATCAAAATATAGTGGGAACCAATATCTGTATAGGTCCTGAACAGACTTGCACTGGTCCTATTCTTCCATTTTTTCTTCCCATAACTTACTTATGCTTTGGCCTATATCCAGCTTTCCTTCTTTGTGCATACTATTTTTTATATTTTGGTACAAATATCTGTGATATTGATATCTGTATTTTAAGTGTGCTGTATGTTTTATTTCATTTTTCATATGAAAGATATTTTCATTGTTTTTTATAATGGAATTGTCAAATCCCCATTCAAAATTACAATCCGAAAGCTTTATATTTTTCAGCAGAACCAAAGGAGGTATCCATATGAATAAAGCCAGACTGCTTTTTTGTAAAAAAAGGGGCTGTTTCAAAATAGCCTTCTTAAAATAATAGTATACAAAACCGGTTGCTTTTTGCGCAAATTTTGCTCAGAAAACATCCGTTTTTTTGTTATTTATAAACCTTCTTTGTGCAAGCTGCTGCCACAATTTCATTTTACAACAGCCCCTTCAAAAATATTACATAGCTTTATTTTTGTGCTTTAATTTACAAATTCCCTGTGTCATAGTTCCCATAGGACAATAAACACACCAGCTCCTTGGTTTAAAAAGCACCATTGTCACCAATCCTAAAACAGTGGAGGTCAGCATCACACTGTAAAAGCCAAATGCAAACTGTATTGCCCATGGCTTTACCCCTGCCACCCTATTGGCAAAATGCCAAGGCAGTTTTAGACTCCAAAGCAATGTTACCACCTCATCGAGGGACTTTGTGCCTGCAAATACAATATATGTTGTAAAAAGCATATTCAAAAACATCATCATAAAAAATGTGAAAAAGCCATAGCGAAACCAATTTGTTTTCAAAAAATGAGGGATATCTTTTTTTCTGGAAAATTTTTTGCCCAGCAATTCAAAAAGCTGACCCCTTCCGCAATATCTGTTGCAATAAAGCTTATTTCCTTTTAGGACAGAAATGCACAAAGGAATAAAAAAACAAATGAGGCCCAGCCATGCAAACAATATGTTAAAAAATCCCAGTGTCAAATAGATAACAGAAACAATCCATAAATAATCATACCAATGTTTCTTTTTTTTCATATTCTTCCTCCTTCCATTGCATTGTAATCACAGAAGCAGGACAGGCCTTTGCGCAAAGTCCACAGCCGATACAAAGGGTTTTATCTACATTTGCAAAAATGCCCTTTGGTATTTTGATGGCAGATTTGGGACACACCTTCATACAACTGCCGCAGGCAACACAATACTTTTGATTGATATTGGCAAAACGTCTTTTTTCCACAAAAATACCTCCTTATTGTTTTTTATTATCATAACAATAAAGAGGATTTTTTTCTGTAACAATATCACAAAACAACGCTAGTTCATTTTTGCAAAAAGCAAACGAAACACTTGCTCTGCTGTATCTGTCATATTTTGTTTTGCTCTTTCTTTTTCCATAGCTTCCTCCAATGTGACAACACTGCGTAATATGGGAAAATAGGCATCCATGCCATTTTCATTGCACAAAACAGCGTCCTTTGTCACACTGCCTGCAAATCCAATGACCATTTTGCCATGCTTTTTTGCCAGCCTTGCCACACCAATGGGTGCTTTTCCCATGGCAGTCTGCTCGTCCAAACGCCCTTCTCCTGTAACCACCACATGGGCTGTTTTGATTTTTTCTTCCAAATTGGTTTCTTGCAAAACCATATCAATGCCCGACTGCAGCACAGCATTTGTAAATGTCAAAAATGCAAACCCCAGCCCTCCTGCGGCTCCTGTACCGGGATAGGTACTGTCTGCATTTGGCACTGCTTTTTTTGCCAATTTGGCATATCTTTCCATCCATTTGTCCATGTCTGCAATCATTTGTTTGTCCGCTCCCTTTTGAGGGCCAAATACTGCACTGCTTCCTTTTTCACCACAAAGGGGATTTGTCACATCGCAAGCAATGTAAAATCTACACTCCTTTAATTCCGGCACTACATTTTCTGTTGTAATTTCCTCCAGCTCTGAAAGCCCGATTGCACCATAGGAAACCTGTTTTTTTTCTTTGTTCAAAAATCCATATCCCAATGCTTGCAGCATACCAATCCCACCATCATTTGTGGCACTTCCTCCAATGCCTATTATAAAACGGCGGCAGCCCTTTTTTATGGCATCTTTTATCATTTCTCCCACTCCATAAGTGGTGGTATACAAAGGGTTTCTCTGTTTTTTTTCAAGCAGTGTAATGCCTGCTGCCGAGGCCATTTCTATTATGGCAGTATCCTTCACAATGCCATACTGACACAGCACATTCTCTTTCAAAGGGCCTGTGACAAAAATGGATTCTATATTTCCTCCCATACCCGTTGTCAATGCTTCTACGGTTCCTTCTCCTCCGTCTGCCAAAGGGGAAATTTCTATTTCTGTATGGCTATCTGCTTTTAAAATGCCTTCTGCAATGGCTTTTCCTGCCTCCAAAGAGGATAAACTTCCTTTCAAAGAATCAATGGCAATTACAACCTTCATTTTTTTCCTCCTATCAATCTGTACTTTGTTTTATGTTCCTTTCTTTTTTGGGACTGCTTTCTTGTTGTATTTTTTGTTCCCACAGCCCTTTTTGTCCCTTTTCATATTCAAACAAAGAGTAGCCTTCTCCTGTCAATTCCAAAAAACGCTGCAAAAACAGTGCCTTTGTTTGCTGTTGTTCTAAATTCTGCCCATAAATCCCCAATTTATAGATATATTTTAAGCATTCGTTTTTTAAAGCATTGACCAATTCTTTTTCTTTTTGCCATCTGTCCCGAAACTGAAATAAATTGTCAATGGCAATGCAAACCAATGTACATAAGGAAAGCAAAACACTCCATATGGTAGCATTCAAAAATGTTTGAGGCAGTTTTAAAAATGAAAATGCTTCATTGGGTACCACATTGACTACAATAATCATAGAAACCAAAAATAATTCTGTCATGGTTGTCATATAATAGCACTTTTCATTTTTGGTTCTATTGATGATGTTTTTGACAAATGTGCTTTGTATCAGCTCTTGCAAAGGTTCTTCTAAATCCTTTGTCAATTCTATACTATAATCCAGCTCTGCCTGCTTTGTTTCCTCCAAAAAATGAAAAAACATGATATTTTCCCCCTTTTTTCTTTTTTTCATACTACCACTTTTTGCAAATAAGTACAATGCTTCTTTATAAATGACAAGCATAATATAAAATCATATTTGCAAAGTGTGCAGCATTTTGCTGCGGCACTTGTCTTTTGGTAGATTTTGCTCTGTTTTGTGCCGTTTCTTTTCATTATGGCTAAGGACTGTTATAAAAAAGAGAGGCATTTTTATCAATCTTATGATGATTGTACAGCCACATTTTACAATCTGTTCCTGCCTCCATTTTGTTTCTGTTTTGTAACTCCTTTTTATTTTTTTCATATAATATAAGAATCATAAATTTTTAGGAGTTTTGTTATGTTAGATACCACAATTGTTTTAACCCCACTGCACTATGTTTATTTTATTGGTGTCATTACAATACTGTTTGTTATGATACTTAGAAAAGACACCCCTATTGTATGCATTGTATTTCTTTTTTTGCTGGGGCTGGTGGGCGCAGGAGGCTTCATTGGAGGCATACAAACCATATTTAAAGCAATTCTTTATGCGGCCATACAATTTATGGAAATCATTGCAACCATTGCCCTTGTCACAGCATTTTCAAAATGTTTGACAGAGCTGGGCAGTGACAAGCTGCTTATGATGCCTATGGCAAAGGTGATGAAAACCCCCTCCATCACTTGGTGGATTGTAGGCATCACCATGTTTGTTTTTTCTCTTTTTTTATGGCCCTCTCCTTCTGTGGCACTCATTGGCACCATTATGCTGCCCTTTGCCATAAAAGCCGGTTTAAAGCCCATTGCCGCAGCTATGGCAATCAATCTTTTTGGCCACGGCATTGCACTAAGCTATGATTTTATTATACAAGGAGCGCCTGCTATTTCTGCCGGCTCGGCCGGCATTGCCACAACAGAAATACTTTCAGAAGGACGTCCTTTGTTTCTAGTCATGGGCATTACTACGGTGGCAGCTGCATTTTTGTTAAACCGCAAAACGCTTTCTGTTCCTGTAAGCATCCGCTCTGTGACCATACCGCCAGAACTGCAATGTAAAAAGCATCCCAAATCTACCATTGCATTGGCCATTGCCACTCCCATTGCATTTTTGCTGGATATCTGCTTTATGCTTTTTTTCCATTTAAATGGAGGAGATGCCACCAGCGTTGTGGCAGGCACAGCTGTATTGTTAATGTGTTTTGGTGCTATAATAGGTTTTAAAAGGCAGGCATTGGAAAAAGTAACAGGCTATGTAACAGAGGGATTTTTGTTTGCCATCAAAATATTTGCCCCTGTGATTATCATTGGAGCATTTTTCTTTTTGGGCGGCGACGGCATCACATCCATATTGGGAGAACAGCATCAGTCCGGTATATTAAACGACTGGGCAATCTGGCTGGCACACAATACCCCCTTGAACAAATATGTCACTGCATTCATACAAATGGCAATCGGAGCAGTGACAGGATTGGATGGTGCCGGCTTTTCCGGACTGCCCCTGACAGGCTCTCTTGCTCAGACATTTGGCTCTGCTGTCAATGGCTCTGTACCCATACTGGCTTCATTGGGACAAATCACAGCCATATTCATAGGTGGAGGCACAATCGTCCCTTGGGGCTTGATACCTGTTGCGGCCATTTGCAATGTGGACCCTTTGGAGCTGGCACGGAAAAATATTGCACCTGTCAGCATTGGGCTTATTTTCACATTCATTACAGCGTGCTTTTTGATTTAAAATCATAAAGGAGGAATTTTTATGTGCGGTATTGCCGGTTTTTTTAATGCTTATGAAGCTTTTGTGCAAAAGGAGGAAAAATACAGCAGCATATTGCAGCATATGAAACAAGCTCTTTCCCGTCGGGGGCCGGATGACTCCGGAATCTATGTACAAAAGCATTTTGGCTTTGCCCATGCTCGTCTTTCTATTATTGATTTGACCACAGGACATCAGCCTATGGTAAAAACATTTTCAACAAAGGAGTATGCCATTGTTTATAACGGAGAATTGTATAATCAAAAGGAGCTGAAGCAGGATTTAATACAAAAGGGATACGCCTTTCAAACCACAAGCGACACAGAAATTATATTAAATGGATATTTACAATATGGCACAGCATTTGTAGAAAAATTAAATGGTATTTTTGCATTTGCCATTGCTGATATAGAAAAAAAACAGCTTCATCTTTTTCGGGACAGAGCAGGTGTTAAGCCCCTTTTTTATACCAAAAAGGGAGATACCGTTGTTTTTGCTTCCGAATTAAAAGGGCTGTTTGCCTATCCGGATATACAGCCCATTGTAGATAAAAGAGGGCTGAATGAAATTTTCAGCATAGGCCCTGCCAAAACCTATGGCTGTGGTGTTTATAAAGACATTGAAGAATTATTGCCGGGTTATTTTATGACCTGCGACAAAGAGGGTATGCATCTGCATTGCTATTGGAAATTACAAAGCCGCCCTCATACAGACAGCTATGAGGAAACAGTTGAAAAAACCGCCTTTTTGGTGGAGGATGCCATCAGACGTCAAATGGTTTCTGATGTACCCATATGCACATTTCTTTCCGGTGGTGTGGACAGCAGCCTGGTTTCTGCCATTTGTGCCAAAGAGCTGAAAAAACAAGGCAAACAGCTTCATACTTTTTCATTTGATTTTGTGGACAACGACAAATATTTTCAGTCCAATGCCTTTCAGCCCTCTCAGGACCGTCCCTATGTAGAAAAAATGGTGGCATTTCTTGATTCTGTGCATCATTTTTTGGAATGTGACACCACAAAACAAATTGCATTGCTGGAGGATTCTGTCAAAGCCCATGACTTACCTTGTATGGCAGATATTGATTCTTCATTGCTTTATTTTTGTTCCGTAGTGGCAAAAAGCCACAAGGTGGCATTGACCGGAGAATGTGCTGATGAAATATTTGGAGGCTATCCCTGGTTTCATAAAAGAGAATGCTTTCAAGCAGATACATTTCCTTGGACAATGGATTTGCAGCCAAGAAAAGCCCTGCTTTGCGACACATTTTTAGAGGCACTTCATATGGAGGAATATGTTTCAGAAGCATACCATCGCTCTGTGGCAGAAACGCCTGCTTTGGCAGAGGATTCTCCCCAGGAGGCCCGCCGCCGTGAAATCTCCTATTTAAATTTAAAATGGTTTATGCAGACACTTCTGGACCGTATGGACAGAACCAGTATGTATTCTGGTTTGGAGGCCAGAGTTCCCTTTGCAGATTACCGTATCATAGAATATTTGTGGAATGTTCCTTGGGATATGAAAACAAAGGATGGTGTTGTCAAGCAGCTTTTGAGGGAAGCCGGCAAATCCTTTTTGCCAAAAGAAATATTATATCGCAGAAAATCCCCTTATCCCAAAACCTATGACCAAAAATATGAATTGCTTTTAAAACAGCGTGTACAACAAATATTGGAGGATACTTCCTCTCCTGTATTACAATTTTTAGACAGTAAAAAAGTCAGTGATTTTTTAAACAGTCCTTCCGATTATGGAAGGCCTTGGTACGGACAGCTGATGGCAGGTCCTCAAATGCTTGCCTATATCATACAAATCAATATCTGGCTGGAACAGTATCATGTAAAAATAGAGCTTTAAAATTTGTTTTTTCATGTCTTTGACTTTTTATTGATATGTCACAAAAAATAATAGAGGTGTAAAAAATTCTGCCCCACCCCTCCGACACAGAACATGAGTGTGGGAGGGGTGGGGCGATTTTCTCTTTCAGAAGCTCTATAAAAATGTAATTCCTATTTTTTCATTCAGCGTATGAGAGTAGTTTTTTTAAAGACAATGTACTTATAAGCTTTTCTTCATTGGCAATGCAATATGAAATAGAAAGCCATAAAATATTGATTTTACAGCCAAAATGCCCTTTGCACCTTTCTTTTTCTAAGCCTGTGCAAGAGGTTTTTGGAAATTTGAAATGTTTTCAAGTGCTTTGCTTGCTTTTTTCAAACAAAATAACATCAATCCCTTTGTTTTGCAGCTTCACAATACATTTTGATATCACGCAATGCATTCTGGTGGAATTCTTTGACGGTTGTATGAAACCCCATTGTATTTTTTTACTCTTACATTGTTCTCATACAACTCTTTGTTTATGGGGCTGGTTTGGAAACTATGCTGCTGTAACGCTTCAAGCTGCTTTATGGTTACACAGTATTTCTTTGGCTTTTCTGCCTCCATTTTTCATTTTTCTTTCAACATATCTTTTATAGTGGCATTATACCTTTTTCGTCCCTTCAAACAGTTCTCTTTATACAAAAGCTGCTTTTTACCTATTAAAAATATTTTCTTTTTTTCTTATTTATATTTGGCAGATTCAACCCCCTCTAACCTGCTTGGAGTGTAAAGCTGCCTGTTTGAAATCCTTTTGAGCTGCTTTTATTCAGCTTTCTCTGTATTGATGTGATATCGGCATGGCTTTTGCTCCAATGGACATACTTTTTTGTATCACTTTAGTCCTTTGTATTTTTTATTCTGTCCAAAAATAATTTTGGTATAGCTTTTCCACAAAAATAGCTTCCCTGCCTCCCTCAGCAGACATTCCTTTCCAGAGCGTCATTTTGTTTTCAATGCACCTTTTTCCTTTACGATACCATATATTGCAATCTATGAGTTTTTTACATACCAATATGAGGCTTTACATCGAAATTTATAAACCATCTATGTAAAGCACATGAGCCAAGCTTTATTTTAAATCATGTTAGCAAAACCTTTTACTGCTTTTGTGAAATTGGCAATGGTTTTTCCTGCATATCCATGCTCAATGCCATATTTTATACAATGGTTTATATACTCAGCACCACCTGCCCCACTCTATGCAGTGCAAATTTTGCCGCATTGATTTGTGCAAAAATATTTTCATATGGCACATCCTCATCCACCCTTCTGTCAATGGCCTGCACCTGTCCGATTATTTTTTAAAACGCCAATGTAAATTTTCAGAATCTATGCACTGTTTCATAATAAGTGCCTCCACATTTGATTAGAGTATATTATCAAACAGTTTTTTGTTTTTTTAATAAAATAATATGATTCTCTCAGCAGCACTTTTTAGGAGGACATTTTTTCCTCTTCCTTTTTGCCAATGATTTGAAACAGTACTGCCCCAAATTTATCACAGCCCAATCCAAGAAATATGCCAAACAAAAGCAAGGGTATAATCAAAACATTTCCTCCAGCGGCAAATGTAGAAAAAGAGCCAAAAAATGTTCCGGGGATATAGGAAAATACAGAGATTTTACTCTGAATACACATCAAATGTACTGTAATCAATGATACAAAAATCCCTGCTCCCGCAAATGTCAGCACATTTCCCATATAGAGTGTGAGCATAGCATATGCTACACCACTCATCAAAGAGCATATGCAATGCAGCACGCCTTTTGCTCCTTTGTGAGGACAGGCAAAATAGGATGTACAACCCGAAAATCCTGCCCAGCTTATGGCCCCCAATCCTATCAGAGGTGCCGCATTTGACCAAATGGCACATAAAATTGTAGTAGAAAGTCCCAAACAGGTAATATATGTAAACATGGCTGTACCTCCTTTTTGGTTATGCTTTATATTTGTCATATGCAGAGCCAAATGGCTTTGCCTTTATGAGCCTGCCCTGTCCTTTTTTGCCTACATACTGGGCATTTTCTACAATCACTTCTCCTCTGAGCAAAACCGTTTCCACTCTTCCTATTTGCTCCATGGCTTCATAAATGCTGTAATCAACTCCCTCCAAGCTGTTTTCTACTCCCATCACACCTCTATAATTGGGGTCAAATAGGATAATATCTGCATCATATCCCGCAGCAATATGGCCTTTTTGTGTCAATCCATTTACTTTTGCTGGAGAAGTGGAAATGACATCCACAAATCTTTGCTTTGACAATTTTCCTGTACACACACCATATGTCCACAATGCATGAATTCTATTTTGCACAGAAGGCGCACCGTTTGGAATATCTGCAAAGGATTTTCCCTCTCCATATCCCAAATGCTTTTGGTAAGCAAAATCAAATCCGCAGTGGTCAGAGCTGACAGCATTGAGCCAACCCTTGTCTATGGCCTCCCACAAATATTGTTGATGCTCCTTTGGTCTTAATGCAGGAGAACATACATATTTTGCACCTTCAAAATTGGGCAAATCCAGTACAGATTCGTCAAAAAGCAAATAGTGGGCACAGGTTTCCCCATATACAGACAGTCCTCTTTGATATGCCGCTTTTATCTCCTCCAGTGCTTCCTTACAGGTCACATGAACAATATAAATGGGTGCATTTGCCATTTCTGCCAAATAAATGACACGTCTGGTTGCCTCTGCCTCCACAATGGGAGGTCTTGAAGCCGCATGGTAATAGGTGCCTGTTTTTCCTTCCCCTATCAGCTTTTTGGTCAAATAATCCACCATATCTGCATTTTCTGCGTGTACCATTATGGTAATGCCTGCCTGCTTTCCTGCTGTCAAAGCATTGATAACTGCCTCATCGTCTGCATGGAAAAACTGTCCTTTATAAGCCAAAAATAATTTTAATGTGGGATAACCCGCTTCTGCCAATTTTGGAATTTCTTCAATCACCTCTGGACGGGGGTCTGTCATAACCACATGAAAAGCATAGTCTACCATTGCAATGCCGTCTACATCAGAGGATTTATATGCTTCAATGGATTCTATCAATCCCTTTCCCTGCTGCTGATTTACAAATTCTACAACAGTTGTAGTGCCTCCCACAGCCGCTGCATTGGAGGTTTCAAAGCCTCTCACCTTGCTGCCTTTGTATACAAAGGAATAATGTACATGCTGGTCAATGCCTCCAGGCATGACATATTTTCCCTGGGCATCTATGATTTTATCCACACCTTCTTTTGATAAACCCACTCCCACAGCGGCAATTTTATCATCTACAATCAACACATCGCACTGCAATTCATTTTCTGTTGTCAATACGGTTCCATTTTGAATCAATGTTTTCATAGTCCCAAACTCCTTTCTGATGTTGCATATTATTTTTTTATCAGTCCTCTTTATCACATTTTAATACAGCATTGAGCAGCACCGTTGCACCTTCGGTACATTGCTCCGGGGAGGTATATTCTTGCTCACAATGAGAAAGCCCATTTTGGGAGGCAACAAATATCATTGTGGTAGGAAGCATATAAGAAATATATTGTGCGTCATGTCCGGCACCAGAATGGATATCCATATGAGCTGTGCCTAGCTCCTTTGCTGCTTCTTTCACATATCCCACCAGCTTTTTGTCCCAGTATACTGTATCACGGTTCCAGCCCAGCACCACCTGACACCGACAGCCCTGCCATTGTTTTTGCTCCAGTTTTAATATAATTTCTCTCACTTCATTCAATACAGAAGCACTTTCATGTCTTACATCAATAGAAAAATCAAAAAAATCAGGAATCACTGTGTTGACACAAGGATGCATTACCACTTCTCCTGTGGTATATACCAAGTCTTCATAGCCCAGCTTATCTATTTCTTGATGCAGATAACAAAGGGCCTCTGCCGCCGCATAAAAAGCGTCTTTTCTTTTTTTCATAGGAAATGTGCCTGCGTGTGCTGCCTGTCCATAAAATTTTATTCTATAAAGCATTTGACCCAGCACACAGCGTACCACACCAATGTCTTTTTTAGCATCTTCCAAAATAGGCCCCTGCTCAATGTGTAATTCAAACATGGCTTTATATTTTTCCGGACTGATTCTGTTTTCCATCTCTCCTTTGTATGGAAATGAGGAGAGCTTTTGTCCAAATGTCATTTTAGTGTCTAATATAGATTGAGAAGCCATCATTTTATGATATTCAAAATTATCCCGAAATCTTTCCGGCATATAATCATGGCTGACAATACCAGAACACATCATACAAGGAGGAAATTCCGAGCCTTCTTCATTTGTCCATATCATCGCCGTCAAAGGGTGCTTGTGAGCAATGTTTTGTTTTACAACCGTTTCCAACACCTCCATGGCTCCTATCACCCCCAGTATGCCGTCATAGTTTCCTCCATTTTTAACAGAATCACAATGAGAGCCCATTACAATTCTTTTGGCATTTGCATCACTGCCGGCAATGGTGGCATACATATTTGCCAAATCATCTGTTTCAATGACAGCACCAATGGCTTTCATTCTTTTTACAAACTCTTCTCTTGCAGCAATGTCCTCTTTAGAGAGGGCATATCTTGTAATTCCTCCATTTCCTGTATCTCCAAATTTTGAAAATGCCTTGATTTTATCTGTCATTGTTTTTACATCACATTGATACATATTTTTCTCCATCCTTTCCATCATTTTTTGACCTGTTTATGAAACAAAATTTCAAAAAGCATTGATTTTTTTGCAGAAATTGTATTGAGCCATATAGAATCATGTCACTTTCTTTTTGCAGGCTAAAACACACTTTGGGCTGCTGTTTGCAATCATTTCATGCTCTCTGTTTGTAATACTTTTATGTTTCATATCCATTTGCAAAACATTTTATATTTTTTTATTAAATTTTATTGCTGTCTATATATAAAGCAATCTCCATGCCAAACGGTGGTATGAAGATAAAAAACTTTGATGGTATACTGTTTTTTGGAGAATGATACAAAATTTATTTTATAATTTTAGGCAAAATGTTATAAAAATTGTTTTTTTGAAATCATACAAAAATTGTTTTTTACTGTTTCCATATGGAGCTATCATGCAAAATTGCATAATCTACAAATTCAAAAAATCAAATATGCCTCTTTGTCAAAGCATATATGCATTTTTGCATATTATGCATTTTTGCATAAAAAAACAGTTCCTCATAACCATTTTATAAAGAACTGTTTTCATCACCTTATGAAATGCAATTTTATTTTATATGATATTTATTCAATTTGCGGGAAATGGTAGACTGGTCTGTTTTCAGCTTTTTTGCAATTTTATTTCCTGAACCGTATATTTTCATATATTCTGTCAAAATATGCTTTTCATATTCCTCCAGCATATTTTTTAATGTCATATTAGATGTAACAGTAATGGGAATTTTCTCTGCAGCCGTTACAGGGGATTGTATGCCAAAGGCTTCATAGACATCCCTTTGCTGAATTTCATCATTTTGGCTTAATATCATAGTTCTTTCCACAATGTTTCTCAGCTGCCTTACGTTGCCCGGATATTCTGCACAGTATAAATATTGCATGGCCTCTTTTGACATATATTTATGCATATCATATTTTACATTAAAAATTTTTAAAAAATAATGAACCAATAATGCAATATCATCTTTTCTTTGCTTCAGAGGCGGAATGGAAATTTCAATGACACTCAAACGATAATATAAATCTTCTCTGAAGCTTTTTTCTGCAATCATTTGTTTTATATCTGCATTGGTGGAAGCAATGAGCCTAAAATCCACTTTCATTGTGCGGCTTCCTCCCACCCGTCTGACTTCATGGTCCTGCAATACACGCAAAAGCTTTGACTGCAATGACAATGGCAATTCTCCGATTTCATCCAATAAAAGAGTGCCTTGCTCAGCACTTTCAATCAATCCCTTTTTTCCCTTTGCCAAGCCTCCTGTAAATGCGCCTGCTTCATAGCCAAAAAGCTCTGACTCCAAAAGACTTTCCGGTATTGCCGCACAGTTGATGCGCACAAAGGGCTTGTCTTTTCTTTTGCTTTTTTGCCAAATCATGTTGGCAATATGCTCCTTGCCAGAGCCAGAAGGCCCCGTAATCAATACTGCCACATCATTTTGTGCCACCTTATAGGCTCGTTCTACCACAGCCTCCATGGCTTTGCTGCAAAAAACAAGCTCTCCTTTATTGTTCAATTCTTTTTTCAGCAGTTCAAATTGGTCCTTTAGCTGTTTATGAGAATATTGTATTTGCTCAAGATTTTTTTGTACACGAACCAGTTCTGAAACATCTATTAAATAATTGATTACAAATATGATATTTTGATTTTCATCAAAAATCGGAATTGCTTTGACTTGAAATGTATTTTCTTTGGAAGCAATTTGGTTAATCAAAACATTTTTTTTGGTTTTTAATGCTATCATCGTGGCAGATTCAGAAATCATGCCGCTGTTTTTGATTTCTTCCATTGTTTTTCCCATATATTGCTGTGGTGTATGTCCTGTAATGCGATAGTGGGCTTCATTTAAAAACAATACCCTTCCCTGTTCATCTGTAATATTAATCCCCATAAAGGGATTTTTCAAAAGCTCTTGCAGTAATCTGTTTTCTAACTGCTTTGGCAGTTGGTTTTGCATATTTTTCACTCCCTTGACAATATAAAAAAGGGATGCTTTTCACCACTTTATCATTCTATTTCTTCAACAGGTATGACAATTTTTGTAATATGCTCTTCCTCATTTTCCAAATCCACCTGCGAAATCAAACAAAAATCGCAGGGATAGCCTATGATTTTATATTGGTCGGAGCGGACGTTAATCCATTGTATCACACGGATATATGTGTTGATGATATCAGACCACTTTCCTATATGAATGCAGGTGACTGCCCGAAAGCCGCCATACTCTTTAAATCCCTCTTCCTGCTTCATTTCATTGACAGGAATCATAAATTCCACCTCGCAGTCCTTCATCAAAAATTGACATAACAATTCTCCATGATAGGATATCAGCACAGGCCCTATGGCTTTTACCCCCTTTTGTTTGGGCATTTCCATAATTTCTATCCATCTTTCCAATGAAACATCTGCATTTTTATAGGTATGCATATTTTTTACGGTATAAACACAATACATTTTTTTGATATCCTCTACATGAATATCATCTATACCCTCTGTCAAATCCTTTGCAATGCGGTTGCTGTATCCTTCTACCAGACTTTTGCTGTTGGCAAAGCGATGCACCAGCAGCTCTCCCTCTTGATAGCAATATTGCAGATGCTGCATTTCCTGCTTTATTTCCTGCATACGTTTTTCTACCAGCTTGGAAAGGGATTCTACCGAATTGTCTTTTATCACGCTTTTAATGTCTTTTAGTGAGATGCCTATGCTTCTCAGCTTTCTTACAAAAAATAATGTTACCATTTGTTCCTTTGTATAATATCTGTAATTACAGCCTTTTTTTCGTTCCTTTGGTACAATCAGCTCTATATCGTCATAATATCGTAGTGTCTTAATAGGCACATTGCATATTGCTGAAACCTCTCCTATCAAATACAATTTTTTATTTTCCATATTTTTCAATCACCTGCTCAGTATATGCACCATATTATATCAGTATTTACAGCATATTAAAATCAATATTCACATATTAAAATTAATATTCATAAAAAAAGCCGATTACATAAATATTACAAAACAAGCTTGTGTTTATAATACAGTCAGTTATCGGCTTTTTGTTTTATAAATTAAATCACACCTTCTGTTCTTAACATATCATACTCTTCTTCTCCCAATTCAAATATTTCTTTATTATGCTGTCCCAAAAGAGGTGCGGGTGCTGCTACGGCAGGAGGTGTTTTGGAAAGCTTCACAGGACAGCCTTGAAAATACATTTCTCCAATGGTAGGATGCTCACAATGTACCATCATTTCTCTTGCCTGAATGTGAGGATGCTCAATGGCTTCTTTCATATTCAGCACAGGTCCGCAGGGAATGCCGCCTTTGTCAAATATTTCTTCCACTTCTTTTTTTGTTTTTTGACCAATCCAGTTTTGTATGGTCTGTTGCAGACCTTGTTTATAATTTTTGCAGCGCAGCTCATTTGTTTCATAACGAGGGTCATCCAACAATTCCTTGTGGCCTATCACTTGACAAAATTCTTGGAACAAACGGTCGTTGCCCACGCCAATGGCAATATATCCATCCCTTGCTTCAAAAATATCGAAGGGTGCAATAGAAGGGTCTATATTCCCCTGTCTTTGAGGGATTTCTCCTGTCATGGTATAATTGACAATGGCATTTTCCAAAAGGCTGAATATGGTGTCAAACATAGAAACATCTACCTGCTGTCCCTCTCCTGTTTTTTCTCTGTGATAGAGCGCAAGCAGCACACCAATACACAGCATAAGCCCTGTTGTATTGTCTGCTATGGAAGGACCTACCTTTGTAGGCGGTGTGTCCGGAAATCCTGTTAAATTGACAAGCCCTCCCATGGACTGTGCCACAATGTCATAGCAAGGCCGGTGGGTAATGGGGCCATACTGTCCAAAACCGGAGCCGGAGGCATAAATGATTTTCGGATTGATATTCTTTAATGTTTCATAATCTATTTTCAGCCTTTTTGTGACGCCGCCTTTAAAATTTTCCACCACAACATCGGCATCCTTCACCAGCTTATAAAACATTTCTCTGGCTTTATCATTTTTTAAATTTAATGTACATCCCTTTTTATTGCGGTTTAAAAAGGCATAATATCCGCTTTCACCACTTTTTTCATCCATAGGCCCCCAAGAACGGCACTGGTCGCCTCCTACCGGCTCTATTTTAATGACTTCTGCACCGTGGTCTGCCAGCATTGTGGTACAAAACGGTCCATTATATGCCTGTGTTAAATCCAAAACCTTCAAACCTTCTAATGCTCTCATTGTCATCACACATCCTTTCTGTTTTCACTTTCTATGGCCACTGCTTTTCTGCCGACAACAAAATATGCTAAAATCATCACGATGATACAAGCAGGTACCCAAGACAATTTCCATTCTGCCAATGGCATTTTGAGGTATAAATCAACAAACCAGTCTAAATTTAAATTCAAAAGCCCGTTAAATGTATAAATTCCGTCCAATACACCAAAAAATATGCTCACAATCATACCCCATTTGCATACAGCCAAATGTTTTTTCTCCTGACAGTTAGGCATAAAAACATAATAAAGCACTAATATAATGGCTCCGGGATAAACTGCATCCTGTATTGGTGCAACATAAGTCAGTATATTGGTCAGTCCCATAGCTCCTATCACTGCACTAAATATACAAACCAGCAAAACCGCTTTTTTATAGGGAAACTTTCCTGCGGAAGCATCCTCACAATATTCTGCTGTGGCTGCACCAATGCCGATTGCCGTTGTCAAAGAAGCAAATACCAGACCTACTGAAAAAATGCTTCCCCCTATGCTTCCCAGCAGCTCAAATGCAACCTGTGTATAAAGTGCAACAAAATCCAGCTCTATGGTGCCGCCTGTGTTTGCTCCCACAATCATATGTCCCAAATGGGTCAATGAAAGCATACCGATTCCTATGATACCTACCTTTATGATGTTCCAATTCATTCTTTCATCTGAAACGCCCTGTCCTTTTAGGTTGTTTAATATCACAATACCAAATGTCAATGCACACAAAAGCTCTGATGTGGCATAGCCTGATGTAAAGCCATATGCCAGTGCAGGGGCTTCATATGTTTTTGGCTGCCACTGCCCCAGTGGAGTCAAAAGCCCCTTTCCTATGATGGCAACCACAATCAATATCAATATTGGAAACAATAATTTGCTCACTTTATCCATCATATTGCTTCTGCCTGACAAAAACCACCATGTCACTGCATAGTAGGCTGCCGAAAACAATATAATGGGAATGGGGCTTTCCGGATGCCAGCCGGAAGCCTGTGTAATGGCATCCCAAGAGGATGCGCTCATGCGAGGTATGGTATACAATGGTCCCAATATGATAATGGTGATTGTTGTAAAAATAGGCCCCAGCCTTGGCATCACTCTTTTTGTCAGTCCAAAATAGGTGCCTTCTCCTCTGGCAAGGGCCACATATGCCAACAAGGGCAGCAGCAGTGATGTGATAAACGCACCAATGAATGCCAAAAAAACAGAAGAGCCGCTTTCCTTTCCCCATGTCATGGGCCATGTCATACTGGATGCGCCAAAATGCATGGAATACAAAGCACCACCCATCATCAACAGGGCAGGTAGTGTCAAATCACCTTTTTTCAATTTCATTGCACATGCCTCCTTTCCAATTTTTCAGCCAGTTTTTAAAATTGTTTTTTATAATCAGAAAGGATAAATATCCCACTATTTATCCTTTCTGCATTCAAAATAATATAACGCTCTGTCAAAATGACTGCCCCTCTGCTTTTTATGAAATATGTTTTTCACTTTTTTCTATCCGGCCTATGACAGCATCCCTTTAAAATCGGATTGGGCATACACATCAGATAAAAAAATGCAGTACAAAGCAATGGAGAAGTCCTATTCTCTTATGTATTTTTGCTTTCAAAAACTATTTTTTATTGATTGCTTTTTATTGGGATATTTTATTTTGATTCTACAAGCTTTTATTCACCGGGGTGCTTTCTGTCCTTGAAAGAGGATTCCTGTGGACCTCTTTGGTCTTTTTTGGCAATGTAGAGGCTGCCTGTGGCTCTGCCGCAAAGCACAGGAGGTTCGCAGGCAGTTGCCGCTGTGGTTGGTGTTGCCACGCCGGAAAGGTCTGCATCTGTTCTGTCCAGCTGTGTGGCTACCTTCCATGCCTCAAATTTGCAGGTATAAGACTGATTTCCCACTTTTTCAATCCAGCCATGATATTCCATAAAATCCCCTACATACACAGGTGCCAAAAATTCTATATTTTCATAGCCCAAAAATAAGCTGATATCTCCATCTACATAAACCATCAGCTCTGTACCCACATCGCCCCATTGGTCTACAATTCTTGCACCATTTACCAGTCCGCCTACATAATGTGCATCCTTTGCACTCATCATCAAATGATGTACTACCTTTTTGCCTACCATACTTTATTCCTCCTTATATATTCAAAATGATATTTTATTGTATAGATACTGTTTTTTATTGCTGTCTTTTTTGGTATCATTCCCATTTGGGTTGTTTTCTCCATTGTTGCTTTCCAATCTGTTTTGATTGTACAAGCTTTTATTCACCAGGGTGCTTTCTGTCCTTGAAAGAGGATTCCTGAGGACCTCTTTGGTCTTTTTTGGCAATATAGAGGCTGCCTGTGGCTCTGCCGCAAAGCACAGGAGGTTCGCAGGCGGTTGCCGCTGTGGTTGGTGTTGCCACGCCGGAAAGGTCTGCATCTGTTCTGTCCAGCTGTGTGGCTACCTTCCATGCCTCAAATTTGCAGGTATAAGACTGATTTCCCACTTTTTCAATCCAGCCATGATATTCCATAAAATCCCCTACATACACAGGTGCCAAAAATTCTATATTTTCATAGCCCAAAAATAAGCTGATATCTCCATCTACATAAACCATCAGCTCTGTACCCACATCGCCCCATTGGTCTACAATTCTTGCACCATTTACCAGTCCGCCTACATAATGTGCATCCTTTGCACTCATCATCAAATGATGTACTACCTTTTTGCCTACCATATTTCATTCCTCCTTGTCATACCAAAAAAATTATTTTTGGTTATAAAGTGTTTTAATTTGTTGTTGTATTTAGCATAATTGATACAGCAAAGGGATTGTAAATATACTTTTTTCATATTTTTTCACTTTTTTTTCAGTATTTTTGTGGCAACTCTCCCCTTACTATCCTCTTAATAAACAAAAAAAATATCATTTTTCATTATAAAATATCTATTTTTCACTAAAATACTATTCAAGATACACACTCCAGTTACTGTACTGTTTTATGTTATAAAGTTTTTTTATTAAAATAAAAAGCAGACTGTAAAAAAACTAGATTTTATATTTTTTCAATGGCACGGAAGGGGTTGGAAAACGAAGGGGTTTCCAACTGGAATCCACAGCCGGAATTTATTTCCGACAAGAAAAAGCAGGAGCTTCAAGGCTTTTAGCCAATGAAACCTCTGCTTTATACCTCTGTCTACTCGTCAAAGGCTTGCATAAAATGCGTCTTTGACAACAGGGCGCCGGCTTTTTCTGCATACTGTTTTTTTTATTAAAATAAAAAAAGGAAGTATCCCCTTTTTGGAATACTTCCTAAAACCCACTTATTTTTTTATCACAGAAATCCACACCTCAAAAAGTGCCTCTTGCGGATTTTGGTTATAATATACTTCTATATCCGGCTTTTCTCCATAGACATAGCCGGAATTGGGCAACCATTGTGTAAATATATTTCTCTCCAGCTCCTGTATTGCTTGAGGTGCTTTTCCCTTTCCTGAAAAAACAGCCCAAGTGCTTTCCGGAATTGTAATGGTTTCCAATTTTTCTGATATCCTTTCCTCTCCTGCCACACCAATGAAATACTTCCAATCCTCTTTGCAGCAATCTGAAATACCCAACATACCAATAGGCTCTTGTTTGATATGACTCTTGAGTATTTCCAATGTACCGTTTTTTGCTGCTTCCTGCCAAAACAGAGGAACTTTTTGAAAATTTTTTTCCATATCCTTTTCCAGAGGCATAGAAACCCCTGTTACAGAAAAGGCCTTTTTTTGACAAATTTTATACTCCATTTTTTGCACTCCTTTCACAATCATTTGAAAAGAAATAGGATAAAATCCATTCAAGCAGACACCTTTTTTTCTTGCACAGGAAGGAGCAATGCCATGAACGCTTTGAAAGGCTCTGTTAAAGGCTGTGGGAGACTGATAGCCATATTTTAAACCAATATCAATGATTTTTTCATTGGTATTTTGCAAATCAAATCCTGCCTTTGTCATTTTTCTGCGTTTGATATACTCTGTCAATGAAATGCCTGTCATGTAAGAAAACATTCTTTGAAAATGAAATGCCGAACAGCAGACAATCTGACTGATTTTATCATAATCTATTTCCTCCTCCAAATGCTTTTCAATATATTCCATTACTTCATTCCATCTCTCCATGGCTTTTGTTTTCTCCTTCTGTAAACACATCATAGCACTGCATACTGTTTTTTTCCTCTCTTATTTGATACGGATAAAGAGAGGTCTTTTGTTTTGCTATCCATTGCATTTGTTTGTCAATTCTTTGTTTTATCTGCTTTACAAAAAACGGAGGGGACATCACTTTCAGCACAGGGCCAAAGCCCAAAAGCTTTATCAACACTTCTGTTTCATCATTTTTTACATACCACATACGCACAGTACAAACGCCTGTCTGTTCATCATATTCGCTTTCCTTTTCATATGTAGAAAATTCTATCAAAAACCGTTCTATGGCATTTCTTTCCGATGTGATTTTGATAACAATAGGCGTTTTTACTTTTCTGCCATATACTATTTTTTCCATATCAACCGGTTTGTTCCATATTTTCTCTGTCTGTTTTGCCCACACAATTCTGCCCATATTTAGCACCATAGGATTTGCTTTGCCGCTTTGCTCCACCTTTATGCAATAAATGCGGAATTTGTCATCTTTTTGAGAATACTCCCATTTTAGGGGCAAAAACATTCCCTTATGAAGCATTCTTTTTTCCGAGCGATGTCCTCCCAAATATTTTATGATAACAATGTGTCTGCTTCTCATTGCCCTATGGATAGAGCGAAATATCTGCTGATAATTTTTGTTTTCAAAATCATCTCCGTCTTGATATTGGTCAAACATATCAAACATATCTTCTCTAAACAAGGGCGGGACATCCTTTAGGAGCTGCTTGAGTCTTTTTTGCTCCTCCTCTTCCAAAAAGAGCCTGCATCTTTTTTCCTCTATGACTGCCTTTAAAAACTGTTTTTCCAATGTGGTCAAAGGCATAGAGGGGCTTTTTTGCAATTTACTCACATATTTTCCTTGTTTTTTTTCCAAAAACCGCCAGCTCTTTCCGTCCAACAGCTTGGGAATCATTTGCAAAGCACTTTCCTCAAAGCCATATTTTTGTGCCATTTCATTGATTTCATAGGCTGTAATACATTGCTTTTGCAATATTTTTGTGACAATGTCATAATAAATGCCATAAATTTCCGAAAATAATTCCATATTCTATCCATCCTCATATAACTGTGCCATACAATACATATCTTTATAAAAACGGTTTATCATTTTTTGGTTCTTCCCCGTTATGTCTATAATACGTCCTGTAAATGTTTTCACCCAGTTCATCATTTCATTGGTGTCGGCTGTATCAATGGAAAAGCAATATGTATTTTTTGCTATTTTTTTTACTGTTCCAAAACGCTTTTCCCTTTTCAGCCTTTCTACAATAAACTGTTCTGTTTTATCTTCTGCAAAAATGGTCATTTCAAAATGCTCCGGGATATTCTGCCACTTTACAGAAGTACCCCATTTTGTTTGAAGTACTTCTGCAGCCTTTTGCTGCAAGCCTTGTTTGTGCTGTGCTTTTTCCAGCAACGTCACATTTTGTATGCAATCTAAGCGCAGTGTCATAAATCTTTTTTGTTTGTCTGCATATAAAAAAACATATCTTCTGCCCGTTTGTGTACTGACCAATATCAAAAAAGGAATGCCCTTTAATGTGGTTTTTTTGTTTGTTTTTCTGCTCACATTGACTAGCTCCACTCCTCTGTCCTGCTCTATGGCCTTTACCATTTGAAGCAGCTCCATATCGTCTAATGTGTGGGCAATGAAATGATGCTTCCATAAAAAATAGTTGTTTTTCAAATGCATGCCATTGCAAATATAGCTTCCAATTACAGAAAAGGGCATACTTTCGCTGGCAAAAACAATACAGTCCTCCACAGCTTCTTTTTTGGGAAAAAATTTTTCTAATGTGTCCTTAGATTTTTCATAATACAATGCCTTTCCTATTTTCCGGCTTTGCAGTATACCTTCTTTTTCATATTCTCTCAGCTTTCCTCTTACGGTCTGCACATCAAACATTTCTCCATAAGCAAATGAAATTTCATCTGTCATTTGTCCTGCTGTCAGCATTTTTTTACATTCCAGTCTGTCCAGTATAAAAAAATGAAGCATCATATCATTGTCTGTAAAGCTTTTGGATTGATAGGCCTTGTAAAAAGGATTTTGAGGGATTGCCGCTGAATCAATGGACAAAAACACGGTTTTCCCCTTTTTGCCGTAATAGTGTTTCATATACTGCCCTAAATAGGAGGCGATTCTTCTTTTTTCATTGTCATAAGTTCTTTTGCTTTTTTGGCTGATGGTGTTTCTGGTGCCATAGCCATAAATATAAAATGCCCTGATATAAACCCTTAAATGATTAAAATTTTTGATTAGCTCCTGAAAATCCGCCATATACTTCTCCCCTTCTTTTTATGGATGCTGTCACATTGATTTTACAGCCAAAACCAATATTCTGTATTTCTCATATTCCATAGCCTGCACAATGGGATTTTTGCAGCTTCCTCCCCTCTGCCGTCATGGGCTTTCAGGCATTGGAGGCATTTACAAGTATTTTGTTTACTTCCTTTCAAATAAAGCAATGTCCCTTTCTTTGTTCCATTTCATATGGACAATACCATATCATTTTTACAGGAAATGTCCCCCTTTTTTTACCATGGCTTTTTTATTTGTTTTTTTAACAGTATACCATATTTTACTGTTTTCGCAGTTTTTTTTATATGATATTATCATTTTGTTTTGATACCATATAGTCATAGAAAACAACAAAAGGCACTGACAGCTATTTTGACCGCCGTTTTTTTGGGATATTTGTCAAACCCAGAAGTGCCTTGCAAATAACAGTGTTTACAGCAGCAAAGCAATTTATGAGTTCAAATCTCATTCAGTAACATTTTACTGAAGGCTCAACCGGCAGAGCAAAACACTGTGTTTCAAAAACAGTGCCAACAGCAATTTCCTTGCTTACAGCTCAATACTGTATTTCAAAACGGCACTGTGTGTTTTCTAAAAAGGCACTGACAGCCATTTTGACTCCACTATTTTTTCTGGGGATATTTGTCAAACCCAGAAGTGCCTTGCAAACAACAGCGTTTACAGCAGCAAAGCAATTTATGAGTTCAAATCTCTTCAGTAACATTTTACTGAAGGCTCAACTGACAGAGCAAAAACAATATTTTTTCAAAAACAGTGCCAACAGCAATTTTCTTGTTTACAGCTCAATACTGTATTTCAAAAAGGCACTGTGTGTTTTCTAAAAAGGCACTGACAGCTATTTTGACCCCATTATTTTTTCTGCGGACTGTCAAGCCGCAGGAGTGCCTTGTTCAAAACAGTGTTTACAGCAATTCATTGGTGTCATGGGTTCGATTCCCATTCAGTAATATTTTACTGATAGCTCAGATGGCAGAGCGTAAAATAACACTGTGTCAAAAACAGTACCAACAGCAATCATGAAAATGGTTTTTGCAGGTTCGAATCCCGCTGTATATTATTTATACAAATAGTATACAAAAACGGTACTGTGTATTTTCAAAAGGTACATACAGCAATTTCATCAGCCTGTCAAGCTTGGGACAATGCCCACTGTACCTTGATAAAAGTGCCGACAGCAATATCTGTTTTCACGTTAGAAAGACAATATGGCACTTTGACGGCACAAACAGCATTTTTTTTTCAATAGGGAAAGGGAAATCAAAAGCCCTTTATTTGAAAATTGTGCCGTGTTTTATTTTAAAATGGTTAGGAGGAATATTTATGCTCAACTTTTTAAAAAGACAATCCAATCATACATACACCGAAAACGGTGCATTGACATACAGCTCCACACAAAGTCATTGTCTGGATTTATTTTCCACCATAGGCGCACTGCGGGAGGCAGGCGAAGCAGAAATACAAAACCGCTTTTGGAGTGCATGGGCAGAAGATGCCAACACTGCCTTTCGTCTGCTCTTTTTTGCAAGAGATGTCAGAGGCGGTTTGGGAGAACGCCGTGTTTTTCGCATACTGTTAAAAGAGATGGCTCAATTGGTGCCTGATGTGGTTGTGCGTCATATCCCCTATGTTGCAGAATACGGCAGGTTTGACGACTTGCTTGTTTTGCTGGATACCCCTTGCGAAAAGCCATTGCTGGACTATCTCAAAAAACAGCTTCAGCAGGACATTCATGCCATGGAGCAAAAACAGCCTTCTGTTTCCCTTTTGGCAAAATGGCTGCCTTCTGTCAACGCCTCCAATGCCGAAACAGTCAAAACAGCAAAAAAACTGGCAAAAGCATTTTCCATGTCAGAAAAAGCCTATCGAAAAACACTTTCCGCATTGCGGGCTTACATTGATATACTGGAAAACTATTTACGCAAAAGAGAATATACATTTTCCTATGAAAATCAGCCTTCCAAGGCATTATTCCAATACCGCAAGGCATTTTTGAGAAATGATGAACAAAGATACAAAGCATTTTTGCAAGCTGTGCAGTCAGGCACTGTCACATTGCACACAAGCACACTGACACCCTATGACATTGTAAAAAAAGCATTTCAGGCACAAACACAGGAGGAAAAAGCAGCATTGGATACTACATGGAATGCACTGCCCGACGAAACCACAAATGAAAACACACTTGTTGTCATAGATGGCTCCGGCTCTATGTATGGAAATTATGGAGGAAATGTCATTCCGGCAATGGTTGCCCTTTCTTTGGGCATTTATTTGGCAGAGCATAACACAGGTATATTTCAAAATCATTTTATTACATTTTCCGAAAATCCTGTGCTTGTGGAAATAAAAGGAAAAGACATTTTTGAAAAAGTACAATATTGTGAAGGCTTCAATGAAGTTGCAAATACAAACATACAAAAGGTATTTGAACTCATATTGCAAACAGCCAAAAAAAACAATGTTCCCCAGTCACAACTGCCCAGCAGTATTGTCATTGTATCAGATATGGAATTTGACTACTGCACAAAGGACGCCAACATAACAAATTTTGAATATGCCAAAAAGCTGTATGCAAAAAATGGATATACGCTGCCAAAGCTGGTGTTTTGGAATGTTGCCAGCAGAAATCAGCAGCAGCCTGTTACCAAAAATGAAAAAGGCGTTGCTCTTGTCAGCGGCTTTACACCAAAAATATTTTCCATGCTATCCTCCGGCTCTCTTGACCCTTACGGCTATATGATGGATATACTCAACCAGGAAAGATATGCAAGGCTAAAAGCTGTATAAAAAAATAAATCTATTCGGCTTTCTGAAATCAGCATCAGAAGGCCTTAAAATTTCTTTGGCAATTTCATTTCAAAAACACTTTTTTACCATTGCAAAAATAGGCTTTTTTTAAGCTGTAAAAGGAATATAAAAATAGAGCCATAGCTATTATAAAAAAGATATGGTAAAAACAAAAAATTTTATAGAAAACAATTACTTTTGCCATCATTTTATATCAAAAATAATATAGTAAGCCATTGATTGCAGCATATTGTCAATGTATGGGTGAAATCATATGGTGTTACAAATAGGAGGTTTCAAAACAGCACAAAAGGATTGGCATTTCTTTATTTGAAAAAAAGTAATATCAAAGCTTTTAGAATTGCCTTCAAAAATATCCTCTGCTTTCGTTTGCAAATACAAAATACCGGCATTTGGTGTAAAATCAATGCTTCACAGCCTTCTATTTTATGAGAAAGAAAATATTGTCAATGAATGTGTTATGTCAATATGAAAAAAATAATATGGCATTGTTTTAAAATATAACAGAAGGCTTGACATTTTTTTCAAAGAAATGAACCAAATCATTTCAGGCGTTTTCCATACTTTCCCTTTTGCAGTCTATGAAGGGGGAGAAATACAGAGTGCTGATTTTGGTTGCAAAATCAATGTTTTATGGCATTTCATTTCATGGAAAAGCAACAAAATAAAAAGGAGAAATGCTTATGCAGCAAATTCAAGGAACGTATAACACAGCAAAAATATTTACAGACATGGCACTGGAGGAAAATGTGGTGTCCCAAATCAAAGCCCTTTGCAATCAGCAGTATGCAAAGGAGAGCAAAATACGCATTATGCCTGACGTTCATGCCGGTGCAGGCTGCACCATTGGCACCACAATGACCATCACAGACAAAATTGTGCCAAACCTGGTGGGCGTAGACATTGGCTGCGGCATGGAAACGGTACGTCTGAAACAAAAACACATGGAACTGCAAAAGCTGGATAAGCTTATATATGAAAAAATTCCTTCCGGCTTTGCCATTCACAGCACTCCTCACAGCTTTGCCGAAAAAATTGACCTTTCTGCACTGCGCTGTGCCAAATTTGTCAATCTGCAAAGAGCCTATCACTCCATGGGTACATTGGGAGGAGGAAACCATTTTATAGAAGTCAATGAAAATGATGCCGGCACATTATACATTGTGGTACACTCTGGCAGCAGACACATTGGTCTGGAGGTGGCAAATTATTATCAAAGGGCGGGCTATGAGGCTCTAAACAAAAACGATAAAAATGCAGTCAATGAGCTGATTGCACAATATCATGCCCAGCACAGAGAAAAAGAAATACAATCTGCATTAAAAGCACTGAAAAAACAAAATCTCACAGATATTCCCTATGCACTTGCTTATGTGGAGGGCAGTCTTTTTGAGGATTATATACATGATATGAAGCTGATACAGCAATTTGCCGCATTAAACCGCAAAGCCATGGTTCACACCATATTAAAGGGCATGGGACTAAAAGCAGAAGAAACATTTACCACCACACACAATTATATTGATACAGACACTATGATATTGAGAAAAGGGGCTGTTTCTGCCAAAAAAGGCGAAAAGCTGCTCATTCCCATCAATATGAGAGATGGCAGCCTGATTTGTGAAGGCAAAGGCAATCCGGACTGGAATGAATCTGCTCCTCATGGCGCCGGCCGCATTATGAGCCGTGCACAGGCAAAGCGCACATTTACCGTATCCCAATTTAAAAAGGAGATGAATGGCATTTATACCACCTCTGTAAACAAAAATACATTGGACGAATGCCCTATGGCATACAAATCCATGGAGGATATTGTGAGAAATATCACTCCCACAGCACAGATAACAGAAATCATAAAACCCATTTACAATTTTAAGGCAGGTGAAGAAGACATATGAACGCACAGGTCATGGAAAAATTAAAACAAATAGAACAATCTCAAAATGTAAAAATCCTCCATGCCATTGAATCAGGCAGCCGTGCATGGGGATTTGCCTCCCAAGACAGTGATTTTGATGTACGATTTATTTACATTCGTTCTCTCAAGCAATATCTGCTTTTGGAAAAAACAACAGATGTGCTGGAATATCCCATTGACGCCCTTTGGGACATCCATGGCTGGGATTTGCAAAAAGCACTGAGACTGCTCCATGGCTCCAACGCCACATTGGTAGAATGGCTCTACTCCCCCATTGTGTATCAAAGCTGTGCAGAAATGGAGGAGCTGCGCACACTGGCAAACAAAACATTTCAGCCTCGTGCCGGTGTATATCATTATTTGCATATCGCCACAAAACATGGAAAAAAATATTTGCATTCTGAAAAAATAAAAGCAAAACAATATTTTTATGTCCTGCGTCCTGTACTGTCCTGTCTTTGGATATTGGATTACAAAACACCTCCTCCCGTATCCTTTTTTGATTTAATACAAAGCCATTTGCCCTCCTGCCTTCACCCCATTGCAGAAGCCCTGGTGGAACAGAAAAAATTTTCCTCTGAAAAAGACACTATTTCTCCTATTGCTGAGCTGAATGATTTTTTATTAAATCAGTTTGAAATCATAGGGCAATGTGTCCATAGTCTGCCTCCAAAGACAAAAATAGATTGGAAGCCTTTTGATGACATCTTTCAAAAATTGCTGTATGATTATGCTATTTTATAGCAATACCGGTTTCAAAACAATGATTGCAGCAGCTCTGCTTTGATTTGACGCTTTATGAATTTTTTTATATTATTTTTCATTTTGCTATTTACTTATTTCTCATAATAGTGATATACTGATAAAAAATACTCTGAAACGGATATGAACTGTTTCATTTTTTTCTTGACAAGTAAAAAGAGTTATGATAAATTATTATTAAATAATAATTATTATCATTTAATAAAATTTATTTACTTGGAGGGATATTTTATGAGTCAAAACTTGAAAGGTACCAAAACAGAAGCGAACTTAATGGCAGCATTTGCAGGAGAATCTCAAGCCAGAAACAAATACACCTACTATGCAAGCAAAGCAAAAAAAGAAGGCTATGTTCAGATAGCAAATCTTTTCTTGGAAACAGCAGAAAATGAAAAAGAACACGCAAAAATATGGTTTAAGCTCCTTCATGATGGTATGCCTGATACCATTGAAAATTTAAAAGATGCAGCCGCCGGCGAAAACTATGAATGGACAGATATGTATGCTACATTTGCAAAGGAAGCCAGAGAGGAAGGCTTTACAAAAATTGCTTATTTATTTGAAGAAGTAGGCAAAATTGAAAAGGAACATGAAGAAAGATATCGCAAGCTTTTAGAAAACATTGAAGGCGATTTGGTATTTTCAAGAGATGGAGATTGCATTTGGCAGTGTTCCAACTGCGGACATATTCATGTAGGCAAAAAAGCACCTGAGATTTGTCCTGTTTGCGACCATCCAAAATCCTACTTCCAATTAAGAGCAGAAAATTATTAATTTTTTATAGAGCGAAAAATTCCATAGCACTTCCTGCATCTGTTTTTTTACACAGGCTGATGCAGGGGGCATGGACTCGCCCCGAAGTGCTTAGAGTCCTATGGCGTTTTGTAGTACTGCAAAGCGCATAGTCAACCAATACTTTGTACTTTCCTATTTTTTCGTCTGTAACAAAGTACGAAGTACATTCTGCAAAGCACTTTTGCTTTGTGCAACAGTTTAAATGTCATGACATTTTAAATGAACAAAAAACTGCTTTATCTCATTTATATTCATGGCACAAAAAAGCCAATCTTTTATAGATTGGCTTTTTTCCTTTATTCTTCTATTCTTTTTTCCAAAAAAATGGGTTCTACAACCTTTCCTTCCTTTTCCGTTTGTTCTTTGGCAAAATCCTGCTGCTTTTCTGTCCGTTCTGTTTGCTGCAAATGGACAGAAGACTGCTCGTCAGCAGTATATTCATTTTGTTTTGTACTTTTTTCTTTATCATAAATTACAAAGTCTTCCTCTTCCTTTTTTAACAAATCTATTCCCAGCTTCAGCAAAAGCAGTACAACAAGCAATGTAGGCACTTTGCTTAATATGATATAAAAGCCCCAAAATATTCTTCCCCCAAACCAATTTAAAAAATATCCTATAATATTATAAATAAATGTATATATGGCTAAAAAAATACAAAACAATCCTACCCATTTTCTTTTTCTATAAAGCATAGGCTCTGCTTCTTTTTTCCAAAATACTTTTGCAGCTTCCAAAAATTCTGCATCCATACGATATCTCACTTCTTTGGTATACCCTTTGCAGCGAAATGTATCAAAAAAACTATAACACCATACCACCGGCAAAACACAGCTAATAATTTCCATGCCGCCTCTTGTCAAAAAAATAAGGCCAAAGGGGGCTAAAAACAAAGACATTAAAAATACGCCCTTTTTGAGCATACCTAAATACATATGACTCATCCCCGGTACCATTGCAAACAAAAGTATAAACAATTTATTTTTCTCCATACAAGCCTTCTTCCCTTCTATCTAATCCTAATCTGTCCAAAAAATACTGATACTTTTGGGACACATTATGCAGTACATTTTGATTTTTCCAGCTTATGCGTTCCAGTCTATGCTCCAGCCTTTCCATTGTCTGGGTTTGCTGAAGCGTCATTTGCCACGAAAATGCACCTGATGTCCAAAGCACCATGGCAATGCAGGCTGCCGCAACAACGGTCCCAAAATTCTTTTGTGATAGCCATGCCGTTTTATACTTTACACGTTTTATCACATTTTTTGAAATACTGTTTTCCGTTTCCAGCAATGTTATTTTTTCCAGCTCTTTTAAATACTCCTCCAAGCATCTATCGCAAAAAGAAAGATGTTCGGATAATTCCAGCCTTTGCATTTCATCTGCCTTTTCTGTCAGCAAAAGAAACAATCCCTTTTGGGTGATATGTCCATTTTTGTTGAAAATAGTCATACTTTTCCTTCCTCCTTTTTCATCTTTTCCCGTAATATTTTTTTACTGCGATAAAGCTGTGTTTGTACTGTTTTTTGAGGGCGGTTTAATTGCTTTGCAATATCTGCAATACCTTTTTCCTCTAAAAAATACATTCGGCTGACCATATAATACGGTTCCTGCAAATTTAAAATATGCTCCTTCATTTTTTCTATGGCTTCCCTTTGCAAACAGATGCTTTCAGGCAATGGGGAAGTATCTGTTTGCTCTTGTATGATTTCAATGCGTTCTCTGCGAAAATATGCACTTTTTAAATAATCCTTTGCTTTGTTTGCAGCAATCCTTGCCAGCCATGGCTTGACTGTTTCTATTTGACAGCTTTCTCTGTGGGTATAAGCGGAAAGAAATGTTTCTTGTGTCAGATTTTGTGCTTCATGATAATCCTTCACCATTTGATAACAGATTGTAAATATCAGCTTTTCATATGCTTCAATACTTTTTTGCCATTGTTCTGTTGTCATCCTTCTGCATCCCCCCCTTTGTGTCAATATTACAACAGCTCATTTGCGCCCTTTATCAATATAACGACAAAAAAGAAAAATAGACTTCAAAAAATGAAATTTCATGGTATACAAACTTTTTCATTTTCTATGCAAAGCATGGTTTTTTAAACAGCCTCAGTAGACTTTGGCATTTTTTTTAATATCATGAAACAGAAAGCAACTCTATTTTTTGGGGACAAAAATTCAGCCTGTCACCGGAAACCAAATCATAAAAAATACCTTTATGACTGCCTAAAAGACTATTTTGCCAAAAATTTTCTCCATGCAAATGTCCATATAATACATGGGTAACAGGATATTGTTGCAAAAGCCTTGTAAATTCAGACTCTTCTTTTTTATCATTTGTGGGAGGAAAATGGAGCAATACAATCATTTGCTTTGCACCAGCATTTTTGGCGTGTTCCAAAGAAAGCCTCAGTCTGCCCACTTCTCTTTGATATATTTTTTGGTCCTGGGGCGTAAAAAAAGAATCATTGGGGCAAATCCAGCCCCTTGTACCGCAAATAAAAGCTTTTTGATACGCTATGCTGTTATTTCTTAAAAATAATATATTTTCATAATTTTTTTGCAGCTTTGAAACACTGCTCCACCAATAATCGTGATTGCCGCAAATACAAATTTTTTTTCCCGGCAAGGCGGCTATAAAATCTAAATCTGTTTTTGCCTCTTCCAATTTCATTGCCCATGAAATATCTCCCAAAAGCAATATGGTATCCTGTTGTGTAATGTATTTTTTCCAATTCTGCTCTAATTTTTGACTATGATTTTTCCAAACCTCTCCAAACTTTTCCATAGACTTTTCTTTGGCAAAGCCTAAATGCAAATCCCCTATGGCAAACAAAGCCATTTTTATTCCCCCTCCTGTGATATGGGCATAATATAGCTTTCATAAAAATCACTATCTATGATATCCTTTATTTTTTCCAGTTCTATAAAATATTGCTGATAATATTTATCCCCCAAATAAATCAGCACCAGCTTCTCATCCCATAAATACCATTCAAATTCTCTTGTTTCCCACAGCACATCTGCGCCATCCTCTGTTTCCACAAAAAATGTTCTTTTATTATTGTTTTTGAATATTTCAATCCATTCTTCCCTCATATTCGTTGTTTGTGCCAAAACCTGACTAAATGGCCTGGGACTTTCCTCCCAATAAGGTATGGGTGTAAACTGGTCTGTTTCCAACAGTGTAAAAAGGGCATCAAAATCTGTAATCATTTCATTTAATTGCAGTATTCTGTTTTCCTTCAGGCTGATTGTCACGCCAACGGCACTGTGATTGATGGTGCCGCCTATGGGAGAAATGCTTTGATGAAAAAATACACTGATTATATTTTCATTGGCTGTCTGTACTTTGTAATCTGTGTCTGCAAACAGCACCTCAGGAAATTTTTGTTCTCCTGTGGCTGTGTCATAGCCCTGCTCCATAAAATAGGTCAATGCCCCTTTTTTCAAAAGTATATTTTTTTCAAAATCGCTATGAAGCTGTTCTATGACTGTGTTTTGGTCTGTGTTCTCAGGCAGCATGGGCATGGATATACTGTTTATCTGGGGATAATACACCTCTGCCTCCATTTGAGAGCCATCTCCCATCAAAAAATATCCCTTTTCAATGGTATATGAAAGCCCTTGTGTTGTAACCGCATTTTTTTGTGCTTGTTCAAAATAATCTGTCTGCAATGTAGCAAGAGGCGTATATTGTGTTGTCTGTTGCTGGGGAGGTGGGCTGCTGCAGCCTGAAAATCCATATATTACTATAATAAGACATAGGACTAAATATTTCATTGCATTTAAATTCCTTTCTAAATACGATATAATTCCGCCATAATATTTAATCTTTCATTAAATTCCTTCAGTCTGTCCACATCATTTGCCGACCACAAATCAATGAATTCTTTATTGATTTTATTCATATCATCCAGCTTTGCCACAAAAAAAAGATTTTGTATGTTTTCTAATATGTTATTGACAAGGTTTTGTTTGATTTCATTTAATCTTTGGGCATTTGTAATTTCTTCTCGTATGGTAGACATTTCTTGGTCCAGATGAAAAGCAGCATCTGCACAATTTGTCAATCTTTTTTGTATGGAATCAGGAATGTTTCCACTATATTTATAACGAAGGGAATGCTCCACCGTTGCCCAAAAATTCATAGCAAGTGTTCTGATTTGTATTTCCGCAAAAACCTCTCTGTATCCAAGGGCAGTGCTTAAAGGATAACGTATGATAATATGGTAGCTTTGATATCCGCTGGGCTTTTTATTTTTAATATAATCTCTTTCTTCTACAATATACATATCTTTTCCATTTCTCATGCGTATCATATCAATGACTTTATAGATATCCTCTACAAATTGGCACATAATACGAACTCCTGCAATATCCTCTATTTCATCTTCTATTCTTTCAGGAGGGATTTGCTTTCTGCCCGCCTTATCCATAATGCTTGCCGCCTTTTTCACTCTTGCAGAAACACTTTCTATGGGGCAATAAACGCCCAGATTTTTGCATTCCTTTTGTATGCTCTTAAATTTTACAAGAAGCTCTGCAACCGTCTGCTCATAGGGATAGAGCAATTCCTTCCAGTTTATAATTTCCATATATTACACCTCCATACCTTTTTATTTATTTTACAACAATTTTTTCAAAAAGCCAATATAAGAGCGATATTGCCTTTTTTTCGCAACTGCCCTATAATAAAGAATGACATCACTTCAAAAATTTTATCAGAAAGGAAGAAAAAATATGGCAGAGCATGAAACATATCGCATTGGTATTGATTTGGGCGGTACAAACATTAAAATAGGCATTGTAAATTCATCACATAAAATCATTGCACACCATAGCGTCAAAACATTGGTAGACCGGCATTATACACAAATCGTTCAAGACATGGCAGAGGCAGTGCTTTTTGCTTTAAAGCAGGCAAACATTTCTGTGGACAGCTGCCAAGCCCTTGGCATAGGCAGTCCCGGATGCATTGATTTTAAAAATGGTATTGTTATTTTTGCAGGAAATCTTCATTGGGAACAGGTTCCTCTTTTAGCAGAATTAAAAAAATATATCAATCTGCCCATGGGATTATCCAACGATGCAAACTGTGCCGCATTGGGAGAGGTAATTGCCGGTGCTGCCAGAGAATATCATAATGCTGTTATGATTACATTGGGCACAGGTGTAGGCGGCGGTGTTGTCATTGACAAAAAGATATTTGAAGGCGGTCATGCCGGTGGCACAGAGCTGGGACATACCACAATACTTTCCGGAGGAGAATACTGCACCTGTGGCAGACACGGCTGCTTTGAAGCCTATGCTTCTGCTACTGCGTTGATTCGGGACACCAAAAGAGCTGCTAAAAAATATCCTCATTCCCTGCTCAATCAGCTTTGTGAGGGCAATTTAGAACATATCAATGGGGTAACACCCTTTGACGCAGCAAAACAGGGAGACCCTGCGGCAAAAGAGGTGGTTGAAAATTACATCAAATATTTGGGAGAAGGCATCATCAATATGGTCAATATATTCCGTCCTGATGTGGTGCTGCTTAGCGGGGGCATCTGCAATCAAGGTGCTTATCTGACAGACCCTCTCAATGATTACATCAAAAAATATTGCTTTGCAGGAACAAGAGTCTATATTCCTCCTGTCATTCGTGCCACATTGGGCAATGATGCAGGTATTATCGGTGCCGCTTCTATTGTAGAATAAACCATACAGAACTATTTATCATGACAGACAGCCGCTTTCAGTGGCTGTTTTTTTTAATTTCTTTCACTTTTTTATGGTATTTTTTATATTCCATTTATTTTTTCTCTATGGAAAAAGCTTTTTTACTGTTTTTGTATTAGATAAAAATCAATGCATATCAGCACATACACAATGGTATTTTCTGCTCATTGCAAAAGCTTTGTATATTCAGTGGATATTATGCTTAAAAACAGCTCATTGGACAAATTGACTGCTGACACCTTTATCCATTTGGTTACAGAGCCAGTCCCACAATCCCATTATGTCCTAAAAAACAAGCAAATAAAGCTGCCCAATACTCTATCCTTTTTTATATCAATACAACACACCTATTTCAATCACAGCAGGACAACTATCACACTGCAAAAATTCTTTACTGCAATTTTATGAAATCTTTATGCTTATTTTACATTATGCTTTTATGATATCAAAAACACCGGTTTTACAACTGTTTTTACCAAATTTTCAATCAAATCGAATACTTTATTTTAATTAAAATATAATTTTGAAAATCAAAAAGTATACTTGTTTTCATAAAAAAGGTATAGTATAATAAATGCGTTATAAATGTCGAATTATGCACTTTTTGAAAACATTGCTTTTCACAAAGCAACCATTTTGTTTTTGGTAATACCGAAAATAGTAGCTCTATTTTCTGTTTACATATTTATATATTTTAGAAAGAATTTTAGAAAGAGGGGTTTTTAAAATGAAAAAATTTTTAGCAGTAATGACTCTTACTATGGCAATGGGTATGGGCACATTGTCTGCACAGGCTGCAACAAACATTACAGTGAATTTAGAGGGAGCACCTATTGTTTTTGACGCACAACCAGTTGTTGAAAACGGTACAACATTGGTACCTATGAGAGCTATTTTTGAAGCAAACAGCGCAACTGTAACATGGGATGACCAGGCAAAAAGAGCAGAAGCACAAAAGGATGGCAAAACAATCTTTTTGACAGCAAACAGTGCAACAGCCATTGTGGATAGTCAAATATATTCTTTAAATACATCAGCAAAAATCATTGATGACAGAATGTTTGTTCCAATTGATTTTGTGGCAGAACAGCTGGGATTAGATGTAGCATGGGATGAAGCAACACAGACATTCTCATTGACTACACCTGCAACAGATACTGCAACCACAGACGACACTGCGGCAACCACAGATGATACTGCGGCAACCACAGATGACACTACTACAACCACAGACGACACTACTACAACCACAGACGACACTACTGCAGATGACACTACCACAGATGACACTACTGCGGATGATACTACCACAGATGATACTACTGCAGATGACACTACTGCGGATGACACTACTACAGATGATACTACTGCAGATGACACTACTGCGGATGACACTACCACAGATGACACTACTACAGATGACACTACTGCAGATGATACTACCACAGATGACACTACTGCAGATGATACTACCACAGATGGCACTACCACAGATGACACTACTGCAGATGATACTACCACAGATGACACTACTGCAGATGACACTACTACTGCAGAATAATTTTAATCTTCAAAAATTGCTCAGCCAAATGGCTGAGCAATTCTTTTTTCGATTATATGAATATATGGATATCTCTTTTATTTCATATACTGTTTTTATTTATGAAGCTTGTCTGCCATGCTTTTCTGTTGCTATAAAATATTTTGCACATTTTCTCATCAGCCTCATATTTTCATGATACCACATTACCTACACAAACACATAATGAGGCAAGTTTTTATAAAGCTCCATATCACTGAAACAGAACGGTGCTGTTTTTCTGTTTCAACAGCATATAAACACAATCCCCCTTTCTATTTTTATATATGGTTTGGTTTTTGAAAAAAAGTACCGTATTCTTTCCGGTTGTATTTTTTATGGTTTGTGTTCAATGCTTTTTTTGTATTTTGGTAAATATGGCCCACAGTTTAAAGCATATTCATTGCTTTTTCGATTTTTTTATACTACTGTTTTTCTCTTTTTAGAATATATTGATACATGGCTTTGCCATATATTCTACAACGCAAAACTGTTTCTCCTTTAAAAAAACAATGGTAACAACCTAACTGTTTTTCATTCTGTTATTTTTATATGAAATCAAACATTACTAGCCAAACTCTGCATTTTTTATCTGTTCCGACCTATGCAGGGTTTTAAAAGGGGCATTGACAGACAGTGCCTCCAATTTGTTTGATTACTTTTTTTGAAAGAAAATGGAAACAATTCCATTGTGATATTTTCAAATGTTATATTTACAATGCCATATCATTTTTTATATTAATGGAACACATCTCTATTTTCAATACTCCACCGGTTCACAAAATATTCTGTAAAAATTTTACATTTCAAAAACAACATTGTCAAAATTCATTTTTTATCAAAATAAATTTTTATTGTACTTTTCTGTGTTTCTCATTTCTATTGCCTTTATTTTGGAATCTGCTCTATTCTTTCCACCACCGCATATTCCAAACCGGGCCTTATGGAAAAAATGTTATTGGAATATTTTTCATACATATCAAAAGCATCCTCCTGCGAAAGAAGAGCCAGCTCTTTTTCAGACAGAATATGATTTAATATTTGTACTTTTCCTGTGTTTTTATCCCGAGAGGCAATGAATATATCATTGTCATATGCATTTGCCAAGTCTGTACAAATATAGAGCCATATATTCAAATGCTTCTCCTCCACCATAAAGCAATCTGAAATGGGCCGATACACAAAGCTGGCATTAGAATATTCTTGTATCCAATGAGAATCACATTGTGAAAAAGAGATACTTTTATCCATATCCATGTCAGTTGTGGAAATCCATGTCAGTTCTCCTCTTTTTATATGATAAAAATCATAAAACTCCCATTGCCTTTGAAATGCCTCTGATTGACTATAACGTCCATAGGCAGAAAGCCATTGCTTCAAATATTGTACTCCGCTAAAATGGGGCGTAACCATGGCAAAATCAAATTTTTCATCTATGGAAAAATCAAAGCCGGAAATATATTGTCGAATACGCAATGCAACAGAAAAATTTTCTGTTTTCGGCCAGTTCTCCTCAGAAAGCGTAATGCCGTTTAATGACTGTTCCAAATCCAGATATGCCACTTCGTATTCCAAGCTGTCAAGCCGAGAAAGGAAATCCTCCACCGTCTGCCCATCAAAACGAAAGTTTACCAAATTATGGGCGTCATAATCTGTTCCAAAGGGTGCCTTTCCAGATTTTCCGCCGGCAATAGAAAATGTCACATCCGACCCACTTGGCTGAGGCAAATGGTATAGTTCCAACAGATATTCCAGCAAAATTTGCTGATATTGCTCTTGCTGATAGTTGTCCCACAATACATCTTTATCATAAAGGTCAATCAATGCACAAAACCTTTTTCCTTCATAGCTCATACATACTACAACCTCTGAATCTGCATAAAATGCAAAGCCCATTTGTTCCCCCTGTACCTCATATCCATGGGTGTCGGCTTCAATGTTGTATTTTTCCCAAATTGCCTCGGCTGCTCTGCTTTGGGCATATTTTTGAGCATATTGATATATTTTTTTGTTTTCTTGATAGCGAGCGCTGCAGCTGCACAAAAACAGCAGTATAAAAACAAATAGGACACCACATATCATTTTGGGGATTACTTTTGTCATTGGCCTTCCTCCCTCATACACAATCAATCCTATAAAACCATAACCATATTTATATAAAAGTATTTTATAGGTATATTTCTTTGGCAATATTGATGTTCTCTTTTGGCAGCAAAAACAATGCTTTCATTATTACAGCTCTTTTTTGCCATATTCTGTACATGATTTTCAATGTGTCTTTCTTTTTGTTGGCTTTGAAAACCAAAATCATTATGGCTGTGTCAATCTATATAATGAGCTAAAATCCAAACACATATCACTTTCTCCAATTTCTTCTATTATTTTTGCATTTAAATTAATCCAGCTAATACATTTGTCAAGAATAATGGCATCACTTGTAACCACATAATCTAATTTTTCTAAAACTCCATCAACATTGTTAATTACCTCCACCTCCACCTCAAATGGAAAAGAATCTAATATTTCTATAATTTTCTGTTTTAGCCTGCCTGAATTTGATACAGGTGCGTCCAAATAAAATATTGCTTTGTTTACTTTGTTTTTTTCCAAAGCCCTGCCAATTAACAGCACAGCATAATCTGTTTTGTCAATCAGGCGATATGTGCCTCTCAGTGCAGCCAAATCCCGAATGGTGCCATCCATACATTTTAACAGCAGTGAGTTGGATAAAGCCACCTCCAATGTAATGATTGTGTTGTAGCCATCAATGTTTACTATGCTTCCATAAGGAATGGCTTTCACTTCCTTGCTTTTTCTCATTTTAATATTTTTTTCCGATGAAATGGCTCTTACCAATGCCAATCTCTGCCGCTCTGACAATAAATAATGATTTCCTACAAAGGTAGATGCTCCCTTTATAGGATAATTTTTATTTAACAAATACCATAAATCTTCCCCTGCCAAAAACAGCTTATCTATGGATTTTGTTGAAAATTCCTTTTCATCATTTGGGAAAAATCCTCTTTTTACAATTTTGCTCATAAGCTTCTTTCTCACACCTCCACATTATGCTGTCAAAACAGCTTTTTGTTGCACCTTTACAAATCCAACTTTTTGTTCTGTGGCCTTTTGCATTTTTTTGAAACCAATTTTGTGTTTTACATATCATATAGAAGAAACATAAAATATTACTTTTTATCATTATAATATAAAAGTAAATGGTTTTGAAATATTAATTCTTTTCTGGTAAAATAAAAAAATGAGGAAAATACCTCATCTTTTATATTCAAATTTTGAATCTAAAATTTCGTCTACTTTTCTAATTTGACTTGTAGTACCTAAAAACTTTACTCTTCCACCATCATCTACTGTCCTAAAATTTGTTTTTTTGTACAGCACTGCTTATCCTTACACCATCGCCGGTTTTTCCACTTGCCTCTCTCACCACTTTATGAGGTATATTTGCTGTTTCCTTTGCACCTCTTTGGGCTGATTCTTCTGCTCCTTCCCTTGCACCTCTTTGGGCTGATTCTTCTGCTCCTTCCCTTGCACCTCTTTGGGCTATTTCTTCCCCTGTTTGCTGTGCCACCTCTCCCATGGCTCTTCCGGCTGTTTTTTGTGT
>CALWSR010000003.1 GCA_944384265.1 uncultured Clostridia bacterium
TTCATGGCAGCCACAAGTACAACGGCCCTTCTGCAAAATCTCATTTCATGCAAGCTTTTGAGAAAAAGTATACACAGCTATCTCCACGGACATAAAGCCCTTAAAATCCACTGCTTTTCTTGTAGGAGATAAATTGCTTCGGCTTGGAGAATCCTTTGTTTTCCAAACCCTTTCTCTTGTGAGCATATAAAACCACTTTCTCTGCAAGCTGCATAAAAATGAATTTTCATAAAAAGCGACACTGGAAATACCCTGCTTTCTTGAAATAATATGAAGGCTGCTGCAAATCAGCTTCTTTCAATGGCCTCTATCAGCTTGTTTACATTGTCTTCCTTCGTTGCCCAGCTTGTCACAATGCGTATGGCTGTATGCTTCTCATCTGTTTTTTCCCAAAATGTAAATGCAAACTCCTTTTCCAGCTTTTTCAAAACATCATCAGGAAAAATGGGAAACAGCTGATTGCTGCAATGGGGAAATGCAAAGGAATATCCCTTTTTTGAAATGGCCCTTTCAATTTTTTTTGCCATATCATTGGCATATTTTCCCAGCTCTTCATAAACATGATTTTCAAACAATGTTTCAAATTGTATGCCCAAAAGCCATCCCTTTGCCAGCATTGCCCCTTTTTGTTTTATGGAAAAGCGAAAATCCTTTTGCAATGCTTTTTTAAAAAATACAACAGCTTCTCCAAACAATGCTCCACATTTTGTACCGCCTATGTATAAAATATCCACCAGATTTTGATATGCTTCAAAGGCAATGTCATTGTCAGGTGCTGTCAATGCAGAGGCCATTCTGGCGCCGTCCAAATAAAATATCAAATCCTTTTCTCTGCAAAAATCTCTCAATTGCTCCAATTCTTTTTTGGTATACAGTGTGCCTACCTCTGTGGGGTTGGAAACATACACCATTTTAGGCTGTACCATATGCTCGTCTGTATGGATATCCAATGCCTTTTGCACATCTGCCACAGACAGCTTTCCATATTGACAGGGCATGGCAATCACTTTATGTCCTGTGGCCTCTATGGCACCTGTTTCATGGACATTGATGTGTCCGCTGTCTGCCGCTATCACCCCTTGATAAGGCTTTAAGCAGTGGGAAATCACTGTTAAATTGGCTTGGGTGCCTCCCACCAAAAAATGAATGGCACAGTCTTCACAGCACAGTTTTTTTTCAATGGCTTTTTTGGCCCTTTGGCAGTGTATATCCTCTCCATAGCCTGCATTTTGTATAGTATTTTGCTCCAGCATTTTTTCCAATATGCCGGTGTATGCACCTTCGCTGTAATCATTTTTAAAAGAAATCATTTCATTGCCTCCTTATCCTCCCTTTTTATGAAAAACAGCAGAAACACACTTTGTATTTCTGCTGAAATGCCATTATGATACCCTCTTTCTAAGCTTCATATTCATATTCATCTTCATAACGAAAATGACCTCTTGTATAACCGTTTTGCAGCATTTTAGGCCTACCGCTTTTTTTTCTTGACAGCTCATGCTTTCTTTTTTGTACTTCTGCTTCTCTTTCCATTTTTCTTTTTCTGTCATATCGTTCTGATTCTGACGCTTTTTTAGACACTTCTTTTTCCTCCTGTTACTTACCTTATAAAATCACATAAAATAATGGTTATAAATACAATCATACCCCTTGTTTTATAGTATGCAAAAGCCGCTCTTTTGTCAACCATATGATTTAAAAAATTCCATAAATTTATTGTGTTGATACGATATTGATAAAAAAAGCAAAACAGCAGACAATTTATCATCTGCTGTTTGTGTAACATAATGTCTTATAAATGGTTTGTTTAAATTATTTTAAATTCTTTTGTACTTTTTTAGAGCTTCTTTTGTATTTTTTATATTTTTCTTTGGTAAAAAGCAGAAGAAAGATACCATTATTAAAGTACTTTTCTTGCTGTATTTATTGTATACATTCTTTTTTTGTCTGTCAATAAAACAAAAAGCTTTTTTTCAAATTCCATAAAATGCCTAAAAAACAACAAAATCTTCCATCATTTTTATGAAAATTCCATTTTGGGGTGCCGCTTTTTATAAAATATAACAATTTCAAAATACGCATATACTTATCTATGGTACAAATATCCCCTTTTTACAACAGTATATACACAGTACTGATAACCGCCACATATCTTTTTTCAAAATAATATGTCATCTGTTTTTTATCTATGTATTTTCACAGCACAAAGCCATATAAAAGGGCAGGGCTTTTCTATGCTTCCAACAATATCTGCGCTTTATGACAGAAATGGCTGTCAATTTATTTCTAATTTGTATCCTGTTGCTCTAAAAAAGGCAGTATAGAAAATTTATTTTTGCTTTATTCTTTCTTTTTACAGATTATCAAAAAGCTTTTTTTCAGCCATTCATAAAGCCAAAATCATAGACAGCACACAAAATAACCCTTTCCATTCTCTTTTTAAAATAGATTCTCCATTTCCCTTTTGCTGCAAGCAAAGCAGCATATGCCTAAGCACTGGCATTTTTTCTGCCACATCATGGATGATGGCAAACCTCATTTTCTGCATGACATCCCAAGCTGTATGCTGGGCCAAAAGCCTCTTCAGCAGGAAAGCATATTCCATAATGTCAGACAAATCAAATAGGATATCTATTTTTGAAATAAATGAATAGCCTTCTGCTGTCATTGTGTGAGCAAAACAGATGCCCTGCACAAATAAAAGCTTTCTGTAACTTTTCCATGGTATGATAGATTTGTATCCAAATCCCCTTGTTTATCAGATTTTTTCAAAATATCCTCCGGATATATTATGGTATATTTTGTAAAAAAATATTTTTGTTTGCTCATATCTGTGTTTTCTCTAGGCCTAGGGTCAATGGCCAAATCATAGCTTAATGAAAATATAAGCTCTGCCTGCTTTTGGGCATCGTTTTCCACAGTTCCCAACAGCTTGCCCTCTTGCAATGCTTCTATTGCCAATGCAGTGCCATCCACACCCACAATGGCCGGCAACGGCTTTGCTGCACTTTCATAGGCATCAATGGCTCCTATGGCCATATCATCATTGTTTGACAGCACCAGCTCTATTTGATTTTTGTACATTTGCAGCCATTGATTCATTTTTGTGGCTGCTTGGCTTCTATCCCAGTTTGCTGTATCTCCTGCCAGCTTATCCATTTGTATGCCTGCATCTGTAATGGTTTTTACAGCATATTCTGTTCTCAAAAGGGCGTCTTGATGTCCCTGCTCTCCCTCCAAAACAACATACTGTATTTTTCCATCTCCATTTTTATCTATGGCATATGGATTTTTTTCATAGGCCTCCACCACAATGCGCCCCTGCAAATATCCGCTTTCACTGGCCTCTGCTCCCACATAATAAACATTGTCCCATCTTTCCAAGTCCTCGCTTACAGGCTCTCTGTTAAAAAAAATAACAGGAATATCCGCCGCCTTTGCTTTGTCAATGACAGCAGAAGCCACCGTTCTGTCCACCAAATTGACGCAAAGTATGTCACAGCCCTGTTCTATCAATTTATCAATTTGGTCATTCTGCACCGTTTGGCTGCCCTTGGCATCCATAGTGTTCATGGTAATTTTCACATTTTTTTGCTGCTGCGCTTTTTTGATTTCTTCCTCCAAATTTGATATCAGCATAGATATAAATGTGTCTTCTTTTTTGTAAACAGCCACACCCAATTTGATTTCCGAAACCGTATTTTTTTGTATCTGTGCGGTCTGCTTTTGACAGCCTATCTGCATACACAGCACAATGATAAAAAACAATAGCACCATTTTTCTTTTTTTGCCAGCCATATTTCAATCACCTCTATCTTACAAAGGGAAACAACAATCTTTGATTTTCTTTTGTATACATATTATAACGGTTTATAAGGGCATAATCAATTTCTCCCTCTTGTTTGTTTTCTATTTTGTCCAATGCTTCCATGGCACTTCGTATGCTCAAATAGCCTAAATTAAAATCATTTTGTATGATGGCTGTTGCAATCATATTTTTTTCAATATAAGACGGCGTTTTTGTGGTCATGCCAAAGCCATATACGGCAATGTGGCTTTTTTGCATATTTTGTACAGCTTCTGCCGTAATATCCAATATGGTAGGCTCCAGTGCCACAATGATATCCGGCTGTATTTCATCAATGAGCTTCTTCAAATGCTTTGCTGTATCTGCCGAAAGCACAACAGGCATTTTGACAATGCTTTTGGCTCTTTTTTCCAGCACAGACTCCAGACCCCTTTGTCTGTTTTGTATGGCATCACAGTGCAGACTGCTTTCTAAAAGCAGCACCTTTTTATCAAAAACACCTTTATAAATAATGCGCCTGCCCAATTCCTGCCCCATTTTTTCATCCTGTCCCAAAACACTTTCGGAAATGCTGCTGCTTTGTATGCTGCTTCCCATGGCAATGACGGGAATTTCTTTGGCAGCCTGTTGTATTGCTTCATGCAATGCCTCATCCTCTATGGGCGTAATGACAATGGCTTGGGTGCCGCTGTTTAGCTCTCTTTCTATCAGCTTTTTTTGTTCTTTTGCATTGTTTTGCTCTGTCAATGTCACAAGGCTGATTTCCACATCCAAATCTGACTGTGCCTGTTCCATGCCCTGCTGCAAATTGACTATGTGGTCACTGCTGGTTTCTCTGGTAATGACAGAAATTTTTGTATACACAGATTCCATGGGCTGTTCTGTCATGTCAAAGGATATAAAATATACCATTGCAAAAAAAAGTATCACAACAGAAAATATAAAAAATATATTTTTTATTTTCAACTTTTCTCCCCTCCCCATTGTTCTGCACTTTCATAAGAAACCAAGGGCAAATGGATTCTCACAGTTGTACCCACATCTGCTTCGCTCAATATGGTCAGTCCATAGGCCTCTCCAAAATAAAGCTGTATTCTTTCATGAACATTTCTCAGTCCGATTCCACTGCCCTTTCCTCTGTGGGTGGCATCTCTTTTCAAAAGACCGGCTATTTCCTCTTCGGGAATGCCCATGCCATTGTCCACCACATCAATATATAACCCCCCGTCTTTGGAATAGGCGTTGACTTCAATCTCTCCGTCTCCGTCCATAAATTCCACGCCATGATACACAGCATTTTCCAATAGGGGCTGTATAATCAGCTTAATGGTTGCCATATGTAAAAGCCCCTTTTCCACATTGATGTGAAATGTAAATTTATCCCGAAAGCGCATATGCTGTATTGTGATGTAATTGCCTGCATGGTTAAGCTCATCCTCCAAGGGAATGATATTTTTGCCCTTGCTTAGTCCCACTCTAAAAAAGCCTGCTAAGGAAGTAACCATGACAATGGCCTCCTGATATCTTTCATTTTCTACCATCCATACAATGGAATCCAATGTATTATATAAAAAATGGGGATTGATTTGACTTTGCAGGGCATCAAATTCGCTTTTTCTTTTGGATTCCTGCTCTGTAACAATATCGTCCATAAGCTTTTGCATCTGCTCTGCCATGGATTGAATGGCCTCCCCCAAATGACGAATCTCATAGGAGCCGCCTATGGCAATGGGTGCATCCAAATGCCCCTGCTCCAGCTCTCTTACTGATTTTTCCAGCTCCATAATGGGGTCTGCAATTTTGGCAGAAACAAATGTATTGGCAAGCAGCAGCAAAAAAATGGTAAACAAAAATAATATCAGCACAAACATACGAATCTGAAAATTATTTTGCAGACTTTCCACCATAGGAGAAACCCCCACTATTTTCCAGCCTGTATATCCCACTGTTTTGACTGTCACCAGTCTTTTTTGTCCTTCAAAACGCTCCACATGGCTGCCGTCTTCATAGGCGGCGGCCTGTCTGCTGCTTTCTTTTTCCAAATTGGAATAAATCAGCTGTTGTCTTGGATGATATATCATCTCTCCGTCATCATTCATCAAATAAACATATCCGGATTTTCCCAAATCAATGTTTTTAAATATTTGTTCAATGCCGCTGAAATTCATATCTACCAGCAAAACACCTGTTTCTGTTTTTCCCCCCTTCATCAATTCTATGGAACGGCTCAATGAAACCACCCATTTATATTTATATTCCACATCCTCAAACAAATTTTGTACATGAGGCGTTGAAAAATGGATATTTTCTATTTTTGTCTGGGCTTCATAAAACCAGCTTTCTTTTTTTGGTTCTGCCGTTTTTTTCAGCTTTGCCAAGGGAGTGGCGTCTATCAGCTCTCCCTCCTTATCAAACACTGCAATGCTGACAATGCTTTCCCGATTTGCTTCATAAAGCAAATTCATATCACTGTTAAAGCTGTCCTCTACAATATCACGGTCTCTTAGCACACGATAGCGCATGGTATCAGACACCTTCATCAAATTTCTTAAATATCCGTCCAGGCTCATGTTTACCTGATTGACAATTCTTTTGTTGTTTTCCTCCAATGCGGCTTCGTTGGCGGCAGAAAAACGAAAAAACAATGACATACCAATAAAGGCACTGCCGCAAACTGCAACCAGTGTAAAACAAATGGAAATGACAAAACGGATATCTCTTTTTCTAAAATATGCCATCCATTTTTTGATATTTTCTCCCATTGTCTTCCTCCTTTATTTCCCATTTCGATATTTAGAAGGAGAAACACCAAAGTGCTTTTTAAAAACATAGCTGAAATAATTTGGCTCTGTATACCCCACCTTTGCAGAAATGATATAGGTTTTGTCATCTGTGGTGTTGAGCAGCTTTACTGCCTCCTCCATGCGAATGTCTGTCAGATAGCTGATAAAGCTGGAGCCAGTTTCCTTTTTAAATATGGTGGAAAAATAAGCAGGGCTTACGTGCAGATAGCTGCAAAGCATTTCTACGGACACATCGCTGTTGCCATAATTTTTTTGCACAAACTCTTTGGCCTTTTCTGCCAATATTTTTGTAGAATCCAGTCTTTCTCTTTTGATTCTTATGCTGATATTGATGCAGACCTCTGTCAGCCATTGCTTCAAATCCTCCAAGGATTCATAATCCTGCATGGAAAAATAGCCCTTAAAATCCATTCCAAATATTTCTTCCATATCCAGCTGATAAGTTCTCACAATTTTAAACAATTCCGAAAGCAGCTCTGTCATATAAATCTGATATTGATTCATAGCCGTATTGGCTTGCTTAAAATAATCCATCATATGGTTGACTGTTTGTTCTATTTTTTTAGCAGTATCCAATTTAATGGCACGAATCAATGCCTTTTGCTGTGCCTCATCCAGCTGCACCACATTTTTATTTGGCTCCACATCATCAATAAAAATGGCACTTTCGTCCAAAAGCATACGATACTCCAGTGCATTGACAGCCCCTTCAAAGGAATACTGCAAATGGGACAGCTTGTGACAGACAGAGCCAATGCCTGCCGTTACAGAAAGCTCCAAAACATCCCTTGCCATATCACAAATGCGGTTCATGGCTCCCACATAGCCCAAAACTGCTTCTTTTTTTTGAAACAATGCTATAATCATCAATGCATCATTATATAAAAAGTTAATGGTACGATAAACTCTTTTTAAATTTTCAGAAACAATTCTCTGCAATGACAAAGGAACCAGCTCCGCCTGACCGGACAATGAGCCTTTGCCTCCATTTTCTTTTGTATCCCCCCTTATGACTGTGACAGCCCAGCAGTCTGCCTTCAGGTCAATTTCATATTGCTTTGCCAGCTCCCATATTCTTTCCTCTGAAAAGCTGCCTTCTACCAAACCGGAAAAAAATTGCTGGCGCAGTATGGGCAGGCTTTGTATATAATTTTGACGCAGTATCTCCACATCTCGTCTTTCCTTCATTTCATGGTCCAGCTGTTTTTTCAGCTTTTGGAGCAATGTTGTCACTTCCTTGGAATCCACAGGCTTTAATATATATTCTGAAGCATTGATTTGAATGGCTTGCTTGGCATATTCAAAATCATCAAAGCCGGAAAAAAGCACCAGCTTTGTCAGCGGCATTTGTGTTGCCAATTTTTCTCCCAGCTCTAAGCCATTCATAAAGGGCATTTTGATATCTGTCATAACAACATGAGGCTGTATTTTTTCTGCCAGCTCCAATGCCTCTCTGCCGTTAGAGGCATCTCCTGCCAATATAAAACCATTTGCCTGCCAATCTATTTTTTGAATAATCCCCTGTCTGATTTCTTTTTCATCATCTGCCAACAATACCTTATAATATGCCATAGTCCTCTCTCCTTAAAAATACAGCATTGCATTTTTGGGACAAAAAACATTTTTTTGCTTTCCTCCCATTTTTTATTTTAGCATTTCTTGATACAAAAGTCATTGTGATATGGTATAAAAACAAAAAATCTCTTTTTTTCCTCACAAAATCCAAGGCATACTTTTTATTTTTTTATCATATAGTATCATCATAGACAAAGGTAAAGGAGGCTTTTTGTATGGCTTGGGAATTAGAAAAAAAGAAAATTACCCTTGACCAGCAAGCAGGAAGGGAATCTGCACAAATATTATTGGAAGGCGACGTGATTGTACCGGACAGCAAGCCGGACATTGAGCAGATACTGCGCTGTCATGGCAGCGTACAGCTGCAAGAGGCAAAGGGAAATGAGGATAGAGTGAATTTTTCAGGAGAGCTGCTGCTTTGCATATTGTATCAAAGCAAAAAAAGCATCAAGCCCATAGGCGGCATGGAAGCATCACTGCCCATTGAGGATATCATACATATTGAAGGCATCGACCAAAATGCAGATATTACACTTTCTGCCGTATTGAACCATTTGGACTGCAAGCTGCTAAATGACAGAAAAATCAATATCAAAGCAGTCATTACTGTCACGGCAGAGGCCACCACTGCTTATGAAGGAGAAATGATAGAGGCCATAAACGATATGCCCCAGCTGCAAACCAAAAAAGGGACCATGAAGGTCAATTCCACTGTGGAAAACAAAAAAGAAAAATTTGTGGTAAAGGAAGACCTTGTTATCCCCTCCAGCAAGCCAAATATAGGAGAAATTTTGCAGACAGACGCCATCATTACAGACAAAGACATTCGCCCCATGGAAGGAAGGGTACTCGTCAGAGGAAACATGAAGCTTTGCACATTATATGTGGGCGATACAGACGAGAGCATATTAGAAGTGGTGGAGCATGAGGTGCCATTTAACGGCTACATAGACGGCAATGACATTACATCCAAAATGCTGGCCACAGCAGCTTTGCAGGTGGAGCAAAAGCAGATAGAGCCAATGGCTGATGAAGATGGAGAGGACCGCATATTGAACACAGAAATCACCGTTGCCTGCAACATGAAGGTGACTGACTGCCAAGAAATGGAGCTGATAGAGGACGCCTATTATCCCAATAAGCCCCTTTCCATACAAAGACAGACCATACATTATCCAAACACCATAGGTACAAACAAAAATCAGTTTTCTTTAAAAGAAACCATTGTACTGGAGGATACGGCAACGCCTATTTTACAAATAGAAAAAATATGGGCCGATGTGATAGTGGATGATGTGGTACCTATGGAGGATAAGGTGGAGGTACAGGGCGTTGTTGCATTGGAAGTGCTTTATATGGGAGAAAATGATGCTGCTCCTGTCCATGTTGTAACACAAAGCTTCCCTTTTTCTCAGGAAATTGAAATCAAAGGCACCAGAGCCGACACACAGGCCCATGTCACCGCCTCTGTGGAGGATGTCACTGCCAATATGCTTTCGGCAAATGAAATAGAAGCAAGAGCCACACTGAATCTGGAAGCCATTGTGACAGAACAAAAAGAGGGAGAAATCATTACAGAAATGGATTTTGATGAATCCAATACAGAAATCATTCCCTATGCCAGTGCCATCATTTATGTTGTAAAAAAACATGACAGCCTATGGACCATTGCAAAGGAGCATAACACTACAATAGAAGACATTGTTTTGTTAAACGATATTGAAAATCCTGATTTGATTTATCCCGGACAAAAGCTTTTGATACTAAAAAAAATACCTGTTTAACGGCTTTTGTACAGTCCTGTTTGCTTTTTATAAAAAATATCTGCCCATTGCCTATATGCTGCCCTCAAGCAGAACAGTAAAATATAAAAAACTGCTTGAGGGTATTTTATGTGCTAAAAAAGAAATATTGCAAAATCATATAAAAAAGAAATGACAGCCCAAAAGGCCATACTATGGATTTCATGGGAGGAAAGCATATACATTACAGCCTTGTTGCAAAAGGCCTTGCCCAATGACACCAATCCCATTGGAACAAAGCAGGGCTTTTACTACCCTTTCTTTTGAAAGCCAAAAACGGTATTTTCTGATTGTCTCTAAAAAAAGTGCCGCTTTTTTTCAAAATTTGTTTTCTTCTATAAGCAGCAGATTTTATGATGGTCAAAGGGCGTTTTACCTTTACCGCAATACCAAAAGGCTTTCGTAGGCTGCATATCTAACCTATGGTTTTACTGATATCAGAACCACCGGCTAAGCCGGTGGTTTGCTCTGCCGGGCTATTATCAGCTGCGCTTGCAAGCCCATTGAAGGTCCCAAGGGCTTTACTTTCTCAACTGCCGCCCTTGGCGGCTATTTTTATTTACCTTTTCACCCGTAAACGGGTCAATGTACTCGCTTAAGCTTATTTGATCTGCCATCCAATCTTCTTTTCACTGCTTGTTGATATATTCCCGGCGCTTTTTTGTATTCTTTCCTACCCTATCAATATAATATTCTCTGCACCAAAATGTCCTATTTCCATATTTGTATTTTAGGCTCGCATATCTGTGGAAAATAATGAAAGCGCTTTTTCCCTTCAAGTATCCAACTACTTCTGACACGCTGCATTTGGGTGGTATACGAATCAGCATATGTATGTGATCTGGACAACACTCTGCCGCTATGCTTTCTATTCCTTTTCTTTCACATAACTCTCTAAGTATTTTCCCTATTTCAGCTTTCATTTTTCCATATATTACCTGTCTTCTGTACTTTGGTGCAAATACAATATGATATTTAAATTCCCAACTTGTATGTGCTAAAGGATTCCTATAAAAACCTCCTATGCTTTCTTGTGTCTTGGCGGACTCAATATAATGATAGCATAGGAGGTTTTGCTTGAAGCGAAAGCTTGCTGATTCCCCCGGCATAGCCGGGGGTTTTTATTGGATTCACCAACAAAAAAGGAGCAAAAAATCATTTTTGCTCCTTTTTTCATATCAGCAATGACACTCTGTTTTTCATACAGTTTTCAAAGTACAGCTATATCTAAAGTACATTTCTGTCATTCATTCAAAAGCTTCACTTTTAGACTTGACTTTTAATCGTTTGTCTTTTTGCATTATAATCAATACCAATCATGCTTTTCATTACGGTCAAGGGCACCAATTTGTTCCATTTCCTCCTCTGTCAATGCAAAATCGAACAAATCCAAATTTTCTTGAATATGCTTTGGATTGCTTGAACCGGGAATGACCACAACACCCCTTTGCAGATTCCATCTTAAAATCACCTGTGCCGGAGTCACGCCATGGCTCTGCGCAATGGAGGAAATGGTTTCATCCCCAAACAGCTCTGCTGTATGGCCTCTGCCTCCAAAGGGATACCAGCCTTGTACCACAATTCCCTTTTGCTGAATGTAAGCAATGACATCCTTTTCCTGATAATAGGGATGAATTTCATTTTGCACCAGCGCAGGGGGAATGGTAATTTGAGGCAGAAATGCCTCCAGCTCTTCCACATACCAGTTGGACAGACCTATGGAACGGATTTTGCCCTCTTTTACAGCCTGCTCCATTGCTTGATATGCCTTTACATCCCCTGCACCGGGATGATGAAGCAGCATCAAATCAATATAACCAATATCTAGCTTGGAAAGGGCCTCATCAATGGCCTGCTCTGCATTTGCAAATTGGCTGGGATAAAGCTTTGTAATAACAAAAATTTCCTCTCTTGCCACATCCGAATCCCGAATGGCTCTGCCAACACTGGCTTCATTTTGATACATATATGCTGTATCAATCAGCCGTCCTCCCTCATTGAGCAATGCCGTTACAGAACGGTAGCATACTTCATCAGAAAGACTGTATGTACCAAGCCCCATAATGGGCATTGTATACCCACTGTTCAACATAACAGTTTTTGTTTCAAAATCAAATTCTCCCACTTTTTGCAGGTTCATATCTATGCTGTTCATCCACTGACTCACCTCTTGCTTTGTTGTATTTTTTGAAAATCTTTTTCCTGAAAGCCAATTTGCAGTGTCAGAACACAATGTATGCAAATCGGCAGCACTTGTACCCATTTCACTGCTATGGGAGGTGCAAAATGGTATGATTGTTTTTTTGCTGAAATCATAGCTTTCTAAAAATGTATTTATGATTTTAGGCGCCTGACCATGCCATATGGGATAGCCAACAAACACAATGTCATACTGCTTCATATTCTCCACAGTGCCGGAAATGGCAGGTCGGGAGGAAGGGTCATTCTGCTCTGTGACTGCCCTTGCCTGTGTATTGTCATAATCTAAGTCCTCTGGGGTATAGGCAATCTCAGGTACAATCTCATACAAAGCTCCATTGGTATCCTCTGCCATATATTTTGCTATCTGCCGAGTGGTTCCGGTTGGAGAAAAATAAGCAATCAATATATTTTCCTTTGACACATCCCCTTGGATACCGCTTTTGTTCTCAGACAATGCAGAAACCTCTGTGGCGGAGCTGCAAGCCATCATAGAACATAATATGCATATAAAAAATAGAAAACTGATTATTTTTTTCATAAATACCTCCTGTTATTCTATTGGATTTTGTTACTTTAATATGCTATGAAACACTGCTTCTGCCCTCAAATCCACCTCTCTGCTTTTCTCTCCTTCTACAGCCTGTCAAAAGAGCCTTTTAAGAAAACTGCTGCAATGCCCCAATCTTTTTATTTGCTTTTTTTCAAGCAGCGTCCATCTCTTTGCTGCATTTTTAAAATTCACATTTTCAATGCCATGTCATTTTTCATATTAACATAACACATCCTTCTATTGTATTTTTAAAACGCTGTAAAATATTTCAAATCCCTTTTGTATCAATCATGTGTTGTGCTCATATACAAAAAATAGGATTCAGTATAAAATTCAAAATATCATAAAGAGCTTGCTCTATGGGAATAAAATAACAAAAAAATGCTTACCATTTTCCCCTTTGGACAGTCTATGGCAGAAAAAATGCAAAGAGCCGGTTTTGGTTCATATTTTACAGCTCTCCATTTCCTATTGCAGTCACAGAGTCTGTATTAAAATAGGGAGAGGGGTAATTTTTTCAAATATTTTGCCAAAAAACAGGCTTTCTTTTTTCTCCATTTTAATGTTCTGCATGGCTGCCGCCATAAGCATTATGAAAAAAACAGCAGTACCGCCCATAAAATACAAACTGTTTTGCAATGCTGCAAATGCTGTCAATCATTTTTTTGGAATGCTCCTATTTTTGTAAATGATTTATGATAGCTTTTATCAAAATACAGCAAATGAAAAACAATTTGTTTGATATCCTATTTTCCCATTATGAAAAATACCATTGCCTTATCTGCCCAATAGGATATATATTTTATATGTTTACTGTAAAAATAAATTTTTTACCAAATATACTTTTATAAATCCATTTTGTAAGCATTGGTGCAATGCTGTATTTTTGTTTTCAAATCAGCAGCCGCAAATTTGCTTTTGTAACCCCACACTGCTTTTTATGGACTCAAAACAGCAGATATGCAATGCTTTTACAGATTGTATGGCTTTATTATAATAATTCTGTTATGATATTTCAAATACTTATTATTTATAAAGTAATATTGTCAATAAGCATATCACAAAAACCATTAATACCATTTCCTATCAAAATGGAGGTACTGCAATTTTTTAAAAATCACAAAGCCATTTCATATATAAATTAAAACCATTGTTTTTACAGCAGAGCAGCATAAAATTTCAAAACAATAGAAGAAACCATTTTTTGACTGGTGCAACAAAAGAGAAAAATCTACACCTGACAGCACTGTTTTTTCTTTTCCATACAGCAAATAGAACCGGCATACTATTTCGCCAATGAAAAAAGAGAGTCGTTTAAAAGCCAAAAATAGCTTTCAAAATACTCTCCATTTATCTATTTTTACAGCAAAATAACAGATTGCTTTTAAACAATTTCCCATTTCGTATGACATGGAAGCTATTGATTGCAAAAGGACACACAGAAGTATTTTTTATGATTTTTCCATAAAAAGCCTGCCATAAAACAAACTGTCCCTTTGTTATGTAATGCTTAAAAGACCTGTTTTGAAACAGCTTATTGCTGTGTTTTCTATTTTCATTCTATTCAAACAGCCACATCCACGTGCTGTATGGTGCCACTGCCGCCGCTTTCTTTTAAATAAAATCCCGTGGAACGTATTTGTCCATGAACCTCTCCTTCTGATTCCAATGTAAAATCCGTGGGAACATTTCCTAAATAAATGGCTCCCACATCTGCATCGGCCAAGCCTATCAGCTTTGTATTGCCGGAGGCGTCCTGTGTCCATATTTTTAATTTTTCAAATATAGGGTCATTTTCATCTATCCAGCCATTGCCATCTGCATCATAGGCAGACAGCTCTGCAAAGCCGTTGCCTGTTTTGGCACCAAAAAGCTCATTGCCGTCATCAATGATGCCATTGCCGTTTTTGTCATAGGCCAAATAGCCGCTTCCCCTTTGCAGATTGGAAATGCTCTCTTTTGTACCATCTCCATCAATATCAAACAAAAACTTTTGGTCTGTCAGCTCTGCATTGTTTCCCTCCAAATTGATGACAAGAGGGTCTGTAAACACAACATCCTCCTGCCATTGTCCTTCAAACTGGGCGGCAAATTCCCGTGACATTTCCAAATCAATGTCAAAATTGATGATTCTGCCGTCTTCTGTTTTTGCCACACCCACTGTTGAAAATGTGGTATGCTCCCTTTCTGCAAAAAAAGAGGAAACCTTCACATTTTTTACCCATTTTCCCACAGCAGGTGCTGCCGCTGTGTTTTCTGTGTCAAATCCCATAGGATTATCTAATAAATCCAGCAAGCTGTTAAAATTTCCCGCCGCCGCTTTGGAAAATGCATCAAGCATTTTTTCCAGCAGCCTGATTTTCATAGTCCATTCGTCCTCCAATGAAATGCTTGTTTTGGCTGTTTGGGAAATATCCGACTGCTTCTGCACCATGCTTTTGACCATATCAGATAGGGAAGTCTTGTCTGCTTTTACATACTCCAGTTTTTCTTCCCGTATTTCATGCTCCACGGCAATATAGTTTCTTTCTGAATACATATTGACTGTACTTGCTTCAATTTTCATAGGCATAATCCCCCTTCTCATTTGCCATACAATGCTCCTTTTTTATATTATCGTCTTTTTATAAAAAGAAATAATATACAAAAAATACAATTTTTTCCCTTGTATTTTTCTAGTGCTATGATTACAATAATAAAAAATCCACTTTAAGGAGGCAAAAAATGAAAAGAAATGTCATTGTCTATATTTCTATGAGCTTAGACGGCTATATTGCAGATAAAAATGGCTCTGTTGACTGGCTGGCGCCATACAGCAGTGCAGAATATGATTATGGATACACTGCCTTTTTGCAAACCATAGACACCATACTGATGGGCAAAAAAACATATGACCAAATCATGACAGAGCTTTCCTGCCACACATGGCCCTATGCAGGAAAAAAATGCTATGTCTTTACCCGGCAAAATTTAAAAAACACAAACCACGTCACATTTTGCAATGAAAATATATGTGATTTCATTTGTAGTCTTAAAAAACAGCAGGGCAGGCACATTTGGGTTTTGGGCGGGGCTGCATTGGCCAGGCCTTTGATAGAAAATAACTGTATTGACCAGTACCGGATTTTTGTAATCCCTCTATTGCTGGGAGGGGGAACAGCACTTTTTCCCAAAAACGGTGTTTTGCAAAAACAAAAGCTTCTTTCTGTAAAAAAACACAATGATGTATTGGAACTGCTCTATGCTTCTCAAAATGCTCCCATATGATAAAAGGGATACCAGCGAAATATCACCTTTCCCTTCAAATCCTTTTGAGAAATGGAGCCTATCATGCGGCTGTCATAGCTATAAGCTCTGTTATCCCCCAACACAAACAGGCTTTTTTCCGGCACGATTACAGATATATCCCCCTGTGTGTCTCCGCTGATATATTCCTCCTCCAAAGCAGTGCCGTTGCGATACACCACGCCGTTTTTGATTTCTATTTTATCTCCTGCCACACCAATGACTCTTTTTATCACATCTCTTTGTCCGTCACTGTCTACCATATGAAACACTACAATGTCGCCCACATCATATTTTTCTGCCATAGTCAGCACACGGGAGGTGATAACCTTGTCTCCGTCCAAAAAAGTAGGCTCCATAGACTCCCCCTCTATGGTAACAGGCCATGCAAAAAAATAAAGTATTAAAACAACAATGCAAGCATATATTATGGTTTTAAACCATTCCTTGATTATTTCCACACAAATCCCCTCGTTCTGGTTTCTTTTTTTGTACTCAAATACCTGCCACACAAAGGCGTTTTATCATCAGCATAGGTGCGCCCATGGTGCCATTGGCGCCGGGTGCAATAAATTTCAAATCGTTTCCCACCTCTTCAATGGATTTTAACATGGTATAAAAATTTCCGCCGATTGTAATCTGTTCTACCGGACGTACAATCTGTCCTCTTTCTATCCAAAAGCCCTCCGCAGAAAGGGAAAAGTCCCCGGAAACTGCATTGGCGCCGGCATGAAGCCCTGTAATATCTGTAACAAGCAGTCCTTCTCCCATTTGGGCCATCAATGTTCTTGGGGTTTTTCCTCCAGGCTGTATATACAAATTGGTACATCTTGTTTTGACTGTATCCTTATAGCTTCCTTTAAAACCATTGCCGGTGGAAAGGGTGTTGTCATTGGCAGCAGATTTTAAATTGTATAAAAAGGATTCCAGTCTGCCATTTTCTATCAATATTTTATTGCACACTGCCACACCCTCGCTGTCAAAGGGCATAGAACCGCTAAGCCCCTCCAAAAGTCCGTCATCCTTTAATGTCACTTTGGAGGAAGCAATCCTTTCTTTTAATTTTCCTTTCAAAAGAGAAAAGCCCTTTTGCACATTTTCTCCATAAAAAATGCCTGCAAACACTGCCAAAAGCTCTGCGGCCACATGGTTTTCCAAAAGCACCCTGTATTCTCCCGACTCCAGGCTGTATGCTCCCAAATGGCCGACAGCCTTTTGTCCTGCCCGTCTGCCGATTTCATTTGGTGAAAATGCATTCCAGTCATTGCTTATCCAGTCCTCAGAGCCTGTTTTCACATCTCCGTTTTCTTGGGCAATGGTACTGACAGAGGCAAAAATGCCGTTTTTTCTATGAAAAAGAGAAAGGCCCTTGCTGTTTGCTATGGCAATTTGCTTTTGCACCGTTCGCAATATGCAGTAGTCAATGGAAACCTGTTCATATTGCTGCAATGCCCCCTGCTCCATTGCCTTTGCGGCAGTCATTTTTTCCTCAGCAGAAAGGGATTGCAATGCCGGATTGTAATTATTCATTTCCGGATAAAAGGCACTGCCTTCAAATATTCTCTCTTTTTGGTTTCCTTCCATCACCAAAGCATTTTCCTTTGACTGCTGCAAAACATAGCTTATGGTATCCTCTTGCAATGATGTGGCATAGGCATAGCCCATTTTATTTTCATAAAGTCCCCGAAAGCAAATTCCCATTTGACTGCTTGTTTCATACTGGGAGATTTCTCCCTCCAACACCAAAACCTCAAAGCTTTCTGTGCCTTCATAATATATCTCGCAGTCTGTAAAGCCTTCCTCCAATGCTCTTTGAATCAACTTTTTTTGAAATGCTTCTCTCTCCAACAAAATTTACCCCCTTCCTCCTACTGTGATTTCGCTGACACGAATCATAGGCTGTCCCACATTGGTGGGAATAGAACCGCTGATGCTGCCGCACATACCCTGAGCGCTTTTTAAATTTGTGCCAACCTTGTCAATTCTCATCAATATTTCATTTCCCTTTCCAATCAATGTGGCTCCTCTGACAGGCTCTGCAATTTTGCCATTGCGAATCATATACCCCTCCAGCACCGCAAAATTGAATACACCTGTTGCCGGGTCCACGCTGCCCCCTCCCATATGCTTGGCATACAGGCCGTATTCTGTGTCAGCTATGATATCCTCCGGCTTTGTATCCCCCGGAGCAATGTATGTGTTTGTCATGCGGGATGTGGGTGCATAGCGATAGCTTTCCCTTCTGGCAGAGCCTGTGGAGGCCATGCCCATTTTTTGGCCATTGAGTGTATCAATTAAATAAGATTTTAATATTCCCTTTTCAATCAAAAGATTTTTTCTGGTTGGTGTCCCTTCGTCATCTATATTGGCAGAGCCCCAAGCATTTTCAATGGTGCCGTCATCCACTGCCGTCACCACAGAGGAGGCAATTTTTTGTCCCAGCTTTCCTGCAAACACAGAGGCATTTCTTGCCACTGCCGTTGCCTCCAAGCCATGCCCGCAGGCCTCGTGGAATATCACCCCTCCAAAACCATTTTCAATGACCACTGTCATTTTTTTGCTGGGGCATAAATCTGCCTTTAGCATGGTCACAGCCATACGGGAGGCCTCCCTTGCCACCTGCTCCATATCCACATTTTCAAACAATTCAAAGCCCATGGAAGCACCGGGACCAAAATAGCCGCTTTGCTTTTCTGTTTGGGAAGAAGCAATGGCTTCTATTGTCATACGAGTGCGCACACGGGTATCCTCTGCCCACACTCCCCTTGTGTTGGCAATGAAAACCTCCTGCACAATGTCCTGATAGCCCACTCTTGTTTGCGAAATAAGCGGATTGTAGCAAAATGCCGCTTGGGAAGCATTTTTCATCAATGCCACCTTTTGTTTTTTTGATATGCTCTCAGGCATTTTTGCAATACTGTTATAATTTGTTTTGGGCGGACTTGTAAAATCCAGTATTTGTTTTTTTCCATTTCCCTTCATGGCCAATGCAGCAGCTTTGGCTGTTTGAATCAAATTTTTTTCTGTCAAATCATTGGTATAGGCATAAATTGCCTGGTTTCCATAAAACAGACGGATACCGGCTCCCCTGTCCTCTCCGGACAGTGCCGTTTCCACCTTGCTGTTTATCATAGATACGGTATTTTTTTGTGTTTGCTCTACATAAATTTCTCCAAAATCCGCTCCCTGCGCCAGTGCTGCTGTCAATATATTTTCTATCACAGAGCGTTGTAGCATACTCTCTGCCCCCTTGTTTTTTAAAATATAAATCATTATTATTGAACATATGTTATCACAGCCAAAGCATTTCCACAACTGCTGTTTATTGTTTGTAGAAAAATACGGCATCCTTTTTTTGCCAAAAACCATAGCCTGCAATTTCATGGGCCAAAATATATTCTTCTCCATTGAGCAATACAAATTCTCCTGTAAAATCTGCATTCATATCCTTTGTTACAGCCTCCTTGGACAAATAAATAACGCCGTCCCTTTCATATGCCTTTGAAAAGCTTTTGTACCAGTTTTTCTGCCATTGTCTGCTTTTTTCTATTGCATTTTCATAAGCACTCAGCACCTTTTTGTTTGCTGTAATGGTGTAATTTTCTCCTTGTATTTGTTTTATGCCTTGATTTGTAAAATCAACGCTTCTGTATACCACTGCCTTGATTTGAGGATACTCCTCCAAAGAGGCATAAAGCCGTGTGATTTCCCGGCTGGCCTGCTGCTCTGTATATTTTGCATTTTTATCGGAATAATGGGAAACCCCCACCTGAGATAACAGCAATGGCTTTTGTTTTTGAAATGTTTCATACCATTTTTGCAACACTGTGGGTATCATAGGCTCTTCGCCGTTTTCATAAATACAAAGGCCTATCCAATCCACATCCTCAGGATAATACGCCTGCCATACATACATATCATCTGTACTCATTGTCCATATAAAAACAGCATTGGGTGCTTTTTGTCTAAAAATCTCTCTCGCCTTTTGATAATATGCCTTATAGGCTTCTCCGCTGCCGTAATCTGCACCATTGGGATAAAAATCAACCAAAACAGGAATGCGGTACTGGCTGATTTTTTCTGCTGCCTGCTCCAGCCATTTTTCTTCAAAGGGACTGTTTCTGTCAGGCGGATACAATGCCAAAAGGGGTATTTTCTCTTTTACATAGCATTCCAATATATCCATCATGGGAAAGGCCTCTGTCAATGTGGCAGTAAAGCCATAAATTTGGTGAGGCTTTCCTGTCATGGCTTCAAATGCTTCTATATCCTGTATATTTTTGTCCTCTTTGATAAACGCCCCCAGCAAAAGAGAGCTGTTTTCCGGTGCAAATGCAGCGCTTTGCATTTGCTCCCCTTCATAATACACTTCTATTTCCCGCAGAGACCCCTCTGGGGCAGGCGTCTGGAGAGGCCTTTGAGAACAGCCTGTCAAAAGCAGCAATATCAAACAATAGAAAAAGACCATGTTTTTCATAAAAAATTCCCCCTTTTTTCAAAAGCATGACCTTTTTTGTTCCATATTATTCCTGCTGTGCCAGATAAGTATCAATGGCCTGCAAATATTGGAGTATCCCCCCCTTTTGCTGAATTTGATACTGTTTTTCAAATGCATCATAGGGAATGGATTTTCTGCCGCCCCTTTGGGACTGCTTCCAGTAAGTAAGCAATGTTTCAAAGGGAAGAAAATAAAACTCATCTGTTGTGGTAAAATGCACCAATAAAAAAGAAATGCCCCTTTGCTTTTGAAAATCCTCCATAAATTGTATTTGATGGGGGTGTATGTTTTGTATGGGAAGGCTTTTTAATGCAGTTTCCTTGGCATCAAAGCAAATGGGAATGCCCTGTATGGCCCCCATATAATCCACTGTGCTTTGTTTGTCAAAATAAGCCAGTGTGATGGTTCTTTTTTGATTATCCACCTGTACCGGTGTAATGGGTGTGGGAATTTTTTGCAGCAGTGCCAATCCCTTTTGTCTGTAAAAATCATTTGTAAAATTAATCAGCTCCTCCAGACTGCTGCCTCTCAGTCCCCTTGTGTTCCAATAGCCCATGGAATTCTCCTGCCTTTAATTGATATTTTATGTGCTGTATTTCCCGTAATATTTCAGTATGCTGCTCTGTTTTTTCTGCCCTTTCCAGCAATGAAATGCCTTCTGGCTGCTGCAAAATGAATATGGCTCTCACAGCTGTTTGCCGAATGAGCCATCTTTCATCCTGCAAGGCTTTTTCCAAAAGGGGAAGTGCCTGCTTGCTTTTGCTGTTTCCCAGCGCAATGACAGCATTTCTTTGCAATATTTTTCTGCCTCTCCAGCCGGCGGCGGTTTTTCCTATTTTTTGCAAAAATGCTTTGTTGGAGCAATGGAGCAGCTCCTCCAATGAAAACGCCGTTTCTACCTCTGCAAAAGAGGCCAATGCCCTTTGATTTTTGGGACAGACCACTTGACACACATCACAGCCATAGAGCTGTTTTTGCATATTTTTCATATCCTCTATGGACAAAAGTGTTTTTGTTTGGGTAAGATAGGAAATACATTTTTTCATGTGAAACATATTTTTCGACAAAGCATTTGCAGGGCAGCTGTCAATGCACATTTGACAGCCTCCACAATCCCCTGCAACAGCCTCATTTGGCTTCAATGACAAATTGGTCATCAAATAGCCAAAAAAGGCCGCAGAGCCGAATTTGGAGGTATGCACAGAACCATTTTTGCCAAGCCAGCCCAATCCGGCACGAATGGCCACTGCCCTGTCCACCAAAGGGCCTGTATCCACAAATGGCATACCGCAAAAATGGGATGTTTTTTGCTTTAAATGACGGCATAATGCCTCTAAATGCTCTTTTAAAACCACATGATAATCTGTTCCCACCGCCCCCATTGAAAATTCCCCATACAAAGGGCCGTATAAGCCGCCTTTCTTTTTTTGACAGCCATAGCCCATTGCCAGCACAATGATGCTTTTGGCATTTTCCATGGTCAATTTTGGGTCAATCCTTTTTTGCACATCCTTTTGCACAAAGCCTTCCAATTCCTGATTTTTTTTTGATAACACATCACACAGCTCCCAAAATGGCTCTGCTGTTGTAATGCCCCATTGCAAATTTCTTTTTTCTGCAAATTCATATATTTCCTGTTCTATGGTCACAAATGTTTTCTCCTTTTTGGTAGCAGTATACCACATTTTTGTGCTTTCAGCAAAAAGAACACTCTCATAAGGAGTGTTCTTTTTCCATTTTGTTTTGTTAAGGCTGTGTTGGCGGCTGCTGTGGCTGATTTTCCACATTTGTTATGATGACATACTCTGCCGGTATGCCGGTAATGCTCCATTTTGGATACCAGCGACGGAATGTGCCGTCTGGCCAAAGCTCTTGGTCTAAATATAGATTTAATACCATAACGCCTAACTGATTTCCATTAATATCGCACAATGTATATGGGAAAGTGACATTTGTGCCAATGGGTGCATTTCTATATTGCAATGTAAAGGATTGTATACCCGGGTCGCCCTCTGCTCTGCCATTGGCATCCTTTGGAACGGCCATAGACACATCCTCCAATCGATAAACAGAACGCAGATTAGGGAATGTATCAGGGCTTGGAGATACAATTAAATTCCTCAAAAGAAAATCCTCTGTCAAGGCCTGCGTTGCTCCTGCATCGTCTATATAGTACAAAGGTTCATTTGTAGAAACATAAACAGAGCCTGTTGCAGTGTCTGCATCTTCATTAAATGTGTTGGTCCAGCCCAAATAAAGTGTAGGCGGTGTCACATCTCTTGCTGTAAAGGAATTGGACCATGCCACCTTAGAATCGCTGCCTGCCACACTGCTGCTGCCCAAATTGTTTCTTGCCACAGCATGAAGACGATAGTAAACGCCCGGTTTCAAATTTGGCACTTCCACTTCAATGGTTGCACTGCCCACTTCTGGGTCCACCTCTATATTTTTTACAGAGGAATACAAAAGAGGCTGGTCACCGGGAACATTATAACCATTTCGTATCATCTCTGCATCCACTTCACCGGGGCCATAGCCATTGGTGCTGGTTTCTGCGGGGTATACCACATAGTCTAAATCACTGTTTTTATCCACTGTAATTTCAATGATAACAGAATCCTCTGCATTGGTACGGTTTGTGACCACAATGGAAACAATGTTTGGCGGTACCAAAGGCTCTGTTTTAAAACGATTGATATATAGCTGTGAAGGCTCTGCCGGTGTTCCCTTCAATACACTGTACATAATATATTCTGTATCCGGCGTCAATCCTTCTATGACTAAATCATCCATTACAATTTCCGCATTTGGTATAGGATAGGTGCCTTTGATGACACCTGCTCCGTTTATGGTGCCATAGTATACATCCTGTGATGTAATGGTAGCATTCTCCGCATTGGCACGAGGAATTACCATATAGTACATGGTAGCCTCTTTGTCTGTTGCCACACGAGGATGGATGGATACGTCATATACATATTCATAGGTTTGAGGATACTGGTCCGGTGCATCTATTTGGAATTCATCCAGCATAGGATAGCCGTCCAAGAATTTTGGCACCACTGTATCTGTAAAAGGTATTGACATTTCAAATGGCGATGGATTGGTTACTTCCAAAGCACCTGCTGCAATGGCGTCTTCAAAGCCCTGTGAAGGAGCCCCTGCTACCGGCTGCAGCGTTGTGCGGGAGCCTACCACACATTTTATACCAATTTTTACAGAGGTTGTCCAGCCGGCACTTTCCGGCTTGCCGTCAATGGTGCGGATTTTGATGGCATATTCCTTTGGCTCCAGCTGATTGAAGCGCTCAAAAAGATAGCTTGGTTCATTGTTCATCACTCTGTCTAAAATGTGGTGCAGTGAAATACCGTTTACACCGTCTATACCATCTGTGGTATCAATCTGTGCATCATAATCCATTTCCTGACCGGTTTCCAAATTTAATCTTACTCCTGTCAAGAGTCTGAAGTCCTCATCATTTGCTCCTTTTTCATACAAATCAAATGTAATGTTTGTGTCAGAATAAATGAGCATATCATAGAGCAGCTCGTCATTTGTATCATTGGACTGAGGTGTGGCAGTAAATGTCACATCATATTCCTGCGGTGCAATGGTCTGTATCAATGATACAAGGGAAGGCACTGTCTGGAATTCCGGCAGCAATGTTTTGTCTTCCATTTTGTTGTTTGAGGTATCTATGATTTTATTTAATTCAAACTGATATTTTGAGCCGCTGTTCATAGGTATAGAGCCGGAAGGGAATATCACAACGGTTTTTCTGCCCTCCAGTGTTACAATGGCCTTTGAAAAATCAATGTTTACCACTTTCTTTTCTGCCGTTGTCAAATCATACAGTGTAATATGATTTCCTAAATTTTCAGCAGAAAGGCTTACAAACTCATCATTTTCAATGACTCTTACCTCTTCGCTGAATACAATGCGCACATCAGTGGAAGCGGTGGGATACTCATCCATCATTTCTGTAAATTCCTGTGTAGCCGTAGGAGGCACTTCATCCAATGTTTTGATGAGAAGCTTTTTCACATCAGACATATTGCCCTCTTTATCCACTGCCACCATATAAAGGTCATATGTAAATTCTTCCTCCAGGCTGCTTACAGTCAATGTACCCTCTGTTTCCATTTTTGCCGCTTTGGAACCCTTTGAAACGCCTGTAGCCCCATTGATAATGGCTTTTTTGGTTTCATCGGAATTCAGCTCCGGTATGGTGTTGGAGCCTAAAGGAGGAGGCGGGAAGTCATCCCCTCTGTCCATGGCAACATAATATACTGTGGAATCTTCATTGATTTTATAAAGCACCTCCACAGAATTTTTGGTCAATTTATTTGTTTTTGGATAATCCTCCATAAATTCCGGTGCGGTTTTGTCAGATGTGGTGAATGTAAGCTTTTTCATGGCAGTGTTCTCTTCACCGTCATTTCCTACAATATACAAATCGTAGGTTTGTTTTTCCTCCAAGCCGGAAATGCCAAAATTAAATTCTATGTTCTTTTTGCAATCCTCTATGGTGCCCTTTGCCAAATGGCCGCTCAGGTCACCTCTTCTAACCTCTGAAATGGTTGGTGCCAGGCTGCCTGTGGGGAACAATGCCCAATAGGTGGTCAAATCCTTGTTTGTAATGGCAGAAACCGTTACTGTGGTGTTAGTGGATTCCTTTATTTGAGGATAGCCGGATAAATATTGAGGCGCTGTATTATCCGTTGTCACAAAGGATTCTCTTTCTCTGGCACTCATATCCTCTCTGCTGTCTACCAAAGCCGCACTGATAATATATGCTGTATCTTTTTCAAGGCCGCTGACACTGATGGTATATTCTGTGTTGGACTGAGCTACATTGATGCTGCCTGATTTAATGATATCGCTTCTTCTGTTTGGCTTTAACAAATCATCATCCGAAACAGAGCCGCTTTCCTCCTCTGTCACAGCCCAGTAAACAGTACCCGGTTTATTTGTTTTGACAAGCACCTTTGCACCGGTGGCAGTCGTTTCATCAATTTCAGGATATTTACTCAATATTCTTGGAAAAGAGGAAGCTTCCTCTGCATCCTTGCTGGTCATGGTCTTTCCATTGATGGTTGCTGTAAAGCCGGGACGGAGTATGATGCTGTCCGGCAGCATGGAAATGACCACCTCATCAGCATTGATTGTAACCTGTCCGATATCCCCTGTGCCATTGATGGTAGTGGTCACATCAATAAATGCTTCTGATACATAGGTATCCTCATCCAATGTGGTGGTGCTGTCCACTGCTGTTTCATCAATGACAAGGGTATTGATTTCTCCCGAATCCAAATACAAATTATTTTTTTCTCCTGCAACGGTCACTTTGTTAAATGTACCCATCAAATGCAGCTCTGTATCCTCGGGGCCATTTAAAATCACATCATTAAAACCGTTTTCCAAATCCGAAAGCTCTTCCAAATAAGCAGTGGATTTTACTTTGGTGTTTAAAATCTGTGTATTGCCGTCTACTTTTACAGATACAGGCTTTTCCTCCGGTGCATCAATAATCATTTCATTGACTGTGGAGTCTGTAAAAATGATACTGCTGGCACCAATGTTGCTGGCACCGCCGCCGCTGATGATGACCTGTCCTGTGACAGTCACATTTTGCAAATTGGTATAGCCTAATTCCACACCCTCTGTAATATATAAATCTCCGTTGATTACCGTATCACGCAGTGTAACGCCGGATTTGGATATGGTGACATTGCTGTTTAATGTGCCATAGCTGTAATCTCCTGCTTCATTGATGATTTTTCCCAAGGCATTGTAGAGCATTGTGCCTGCCTCTGCCCTGGTGATGTTGTTTTGGGGACGGAATGTACCATCCTCATAGCCTGCCACAACACCCTTGTCTGTGGCTGCATTGATGGAGCCTCTGCTCCATGTGGGAAAATCAATGCCATCCACAAAGTCTGTATTTACTCTGTCATCCTCTTCATATTTCAAATTTCTTGTCAAAAATGCCACTGCCTGCTCTCTTGTCAAATTGTCGGCGGCTCCGGCAGTATTTTTTCCATTTCCCACAAAATAGCCCTGTGTTGCTGCAATGTCAATTTCATTGGCATACCATTCGGTTCCTTGGATATCTCTAAAATTTGTTTTTCCTGTTATTTCATGGTAGCCCATTCCTTTGTTGAGCATTGTGACAAACTCGGCCCTTGTAATGTCCCTGTCCGGATTCATATTGCCGTTGGTATCGCCTGACATGATGCCGTTTTCATACAAGCTTCTCAAATAAGGCTCTGCCCATTGGCTGCCATTCATGTTAAACCCTGCTGCATAAGCTTCCTGTGTCCACAAGGCTTTCTCAAAGACAAACTGGCTTGAGAGCATAGAAGCGACAACAGCAACGGCCCATATTTTTTTTGCCTTGCTTTGTAAACTTTTTTTCATAGATTCTTCTCCTCCATGCTTTTTCTATACCGCATTTGTAATTTGAACACGGCTTCTCTGAGCATACGCTCTCCGTTGATATTAAAATCTATAAATTTTGCACCATAAATAAATATGTTTTCCTCCGGCACAAATTCCTTTCTGACCACCTTCAAATCTGCCAATATTGGCTCTGAAGTGATGGGAATGACAATTTCATAGGTGCTTTGTGTATCCAAATCTGTTTTGGCCAAAAAGCAAATGCCCCCACAGCTGATATCCCTTGAAACCACCGGAATGCTCATTTGATTTTCCACTTCTCCCAGCATGGTGATTTTTGTCAGATGTGTTTCAAAACGGATTTTTACTTTCAGCTCACTTCTCATTTGGGCACTGATATTGACCACCTTGTTAATGGTGACAGTGTTGCCTGATATGCTTAAAATATGCCCTTGATAGGTTTCTGCATAGCTTTGCATTTTGTGAAATTTCACCATTGCCAAATCCTTTAAGCTTTTTGCGGAATCCTTTACTTTCATAACCATTTTATCTGCACCGCTTTTTTCCAATACCGCTTCACACAACACCATGTCATTTTCAGAAAGAATTAAATATTTTTCCTCTGACATAAGCAACACCTCCTACAAAATAAAGTATACCAAAATAAAACATAAAATGATATCAAAAATAGATACAAATTCTAAAAACATGAAAAAATTTACAACGGCTCCTGCTCATCCGGGGCAAACCTCAAAAAATATACATAAATATCCACTACCGCTTTATAAAGCTCCTCCGGTATTTCTGAACCCAGCTCCAGCTGAGTGAGTATGGTTGTCAAAGAGGTGTCTTCATAAATAGGCACTTGGTTTTCTCCGGCAATTTCTATGATTTTTTCTGCCATATGCCCTACACCGGAGGCTACAATCACAGGGGCAATGTTTTTATCAATATCATAGCGCAGAGCCACTGCTTTTTTATTTAATTTGTCATTAAATCCTGACATTGACTGCATTCATCCTTTCATATAGCTTAGGAAATACTTCTGATATTGTTTTTGGCGTCTGCAAAACATCTGTAAATAATGACAGGGAATGGATGCCGTTTCGCTCCATGATGTTGCCAAGCCCCTCCTGAATCATTTTTTTATGCACAGCCAGCTTTTCCGGATAAAAAAGCTGCATATCCACACCTTCTCCTCTGGAAAGCAGTATCATTTCAAAATAGCCTACGTCTTTAATGTCAAATTTAATAAATAATTTGATTTGTTTTTGTTCCTGCGTACCTCCCTGAGACTGGTCGTCCGGGTCAATCCACATTTCCGAAAACATGAGCCTGCCGTCAATATCTGCCGGTATCATCAAATGCAGCAAGGGCATATACACACTTTCATTGAGCAAAAGAGAATTGATGATATTTGCAAATATGGATTTGGATTCATGGCTGGCTTCTTTTGACTGCATACCGCTTTCCAATATTTCTGTCAGCTTATCCATAAGGGTATATTGCTGTGCGGCTCTTTCAAATTCTGTATTTGCCAATATTTTTTCCAGCTGCTCAAAAGAGATTTCTCCCAGCTTTTCTTTGACGGCAGAAAAGCCCATCAGCTGTGAAAATGCCTGCAAAAAACCGGATTTTTCCCCATTTTCATATCTGGCTGTGTTCAGTGTGAGCATGGTCATCCAATCCCTTGCTTTTCCCAAATCATAGGTAGCACTGACATATTTTGACAAATAAGGGATAATTTCATTTTTTAACACAGAAGCATTTGCAGATGTATTTCCCGGTTCACTTCCAGTATATAGCTTACTCATCAGTTCTGCAAGAGTATCTCCATAACTTCTTGGAATGGATTGTCTAATATTTTGCAGATTCTGCATAATTTGATTCATTAAATGAGGCCCTGCCGACATATCGTTGTAGCGTTTTAAAAAGTCCAATATGGATGTTTTTAAATCCACAGAGGAGGACTGGTCCAATATTTGCCGCAATACATTAAAAAATGCCCCTTTGAACTTAACGGCAGAGGCTGCTTGATTTTTTAAAAAATAAACCAGCTCTGCATCTGTCATTTTGAGCATCTCCATAAAATTTGCAATTTCCTGTGTAAAATTTTCTCCCAAGCCGGAGCTGACGATAATGCCCATGCGGGAATAAATCAAATCTGTAATCATTTGTGTCAAACCGGGAGTATCTCTTACCATTTGCATAAATGTTTCATAATTTGATTCATAATTGAGCGCTTTTCTCTGGGCATCTGTTGAAACGCCTTCTCTGCCGTCAGGACGGCTTACCTTGGAAGGATTGATGATATTTTGTATGCTGGGGTCGTTTTCTCTGATAGGATTTGTTCTGGTAGAATTTTCCTGTCCTGTCAAAGGAGTTGTCACTTTTAATAAATCTGCCACTTTTTTCACCTGCACTTTAATAAAATTTATACTATTATTTTTTGTAATAATCTGCCGATATAGATACTAGATAATAAAATATATAAGGGGTGTAAGTATGGATAACGGCATGGAAAATATGCTAGATATGTATCTTTTTGAAACAAATTCTCTTTTGGAGCAGCTTGATGAAGTCCTTCTTGAAGCCGAAAAAGCGGGTACGTTTACCACTGATGACGTAAACGAAATCTTCCGCATTATGCATACCATTAAAGGTTCTTCCGCTATGATGGAATTTTCTTCTTTGATGACCATTGCGCATCGTATTGAGGACTTATTTTATTTTATTCGGGAAAACACCATCGACAGTATCGATGAAAAGCATAAAAAAGAGCTTTTCGATTTAATGTTTTTCTCCACCGATATGCTGCGTGCCGAAGTGGAAAAGGTTGAAAACAACGAACCACTTAGTAGTAATGTCGACAGTTTTGTGGAAAAAGTTAATAGCTTTTTAAATAAAATCAATAATAAATCCGAAGAGGCCCCAGCAGCAGAAGCGTCCACAGCTTCTGAAAACGGGGAAAGCAGCAGCTCTGCCCCAGCAGCAGAGCTGCCCAAGGACGGCTCCGGGGCATTTTTAAAAATCATATTTGACGAAGGCTGCGGCATGGAAAACCTGCGTGCCTTTATGGTAGTAACAGCAGTAAAGGATATTTATGAAAACTTAACATTTTATCCTCCGGATGTGGAAACAAATCCCGAAACAGCCGCAGTCATCATTGAAAAGGGCTTTCTTTTGGGCTTTGATACAAAAGAAACACTGGAAAAGGCTGTCAATATCATCAAAAACTCCGGCAATGTACAGTCCTACGAAGTGCTGATGCCGCCTGCGGCTGCTAAGACTTTTGAAAAACCCGAGGCTGCTGCTGAGAAAAAAGAGGAGCAGCCAAAGCCGGAGGCTGCTTCTCCAAAGGCTGCCGCTGCTTCTGCCGCACAGCACAATGCTGCTGCCAATGCTATGCACACAGGCACAAACAAACAAAGCTTAATCAGCGTCAATCTTTCCAAGCTGGATAAGCTGATGGCTTTGATGGGTGAGCTTGTTATCACAGAATCTATGGTAACCTCCTCTCCCGAGCTGCAGGGATTAAAATTGGACAGCTTTACAAAATCTGCCCGTCAGCTTAGAAAATTGACTGATGAATTGCAGGATACGGTTATGTCCATTCGTATGATTCCTGTGGCCGGCGCATTTCAAAAAATGAACCGTATTGTAAGGGATATGGGAAAAAGCCTCAACAAGGATGTGCGCTTGACCATCATCGGAGAAGATACAGAAGTGGACAAAACCATTGTGGACAACATTGCAGACCCTATTATGCACATGGTTAGAAACTCTATGGACCACGGCATTGAAGAAAATGCAGAGGACAGAGTGAGTGCAGGCAAAAATCCTCAGGGCGAAATTATACTTTCTGCGGAGCATACCGGAAGCGAGGTTGTCATCACCATACAGGATGACGGCCAGGGCGTGGACCCTGCCAAGGTGTTGGAAAAAGCCAGAAGAAACGGTGTTTTGACAAAACCGGAAAGCGAATATACTCAAAAAGAGGTGCTGGCGCTTTTGATGGCACCGGGCTTTTCTACCAATGAGCAGGTGACAGAATATTCCGGCCGAGGCGTTGGTATGGATGTTGTAAAGAAAAATATTGAAAAAATCGGCGGTGTGGTTACCATATCCAGCGAATTGGGCAAGGGTATGTGTACTACAATGAAAATTCCTTTGACAATGGCTATTGTGGATGGTATGGAGGTTTCTGTGGGAAAATCCATATTCACCATTCCAATTACAAATATCAGACAATCCTTTAAAATTTCTTCCGAGGAAGTAATTTATGATGCACAAGGACAGGAAATTGTAAAAAGAATGGACCATTTTTATCCCATTATCAGAGTACATAGCCTATATAACATTGATACAGAAATTACAAATATGGAAGACGGCATTTTGGTTTGGGTGGAAGGAGGAGAAAAATCCTACTGCCTGTTTGTAGATGAGCTTTTGGGAGAACAGCAGGTTGTTGTGAAGCCTCTGCCAACCTACTTAAATGCATATAACATTAAAAATTCCGGCATTGCCGGCTGTACCATTTTAGGAGATGGCAATATCAGCATTATTTTAGACATTGCAAATCTTCATCATAGTGCAAGCAGCTATGGCTATTAAGCCATAGGCTGCCAAAACAAAAAAATACTGGAGGATTTAAATTTATGACCGATGAATTTAATGAAGAAATGGATATAGAAACAGTCAAAGCATTAAATGTGGAGATAAAAGAAGATACCAAAAAATTTCTTACCTTCTTATCTGATGGGCTTACATTTGCAGTAGAGGCCGGATATGTTTCTGAAATCATCACAAACTATACCATTACCATACTGCCCCATGTGCCTTCCTTTATAAAGGGAATCATCAATTTGAGAGGACAAATTATTCCCATCATTGACATCAGAGAAAGAATGCATAAGCCAATGCTGGAAAATACAGATTCATCCTGTATTATTGTATTGGACATCAATTCTGTTTTAATCGGCATTTTTGTAGATACGGTATCCCATGTGGTGGATGTTTATGAAAGCAGTATCTCAGCAATGCCTCCAAACAGCTCTCAGGAGCTTGTAAAGGGCATGATGTCTCTTTCCAAAGAAATGGTTATATTATTCCTTGACTGTGAATTATTGATTCAGGAAGGCTATTGATTGAAAAAAGGGATAGAATGCTTTGAAACAACTATGGCACAATGCCAAAATAGGAGATTAGCTATGCTTACCATTACAGACAATGATTTTTTAAGACTGGTTTCATATGTGCAAAAAAATTATGGCATTGATTTATCCAAAAAAAGACAGCTCATTACAAGCCGTCTTTCCAATACCATTACAGCAGCAGGATTTGGCAGTTTTTCTGCATATATAGACCATGTTATCAAAACATCAGATAAAAATGCCATTGAAATGATGCTCAACAAACTAACCACAAATTATACTTATTTTTTGAGGGAATCCGGTCATTTTGATTTTTTAAAAAATACAATATTGCCTGCTCTTGTTCAGCAGAAAAAAAACAAAGTATTAAGCATTTGGAGTGCCGGTTGTTCTTCGGGAGAGGAGCCTTATACCATTTCCATGGTTTTGAAGGATTATTTTGGCTCACAGGCTTCTATATGGGATACACGGGTATTGGCAACAGACATTTCTCAAAGGGTATTATCCCATGCCCAAAACGCCACATATGACCCTGCTGCCCTGGAAAATGTGCCTCCAAAATGGAAAACGGAGTATTTTAGAAAAGCACCGGACGGGCAATATACAGTAGCACCTCAAATTAAATCAAATGTTATTTTCAGAACATTTAATCTGATGAAGCCTATTGAGTTTAAAATCAAATTTGATGTTATTTTTTGCAGAAATGTTATGATTTATTTTGACCAGCCTACAAAGGATGCTTTGGTGCAGAGATTTTATCAGGCCACCAATCCCGGAGGATATTTATTGATTGGTCATTCCGAATCATTAAACAAAGATAAATTGGCATATAAATATATTATGCCGGCTACATATCAAAAAATCTAAAAAAAATAAAATTTGCTTCTGCCACCTGAAAGGATATGGTGTTTGTTTTATGTTAGAAAAAAAAATTAGAGTACTTGTTGTGGATGACTCTTTGCTTTTTCGCAAGGTCCTCATTGACAGCTTACAAAAAAATGATGATATTGAAGTTGTAGGGTATGCAGTGGATGCTTTTGATGCAAAAGCAAAAATACCAAAGCTCCGCCCCGATGTTGTGACATTGGATGTGGAAATGCCTCGTTTAAACGGAATCGACTTTTTAAAACAATTAATTCCACAGCATCCTGTTCCTGTTGTTGTGGTTTCCTCTTTAAACATCAATGTGTTTGAGGCACTTTCTGCCGGTGCGGTGGATTTTGTCAGAAAGCCGGATATGTCCAAACAAAATACAGTCGACGCCTTTTTTAAAGATTTGACAGGAAAAATCAGAATTGCTTCTAAAGCCATTGTCCATCGTCATACAGAACACAAAGACGTACCAAAGCCTCCCACAGCACCCTTTGCCGCTTCTTCTGCAAAGCTAAATTCTACAATCATTGCCATTGGTGCTTCCACAGGCGGAACAGAAGCCACACTGACTGTTTTAAAGGATTTGCCGGCAGACACACCGGGCATTGTTGTTGTGCAGCATATGCCGGAGGGCTTTACCAAAATGTATGCAGAGCGTTTAGACCGTTTATGCCGTATGCGTGTAAAGGAGGCCAAATCTGGGGACGCCATTGTAAGAGGCCAGGTGCTGATTGCTCCGGGCGGAGAGCTGCAAACAAAGGTGGTGCGCCAAGGCAACGGCTATGCTGTAAGCTGCCTGCCGGGAGAAAAGGTCAGCGGACACAGGCCCTCTGTGGATGTACTGTTTACTTCTGTGGCGGAAGCAGTGCGTCAAAATGCTGTTGGCATTATTATGACAGGTATGGGAAGAGATGGCGCCGACGGTTTGTTAAAAATGAGAAAAAACGGCGCTTTTACAATAGGACAGGACAGGGATTCCTGTGTTGTATACGGTATGCCCATGGTTGCACATAATATTGGCGCTGTGGAAGTGCAGGCTTCCTGTGAAAATATTGCAGGTGTATTACGCAGACATCTGGCAAAACTATAATCAAAAAGGGTAGAAATTTACTTCATTTTTATATTTGCCAAAAAAGCCGTTCTTAAAAAAGAACGGCTTTGTACTATACACCGCTTTGAAAGGAGAAATTGTTTTGAGAGCCAAAAAAACACAAGCAGCATCAGAAGCAGTCAAAAAGCCCCCTATTGCCCTCACACAATCCAATGCCATATTTGCCCTAGATATTGGTACACGCAGTGTTGTGGGCATAATCGGTGTGCATGACGGCAATGTTTTTCATGTGTTGGACTATGAACAAAGCTTTCATCAGCAGCGTGCCATGCGGGACGGACAGATTGAAAACATTGCTCTTGTGGCGGCAGTTGTAAAACAGGTGAAGGCTGCATTGGAAAAACGAAATAAAATAAAACTGACAAAGGTTTGTATTGCTGCCGCCGGACGTGCTTTGATTACAAAAAAAATATCTCATACCCAAGAATTGGACCCCACAGAAGAAATTACACAAGCACAGCTCAATGCCATGGAATACTCTGCATTGGGCATTGCCCAGTCAGAATTTGACCAAGACCTGTCAGAACAAACTGAAAATAAAACATCATTTTATTGTGTAGGTTACAGCATTACAAAATATAAATTGGACGATTACCAAAGCAGTACAGTCATTGGGCATAAAGGAAAGGAAGTGGCCATTGATTTGATTGCAGCTTTTTTGCCCCAGAATGTGGTGCAAAACCTTTATGCTGTGATGACAGCAAACCAGTTGACCGTAGAAAATTTGACACTGGAGCCTATTGCGGCCATCAATGTGGTTGTGCCGGAGGACATACGCTTATTAAACATTGCTTTGGTAGACATTGGCGCAGGCACAAGCGATATTGCCATTTCAAAGGACGGCAGCATCATTGCCTACGACATGGTGACAACGGCAGGAGATGAGATTACAGAGGCCATTATGCAAAAATGTCTTTGTAATTTTGAAAATGCGGAAAAAATCAAATTATCTCTCAGCAGTGAGGGCTCCCAAATCAGCTACAATGATATTTTGGGAAATCCCAGAAAAGAAACAAAATCAAAGCTTTTAAAAAGCCTCAAGCCTGCCATCAAAGCATTGAGCCAAGCCATTGCAGAGGGCATTTTAAAAGCAAACGAAGCTGCTCCCATTGCTGTTTTTTTGGCAGGAGGAGGCTGTCAAATTCCGGGACTTTGCCAAGCACTTGCCACAGAATTGAAAATGCCTCCCGAAAATATTGCAATATCAGGGGGACAATCCTTTAAAAATGTAATGGTTTATGACAAAAAACTGCAAAGCCCAGAATTTATCACGCCTCTTGGTATTGGAGCCATGTCTTCTGTTTATAAAGGATGCGACTTTTTTTCCATTACCATAAACGGCAAAAAGCAAATGCTTCTAAACTATCGAGAATCCAGAGTGTTGGACGCTCTTTTGCTCTCTTCCATAAAGCCTCAAAATTTGATAGGCCTTTCCTCCCGCTCCATCAATTACTATATTGATGGCAAACGCTATACCAAAAAAGGAGAAAATGCCATTCCTGGTGAGCTTTTTGTAAATGGAGAGCTGGCTTCCATTGACACCAAAATCAAACAGGGAGATGTGATTATTGCAAAGGAGGCAGTTCCGGGAAAACAGCCTGTCATTTCCATTGGAGATTTGAAAAAAGAAGAGCCGTTTCGTTTTTCTGTCATTGTAGATGAGGTGCTGGCAGAGGTTCCTGTTATATTTTACAAGGACAATGAGCCTCTTTCAGATGACTATATCATAAAGCCCATGGACAGATTGACCACAGAGGCTGTGATTACACTGGAGGAGCTTTTTAAACATATGGAAAGCACATTTGACCCGCAGGAGATGATTATGACCATAAACGGTGCGCCGGCAGAACAAACAACGCTCATTGCCGCAGGAGACCACATTGCTTTTGTAACAGAAGCCCCAAATGTACCCCAAAAAACAGAGGAGGCCCAAGAGGAGGATGCACAGCCCTCTGACACATCAGAGCAAGAAACAGCCACAGAGACGGCAAAAACCACAGAGGAGGCAGAAACCACAGAGGAGACAGAAACCACAGAGGAAATCCCTGCTTCAGATGACCCCAACAGCATACTGGTCTGCATCAATGGCGTGTGGAAAACCATTCCTTTGCAAAACCAAAAAAAATTGCTTTTTTATGATATGCTGAACTATGTAGACATTGATTTGGAAAAACCCCAAGGCAATATTATATTAAAGCTAAACGGAGAAGATACCTCCTACACTGCCATTATCTCACAGGGGGATTCTGTGGAAATCGGCTGGGAAAAGCCATAGCAACAAAACCAAAGGGACTGTGGCAAAATAGCACTCTGAAATAATACTATACAAAACCGGTTGCTTTTTGAGTAAATTCTACTCAGAAAACAACCGGTTTTCTATTATTTATCTGCTTTTTTTGTGCAAGCTGCTGCCCCCATTTCATTTTGCCCCAGCTTTCTTTCTTTTTATTAAAAATAAATGAGTATACTATTGTTTAGTATTATGATTTGCTCTCTTTTGCCGATATATATAATAAGAAAATGGATTTAAAAAATATTCCAAAATAATATAAATCAACATAATCAAAAGGGCGAATTGAGGTGATTCTATGAAAATAGTGTCTAATAATGTTTATTCTTACTATACAGCACAAAAAGAAAACGCCAAATTACAGGCTGCTGAAAAAGAACAAAGAAAAATCAACAAAAATTTTGATAAAATTGTACTACATTCTTCTTCTGACTCCAATGATAAATTTGTCAGCGACATTGCAGGCAAAATTTCCAATGAGGTGCGGAAGTCTCCTTCTGCCGAGCAGCTGGCACAGCTGCAAAAAAAAGTGGAGGAAGGCACTTATCAAATTGATTTGGACGCCATTGTCAGAAAAATATTATTTTAAAAAAACATCAGAAAGGAGTTATTATGTACACACTTGATGATTTTTTAGATTTGGTGGAAAAGCTGATTTTACTTTTTGATGATTTAACAGATATTGAACAAACAAAGCTGGAGGCTGTTACTGCAAAGGATATTGAAGAACTCAACCGATGCATGAAGGAGGAACAAGCCTATTTGCTGCAATTTCGGGGATTGGACAAAAAACGGGAAACCATACAAAAAGAGTTAGGCTTTGAAAAAAAGAAATTTTCAGAAATCATCTCTTTGGTGGAAGAAAAAGAGTACAAAGAAGATTTGGAAGAATTATTTGCTGCATTAAAAGAAACAATGGACTTTTATCAGCAAATCCATGCCAATGTAAAGCATCTTATTGAAGTCAATCTTCATAGCATTGACAAAGCATTGGAACACCTAAAACACACCTCTGCCCTTGGAACGGGTGATATTTACTCTTCCGACGGGCAGTTTCAGCGTACTGATGCAAAAGTAACATTTACAAACAAAAGGATATGACAGATATAAACGGAGGTAATGAATATGATACGTTCTTCTTTTGCAGGTTTTACCACAGCCAAGCTGGGCATGTCTGCCAGCCAAGCGGCTTTAAATGTAGTAGGACAAAATATTTCAAACATTAATGTACAGGGATATACAAGACAGCGTGTGGATTTGGCCAGCTTTAACGGCTCTACCGGACCAAGACAATGGGGCAATGTCAACGACACATTTATTGGAAATGGTGTGGTTGTAAACAAAATCGAACAGGTGCGGGACCCTTATTTGGATTTGCGTTTCCGTACAGAAATGTCAAGTCTTGGATATTTTGATGAAACACTGGGCTGTTTGGATGATTTGCAAAGCGTTTTGGACGAGGTGGATAAGCAGGGAAGCATCCACAATCAGCTGGAAGCTGTTTTAGAGGCATTAAACGAATTTAACCCTCAGGCTGCCAACAATGAATTCCAAAACATGGTAAAAACAGAAATGCAGCTTTTGACACAATATTTTAACAACTATTCCAACAGAATAGAGCAGGCCAAGGAAGATAATATAAAAGAATTTAAAGAGCAAACACTCCCTGCTGTCAATGAGCTTTTAAAGCAAATCACCGATTTGAACAAAAGCATCAGAGAAAACGAAATCATGGGCAATCCTGCTTTGGAGCTGCGTGACCAAAGAAACAACCTTTTAGATGAATTGTCAGGCTATGTAAAAATTGAAGTAACCTATGAAGAAAAAAATATAGGCCTTTCCAGCAACACTGTGGAGGAATGCACTGTAAAGCTTATAGGCATAAATGAAAACGGCGATTCTTATAAATATACTTTAATAGACAATGATAAGGCTGTCACATTTTCTGTCAATGACGACTGCTCCGAGCTGACCATGATTGATGTAAACGGAAATCCCGTTGCCGACATTGGCAGTGCTTTAAAGCCTGCAAATGGCCAGGTAGGCACATTTACACAAGCAGAGGCAGATGCCATTAACGATTTGATTGTTTCTATCAAAAACCTAAGCCTGGAAGTACAAAACCAAATGAAGGAAATCGACAAATACAATCAGGAAATCAGCAGCTACCGTGCCCAAATCAACAGCTTGAATTCCAAGGGAAACAGACTGCATGATGAATTGAGAGACACTTTAAAGCTTGCAAACAGCAACCAAGCCTCTATTGACAATTTACAAACACGAATCAATGATATGCTGGCAGAAGACCCCAATGCAGATGTGACAGAGCTGAGAGAAGAGCTGGCAAAAAAACAGGATATACAGGTTTTATATAACCAAAAGCTGTACGGCCAAGATACAAAGCCTGCCAATCTGGCAGAATTAAATGCCTTGGACCCTAACGGCGACGGTATCTACAACAAGCTGATTAAAATTTATGGCCCCATTACAGACGACACCACACAGCCGCCAACCTATCAAACTCCTGCTCAAACAGGTGATTTGTTTACAGCAAAACAAAATCTGGAGCAGTCACAGCAAAATCTGGCTGCTGCAAAAACAGCTTATTCCAACGCTGTCAATGACTTAAAGGTTTATATCAACGGCGGTACAGACTCTGCCGGTGTTGTGGTGGACGGACTCTCCTCCTATGCTAACATCACTGTGGAATATAATACCATTCCTGTCACCGGCACAGATTATTTTATTTCACTGCCAACCATCACTTTATCAGGCACCTCTGCAAGAGATGGAGAAGGCATCCGCCTTTTTGACGGAGAAACACTTTCAAAGCCTCTGCCGGGAGAAACAACCGACCCTGTCACAGGAGAGGTAACAGGCTGTGATGTGATAAGCTTGGACGGCAACAATGTTGTGATTACAGACACCAGAGGCGTGGAATATACAGAAGAAATTGCTGATATTGACGGTACACCTTATCAATATGACATTGTAAATGGTGCAGCCGTTATCAAAGTAGATTCTGACGGCAATCCTATTATAGATGCCGGTGACCAAAGAAATATGTATGAATGTATGCAGGAAGACAGCGGACGTTTGAAAGCCGGCTTAGATATGTTTAACCGCTCGGGAGAGTTCAATGGCTCCGATGACAGAGGCTATGATTACTACATCAATATGCTGGACACCATGGCAAGACAAATTGCAAAGGTATTTAACTCTGCAAATATTATGGACGCTGACGGAAACATATTGGTAGACGCCAACGGTAATCCATTGACATATGCCAATGCCCTTTTTGGTGCCGACGGAGAAGTGCCTGCAAAATATATGACAGATGCCAACGGCAATTACATTGACTATGAAGGCAACCCTCTTCCTGACGGTGCAGAGCCATTATATGATATTTTTAAAAGAAACGAAAATGGAGAACTGCTTGATGCAAACGGCAATGTGGTCACAGACATTGCAGACGCCGCATTTGACCCTGCGGCAATGGGTGCACTTGGTTTTACACAAGTGAAAGAAGATACAGATGTTCAAGGCAATCCTATCACAGACAACAATGGTACGCCTGTAAAAGTTGGGGACTTTTTAGACGAAAACGGAAACATCATTACATTTGACCAAGCTGCCCCCAATCCTACAGACCCTCAGCCTGACTGGGAGCCTTTGGAAGGAAAGGTGCCTAAAATTGATTATGATAAAATCACAGCGGCAAACTTCTCCATTACAACAGACTGGGCAGATGGCATTACCAATCTGGTACAAACCCATGACCCATCTCAAACAGCCGGCTACAACGACAATATCAACCACTTGATTGCTCAGTTCAGCGAAAAGCTGGATTATACCTTTACACTGCCTGACGGCACACAGAAAAAGATTTTTAACGGTACATTTGTGGAATTTTTTGACAACGTAAGCAACCAGCTTGGTTTGGATATTCGTTCCTCCACAGTACTGGCTACAAACTATATGACAGTGGCAAACGATATTGCAAACAACAGAGATGCCATTTCCGGCGTTTCTTTGGACGAAGAGGGCATCAACATATTGCAATATCAAAAATCCTACAATGCCGCAGCCAGATTGATGACAGCATTGGACGAGGCACTGGAAACAGTCATCAGCAACATGGGCATTGTGGGCAGATAAATTGATATGATATAGGAGGAAAAAATTATGGCTATCGGACGTGTTACGACAAATGCAATGATTCGCAGATATACAACAAACTTAAACAATGCTTTGGGCGATTTGGACGCCAAAAGAAACATTGTTGCCACAAACAGAAATTTTAACTCCATTGCAGAGGACCCTGCCTCTGCAATGAAATCCTTTAAACTGCGCAGCAACTTTTGGAGAACAGGCGTGCAGCAGGATAATGTAGACGATGCACTGGCTAAATTTGAAGAGGTGACATCCAATGTTTTAAACTGCTCCAGTATGTCAAGACAATTTATTGAAACCACATTGAAGGGCTTTAGCGGTCCAACCTCCAGCTATGAGGCCCGCTTATCCTTCCAGCAGGAGGTTATCAATCTTCAAGAAAGCTTTTTGCAGCAAATGAATGGCAAATACAACGAAAACTTTATATTTGGCGGTGCCAGCACAAAGGATTTGCCCTTTACCAAAACAGAGGACGGCACCATACTTTACAGAGGACTGCCTGTGGATACCCCCACATCTCTGACAAGAGACCAAGTAAGCACTGCATTGGAGGATACATTAAACTTATCTGACAATCCTCCCACCGTGCCAACGCTTACAACAGCTTTAAATGACATTATGGGAAATTCTGAAAACATTTCATTTTCCAAAATCAAATCTGCCATAGAAAACGCTGCCTCATTATCTGCCGCACAAAAAGAAACCCTTATGAAGGACAATGAGGATGTCAAAAATCAATTATTGTATGATACCTATTTCAATGAACACAGCTATCGTGACATTGGCTTTGGCATGAAGGAAAAAGACAATGAAATTGTTTCCACCAGTGCTTTTGACACAGCCGTAAACGGCTTGGAAATATTTGGCTATGGTGTGGACGAGGACGGCCTGCCAAACAACATTGTGGCACTGGCCGGAGAGCTGGCTGAGCTTTTGGGAAAAGAACACATTTCAGAAGCAGACCAGGAAAGATATGACAAAATTACAGATAAAATGAGAAGCTCCATCAATGATATGATTGACAACGGCCTTGCGGCGCTGGGTACCAAAATGACATTTTTGGAAAACACACAGGACCAGCTGACAAGCACCTCTCAAACCCTGAATGAGCAAATCAGTGATTTGGATTTTTGTGACCCGGCAGAGGCCATTACAAATCTCATGTGGTCACAATATGCTTACAATGCAACATTGAAAGTAGGCAACAGCTTGTTATCCAATTCTTTTATTGATTTTATGAATTAATATTATCGTAATTGTTTAAAATGATATATGATTATAAAAGAAAGGGGATTGCATATGGAACAGCTTTTAAAAATTACTACCGTTCCAATTTCTATTGAATTTAAAGTAAATGATGCCAGGCTGGAATATAGAAGAGGCACGGCTGATTTACAAATCAGCCGCAATGAAGGAGGACTGCAAATCAAAAGCAGCCCCATACGGCTAAATATGGACACATTTGAAGCAAGGGACTCTGTTCGTCCTGCGTCTACCCGTTCTTTGGTCAATTCCTTTGCCGCAAAGGGCAAAAACGCCGCCTATGAGGCCACAGCAACATTTGCAAAGGAGGGCCAGATATTGTTAAGCGCCACATTGGGCGACGATGCTTTGGATCAGGTTATCAAACAAAGAAACATGGTAAACACAGATTATGGCTTGGATTTTATACCAAAGGCAGGCCCTAACATCAACTGGTCAAAACCAGATTTGACAATACAATATGAAATGGATAAATTAAATTTTGATTGGAAAATTGACAAAACAGGCTTTGAATTTATTCCCGGCAACATTGAATTCACTGTTACACAGCGTCCTGATGTATTGATTGAATATGTTGGCGACCCATTGTATGTACCACCAAGTGCCAATCCAAATTATACTCCAACCATTGATACAGAAGCATGAGGTGAACTATGACAAAACAATGTGATACAAAATATTTTGGCACATATACCTATGAGCAAAAGGAAGTACTTTTTTTCCAAAACGGACTTTTTGGATTTGAAGAGGAAAAAGAATTTCTTTTGATACAATTTGACAAAAAAAATGAAAATGTGCTTTGTTTACAAAGCCTAAAGGACCCCAACATTGCTTTTTTTGTTGTAGACCCCTTTGCTTTTCTGCCGGAATATCGTCCCCTTCCTTCCCAGAAGGAGATGGACAGCATTGGTGCAAAAGGCATTGGCGACCTGTTTTTTTATGTCATTTGCAGAATGACAGACGACATCCGTACCAGCACAGCAAATTTGAAATGCCCTATCATCATCAATCTGCACAACAACGAAGCAATGCAAGTGATATTGGATGATACTGCATATCAATTCAGACATTCTTTTTCCGCATTAGTACCAAACGAGGAGGAGGAAGATGCATCATGCTGATACTGCAAAGAAAAGCCTCTGAATCTCTGGTCATCAACGGCAATGTAAAAATTACAATACAGGAAATCACTGCTGACAGAGTCAAAATTGCCATTGATGCCCCACGAGAAATTTCCATTGTGCGTTCTGAGCTGATAGAGGCGGCTTCTGCCAATGAAGAGGCCACAAAGGCCCCCTCTATCCATTTATCCAGTCTTTCTGCGTTGACAGAGCTGATACAGCATAAAAAGGACTGAAAAAAAGACCCTAGACTTGTTTGTCTAGGGCTTTTTTTATAATACAAGCATTGCCATGTGGGCCAGTGTGTTGCTTTGTGTGTCCTCCAATTCATCCTCCAATTTTTTTGTATTTTCATCATTGTGGAGTATACTGCGGGCTGTTGTCACAATACAGTCAATCATATCCTCATGGGTTGTATCCTCTGTTATGAACATAGCCAAATTAAACCGAAAAATACTGTACATCAGTGCAAATGCACAATAATTTTTCCATATATCCTTTCCATAGGCAAAGGGCAGCTTTTTTTGCCAAGCCAGTGCAACAATGATATTTTCCAGCACATGGGCATTTTCTTTTTGCCAATTCAAAAAATATTCCTCTGCCTGAGCATATTTTTCACCGTCAAAATGATATTTCATTCTATCCAATATAATTTTATCATCCTCTGTTTTTTGCTGTTGTGATGCAAAAAATCTCATATCCACATCAATTCTGTCAAATATTTTTTTCTTGATATCTTTTTTCAAATAATTCAAATTCCAAACGGAATAATATTTTGTCAATGTATTCAACGCTCTCAAACGGCCATCTCTCTGTATTTTTTCAAAAAACTGCTGATATATTTTTTTATTTTCGGGAGCATTCATGCTTCTTAAAAAATGGTCAATATACTTTGCCACTTCTTCTATTTTGTTTTCTTTATCCATGGCATCAATTTTTTGCAGGGCAATTCCCAGCAATATCATACGTTCCCCCATATCATACTCTCTGTTTTGCAAAACGCCCAGCAAAAGCCCTCTCACGGTATAATACTCCTTGAGCAAAGGTTTTTTTATAAATGTCAGTGGAGAAATGCTTTCATACTCATTCAATTCTTCAAAAGAGATTTCTTTTTCCTCTGTTTGTAACAAAAATCCCTCTTTTTCCTCCAAAAGTAATCTTACTACTTCCTCACAGCCGATTGTCAAAGCACAATCCAGTCTTTTTTTATCATACATAATGTTAAATCTGGGAAATATTCTGCAAGTCCGGCTCATAATTTGGGGGCCGCAATCTCTATAAATCCAGCACAGTCTTTGCTCGTCCAAAAAAGGACAGTCACCGTTTTCTTTCAATCTCATTTTGTATGTATTTGTTTTTTGCAGGCTGTTTCCGGACATAGGCAAAAAAGCATTTGAAAAAATCTCTTTTACCGTATCTGACTGCAGTGCTTTTTTTGTTTTTTTAAATTCTTCTTTTGATAACGTAATATTCCAGCTGCTGCAGCAGCTTTGTCTGCAAACACCTCCAACACATTGAAAGCTGTCATAAAAAGATGGCTTTATCACATTTATTTTTGGCATATTACTTCCTCCAATAATCGAATTTGTTAGTCAAAGAAAGCAGGCACATCGTGCCTGCCCTCTGAAAAGGAAATCGTAAGTACTTGTAAAAAATACTTTGTTTAAAATTATTGTAATAACTGAAGAACACCTTGAGGAACTTGATTTGCCTGTGCCAACATAGCCTGAGAAGATTGCAGCAATATGTTGTTCTTTGTGTAGCTCATCATTTCTTCTGCCATGTCTGTATCTCTGATACGGCTTTCAGATTCTGTCAAGTTAGTTGTTGTTGTTTCCAAGTTGTTCAATGTATGGTCAAGTCTGTTTTGTGTTGCGCCCAGCTTTGCTCTTACCTGAGAAACTGTGTCAATGGCTGCTTTGATTTTGTCAATGCCTTCAGATGCACTTGCTTCTGTTGTAACATCAATCAAATCAACGCCCAATGCTTTGGCATGGCAGTCTTGTATATTTACTTCCAATCTGTTGTAAGCATCAGCAGTATCTCCAATTTGCAGATTCAATGGTTTTCCAGGAGAAGCTTCGTTGCCTGGTGTGCCTGGAATGCCGGAATCTGCTTTTAATTTGATGTGTACGTCATTAGCTGTGCTGCCTGCTGTAAATACACCGGCATTATTTGTACCTTGTACAACCACTTCTTTGCCAAATGCCATGTTGATTTTGCTAACCATGCTGGCGATGTCAGTACCATCAATGGTACCATCTGCTGCAGTGATTACATAGTCTGTGATGTTGTTTTCCTTCATTGTTTTCAGCAAATCATCTGTAACATCTGTACCAGCATTTAAGAATATGAAATTCTTGTCGCCTATTGTGAGTACAGAATCCAACAGCTCATCTGTGCTGTCTGTAGGGTCATAAGGTGTCAATTTACTTACCTTGTAGGCATCTGTCATATCCTCTCCCACTACGGTTTGGTTCATGCTGGTTGCCAGCTCTTTAAACTGACTGCCGTCTGCAGGCTGTACATTGGATGCCTCATAGGTTATTTTCATACCTGCTATGCTCATTGCACTGCTTGTGTTGCCTGCCACAACAGATTCAAATGTAATCGCACCAGCCTTCTGTGTGATGGTGAACAAACCGCTTAATTCTTTGTCTTTGTTCAAATCACTTACAATCAGTTTTGCCAGCTCTTCGCCTTTTACTTTACCAGTACCTGCTGTATTAGCATCACCAATTTCAGTTACAGTACCATTGCTGTCTTTTACTTTGTATTTGTTTGTATTGTCAGGAATAGCAGTTACTTCATATTCCAGTGTTTTTGTCTGTGCCACACCATTTGCATCTGTGTATTCAAAGCTAACAGTGATTTTGTCACCGATTTTCATTTCTCCGGCACCAAAGTCAGCCAATGTACCTGATTCAAATTCAGATTTTGTAGCATTGATTTGGGATGTAAAGTCAGGAATAGCAGTTTTGTCTGTAATGGATACAGGGCCTACGGCGTCTACTTGTACAGTACCGTCCAAATTACCGTTTAAAAGGTCAATACCATTGAAATTAGTAGATTCTGCAATTCTGTCGATTTCGCTTTGCAGCTCTGTAATTTCATCCTGTAATTTTTGTCTGTCTGTATCGGAGTATGTTCCATTGGAAGCCTGTGTGGAAAGCTCCACCATACGGTTCAGCATAGAATGCACTTCTGTCAAAGCACCTTCTGCTGTCTGTACTAAAGAGATACCGTCTTTGGCATTTTGCTGAGCAGTTTCCAAACCGGTAATTTGAGCTCTCATTTTTTCAGAGATTGCAAGACCTGCGGCGTTGTCTGCTGCACTGTTGATTTTGTAACCGGAAGATAATTTCTTCAGATTTTTTGCCAATGCATCGTTGTTACCGCTTAATTGATTGTAAGAATTTAATGCAGAAATGTTGTGTTGAATAATCATAAAATCTACCTCCATGTAGTTTATCGCAGGAAACTCCATTTTCCCACTAATCCATTGATTCAGTTACATTGATTGAAAAAAAAGCAAACTCCTCTGCCGACCGTCGACTCGAAGGCAGTATCATCATGTTACCTTTTTTCCCTTCAATTATGTTATCGGCCATTTTGTTTGAAACTTAATACCATTTTTCAAAAATTTTAAAAAAAAATAGAAAAGCAGTTCAAAAACAGCATCAAACCGCCAAAAAATCACTTTCCGGCCAAACAAAAAAGGCATTTTTAATCCCGCAGTATGCCTCCCTTTGGCACATCTCTTGCCACATAGCCTGCCCGCAGCTCTATCACTCTTTTTTTCATCAGCTTCACCAAATCCCTGGCATGGGTGGCCACCACCACTGTCACACCGCAGCGGTTGACCTCATCCAGCAGACACATAATGTCCCATGCCGAATCATAGTCCAAATTGCCTGTTGGCTCGTCTGCAATCAATATGGAGGGATTGTTCACCAATGCCCTGGCAAGGGCCACACGAAGGCTCTCCCCCCCCGAAAGCTCATTGGGATAGGCGTCTGCCTTTTTGTTCATGTTCACAAGGCCCAATGCCGCCGGCACATCCTTTTGTATTTCCTTTTTGGATGCCTCCAATACCTCCATGGCAAATGCCACGTTTTCATAAACGGTTTTTTTTGGCAAAAGCTGTGTTTGCTGCCACACAATGCCCATACAGCGGCGAAAATAGGGCAGCTCCTTTTTTGTCATCAATGACAAATCCCTTTGCTGTACAAATATTTTTCCCTTTGTGGGTTCAATCTCTTTTGTAATCAGCCGAAGAGAGGTGCTTTTGCCTGCGCCGCTTTTTCCAAGCAAAAAAACAAATTCGCCCTTTTCAATATTCAAATTAAAATGATTTAATCCCACTGCATTGTTTTCAAATATTTTCACAACATTTTGAAAAGATATTTCAGGCATTTTTTAACTCCTTTATCAGAAAAAATCATTTCTATACTTTTTTTGATAAAAATGCTATAATCAAATACAGAAAGGAGGCATGATATGCGTATTTTTAGAATGACCATATTGTTTTTGTCAACATTTATTTTATCCTATTGTTTTTTTTCTAAAAAAATACCAAAAAAAAGCTTTCAGGGCTACATACAATACATCATGCAATATCATGTTGCTTCTCTTTCCGACATAGACCAGCAGTATGCTTCTATTGTACCACAACCCATACAAAAAGCAAACAGGCAACTGCCACAAAATGGAAAAAAACAGCCCTTGTCCATATATGCCCTCACATCTCAGGATGAGCTGGCCTCCTCCATCACAGACGAAACAGGCACATTTACAATAGGGGATATGACTTATTTAACAGGCAGCTCCCAAAATATTGTCTATTTCAACCAAGCAGACCCCAGATGGGGCAGTAAAATGTATGGGGGAAATGATACCATTGCAAAATACGGCTGTGGTCCCACCACAATGGCCATGGTGGTTTCCACCATGACAGACCAAATCATCCCCCCCGACCAAATGGCAGACTGGGCCAGAGAAAACGGCTATTTTTCACCGGGAAGCGGTTCTGCTCATGCTTTGATTCCCGACAGTGCCGAAGCCTTTGGCTTGGAGGCCACCGCCTTTCGGGATTACACCCATGAGGGTATCATAAAAGAGCTTTCCACAGGCAGTATTATGGTGGCATTGATGAAAAAAGGCCATTTTACCACAGGAGGCCATTTTATCATATTTCATGGTGTCACATTGGATGGAAAGGTGCTTATTGTGGACCCTATGAATTTAGACAACAGTCTTCGTGCATGGGATATTGATATTTTGCTCAATGAATTGAAAATGGGGGCAAACAGCGGCGGTCCCCTATGGTCTATCCGTGAGAAATGATGTTATTTGAAAAAGGGAGGCTGTCACATTTTTGGACAGTCTCCCCTTCCTTTTTTATTCTGCTTCTTTGCCGCAAAAATATCCATTTTTTATATGTCGTTTTTGGCATAAAAGGATTCTTTTCCCAAAAGTCTTTTGTTCATCACCTTATCCTTTTCTATGATGCTTTTCAGCACATTTCTTACTCTCAGGCTCACCAGCATCAATATTTTTTCATCCTCAAATTCTGTATCCACTGCCTGCTTTTGTGTTTTGACATTGATAAGACTTCTTAAATAATGATATTGCTTTTCATCCCCTCCATGAAGAATTTCATAAATCTCTCCATCAATGCCGTCCACTGCCGTCATCACTTCCAAACGCATTTTCATAAACATATCTGTGGATACCTTGTCATTTCTTTTCATTGCCTGCTCTATATCCTTCGTGATGGTATCAATTTCCACCATTTTTTCATACTTTTTTTTCATCAATGTGGTCAGCCTGGATACATATTCCTCTACCATAGTGCCGCTCCTTTCTTTTTTTAAAGATTCTGCTACTTGAATATGAAATAAAAAGCCATACAGCATTCATTTTACAGCCAAAACCAGTTCTTTACATTTTTTCTGCCCTAAGCAATACAAATTTTTTAAAACGCCTCTTTTTAGCTTAGTGAAATTAGAAATATCTGCAATACTCCTAGTTTCTTTCTCTGCCTTCTTTCAAAGACAGCAATACCAATTTCTTTGTACTGTTTGCCACGTCATTTTTCATATTTATATAACACATCCTTTTTTAAAATAAAGACGGCAGAAGCTCTGCCGTCTGTGTTTTTTTATTTTTTTTGCATATTCAGTCTGTCTGCTTGTTTAAATGTATCACGCAGCTCTACTACAAGAGGCTTTAACTCGTCTATAACGGTTGTTTTTCTGCCTGCTGATAAACGAGATAATTGATATTGGAAATATTCATACATTCTGTCCAAGTCATTACTGATTGCATATTTTCTGTTTAATGTGCTGGATAAATAGCTCACAATCTCTTTGCAGCGGGTAACAGAAGCATCAAATAACGTAAAGTCTTGATTTTTCAGCGCAATTTCTGCTCTTGTCAGTCTTTTGATTAGTTCATCATACAGCAGTATGAGCATTTCCGCCTGTGTCATTGTGTTTATAGATTGTGTTTTATATTGTTGATATCCATTCATCATAAATCAGCAAACCTTCCCTTTCCGTTTACTTTGATTGACTGTTACATTCCTCCAAACTGCTGGCTCAGCCAGCTGCTTTGAGAATTCATTTGAGAAATTAATATCTCCAGATTGGTAAATTGCTTGTTGTATCTTTCTCTTTCAGACTGCAATCTGTCATTGAGCGTTTCAATGATATCGTCTATATCGTCCATTTCGCTCAGCAATGTGTTGTCTGTCAGTGACAATGGTGCGCTTTCATTGCCTGCTCTTTCCACAAGCAATCCCTTTGTTGCACCTGTTGTGGAAGCATATTTTTTATAAATTTCAGTCATGTTTGTTACAATACCATTGAAGCTGGTGGAATCGCCTTCTGTTTTTTCACCTGCAAAAATCTTTTGAACGCTTTCTGGGTCTTGCTCCAATGCGGCTCTGAATTTGCTTTCATCAAATGAAATTTTTCCGTTTTCAGTATAGTCGCTGGAAATGGTGATGCCCATGTCTTCCAACGCTTTAATGTCTGTGTTGGAAAAAACGCTTCTCAATTCATTGGAAAGCATTCTGATGTCAGAATCGTTAAAGAGCATACCTGCTTTTGCCTTTTCTTCCCAAAGCTCAATTTCTTCGTCAGACATTTCTTCCTTTTGTTCTTCTGTCAAAGGAGGATATTCTCTGTCACGCTTTGTATTCAGCTCCTTGTTTACCAGTTCAATCAGTTCATTATAGTCTTCTATAAATTGTTTTACTGCATCTACTACCTTGTCGCTGTCTACCTTGGCATCAAATGTTACGGAATTATCCACTTGATTGGCTGTATCCAACACCAAATTGCCAGTGCCGGTACCGTCATCTATGTAGCCAAATGTTCCGCTGACGGTGATGCTCAGGCCATCCAAATCAAACACATTGCTGCTTCTTGCAATTTCCACCGGTCCCATGCCGTCGCCAAAGTCTACACTGATGATGGCGTCCTGGCCCTCCTGCAAATCGGATACATTTTTGCCTGCTCTTTGGTATCCTGTAATAGCACCGCTGGGGTCTGTTTGTTTTGTACCAAAAAGCACTGAGGCTAAATTGCCTTGTGTGTCTGTAATATCAATTTGACCGGAAGCACCGGAGTCATTTGCTACAATGGTGAAGCTGTCAGAGGTTTCGTTATAGCTCATTGTTACGCCGGCGTCAGAGGAATTGATTTTATCCATAATGGTAGAAATTGTGTCATCTGCTGAAAACTGTATGCTTTCTCCATTGATGTTGATTTCATAAATATCATTTCCCTGTGCATCCTTTGCCGGAGTCAGGCTGCTTGCACCAAACACTCCGGATTCCTTCACCGTGGCGTTCAGATTGATTCTGTTGGATTCGCCATAGTTCATGCCCAATATACCGCTTTTACCCAAAAGGCCGCTTCCCGCAGAGGTGATTTTTAATACAGAGGTGTTGTCTGCTGCGCCTGTGGTTGGATTTTTTGTTTCAAACACAAGCTTGCCTGTATCTCCTGAGCCATTTCCATTGGATACCGCAATACGTCCTTTGCCAAAAGCCTTATCCAGCTTTTGCTGTGTCAAATCCACCAATGCATCAAAATTGCCCTTGCCGGGGTTATTCTTTTTATATTCCTCCAGCTCCTCCTTTGTAGGCAGTGCAATTTCTTTTGTGGTGCCGTTATAAGAAAATGTCATTGTTTTGCCGCTTAAAACATCAAGTGTGTCTTGTTTTTCTGTCAATGGAGGATTTGCTGTACTGGAAATGACTGTGCCTGCGCCGTTTAGCTTTGCACCTTCAGCAATGCCCAGTGTGTCTAAAATACCTCCTGTACCGCTTACAATTTCAAATTTATTTCCTTCATAGCCGCTGTCTGCTTTAAACTCCAGCTTGTCGCCGTTTACTTCCACATTCACTTTGATATCCTTGGAATCCAGCTGGCTGTTTAATTCCTTTGCCACATCCTCTAATGTTGTAAAATCCTTGCTGCTGCTAAAGCTCAGGCTGTATTTTTTGCCGCCGTATTCCACTGTCATGGTGCGTCCGGAAATTGTGCTTACATCTGTCTGCGCACCATCAGACAAATCTATCTGTGCAGACTCCATTTTTTTATCTGACGCCTCTGCCACATTGACCCTTGCATTTTCTGCCATTTGCTTTACACCCAGTATGGACAGGGAGTCTGCTATATTGGATGTACCTGTTGCCGTAATAAATTTGCTGTTTGTACCCAGTGCTGTAATCAGTGTTTTTCCAAAAAAGGAATCACTTGTAAGATTTGTTGCCGGATTTGAGAAGGAAGTATATGTTGTGTTCATTTTAATCAACATATTACTAATGGAGCGAATTGCATCCATTTCCCACTGCAAAAGCTGTTTATCCTGTTTTTGTGCCGCAATTTTTGCTCTGGTAGCAGCAGTCATGTTTTCAATCATGGTTTCGGTATCCATACCGCTGGCCAAACCACTAATCTTATTATTATAAAAGCTGTTGCTAGAGCCTATACTACTAACTGAAGACATATTCAACATCCTTTCTTTTTTTCTCTATTATGATTTTTCTAAATTATCCTCTATACTTATTTATCGGCATATAGTATACTTTAATTAAGGTTAATTTCAAAATAATACTTTTAAAAAGAAATTTTTTACTTTTTAGATAAAAAATTTGCCTTTTTTAACAATAGAAATTGTCATTTTGAAAACAGATAAACAAATGAAAAGCGGAGGGATTTTTTTGGCACATATTATTACACTTACCAACCAAAAAGGCGGTGTGGGCAAAACAACATCCACTGCCACACTCATCAGCGGTTTGACAGCAAATCACAACAGGGTATTGGGCATTGATTTGGACCCTCAGGGCAATCTTGGCTTTAGCCTTGGCATTGAAATCGAAAGCTGTCAAACCATTTATGAGGTGTTTAAAGGGCAGGCCACTGTGCATTCTGTCATAAAGCATACAGAGTTTGGCGATATCATTCCTTCCAATATCCTTTTGAGCAGTGCAGAGCTGGAATTCAACCGCTCTGGAAGAGAATTTATGCTGAAAAATATCATTGATTCTTTAAAAAATCAATATGACTACATTGTCATTGATACACCCCCGGCATTAAACATTTTGACTGTAAATGCCTATGTGACATCAAATTCTCTTGTGATTCCCATGATTCCCGATATTTTAAGTCTTTTGGGCATCAGTCAGCTAAAGGAAACCATAGATACGGTAAAAAAATTTTATAACCCCAAATTAAGGGTATTGGGGGTGCTTTTGACAAAATATAACGGCAGAACAAATTTAGCAAAAGAAGTGGAGGAAATGGCCCAGCAAATTGCAGAACAATTAGATACCATTGTATTTTCCTCCAAAATTCGCAACGGCGTTGCTGTTGCAGAGGCTCCTGCTCATGGAGAAAGCCTTTTAAAATATGCACCCAAGTCAAATCCTTGCTTGGATTATATGGAATTTATTGCAGAAATCATTCGCTTAACAAATCCATCTGATTCTTTTTAAGCGTGAAATGATATTTTATTTTTTTAGAGGAGGTTATGTTTATGCCAGCAAAAAAAAGCAGCAAAACAGCTCATGTATTAGGGTTAATCACAAATGGAAAGCAAGAAGCTTCTGAAAATACACAAACAACAGCACAAACACAAAAAACTGCTGTTGCTTCCTCTGCTTCTGTACAAATCAAACGTCCGGATGATACCTCTCAGCTTTCAGAGGTCATCAAACAAAAGCTTACAAAGGAGTTTGAGTCAAAAACTGTACCATCACAGCAAGCAGCCTCAGAGGCTTCTCCCAAAACAGAAAACAACACCATTGCTTCAGAGAAGGCTTCTGCTGCTGTGCAGGCCAAATCAGAAGCTGCTGCTGATACAAATACTGCTTCTGATGCAAATACTGCTTCTAATACAAACACTGCTTCTAATACAAACACTGCTTCTAATACAAACACTGCTTCTGATGCAAACACTGCTTCTGATGCAAATACTGCTTCTAAATCAGAAACCCTCTCTCATGGAGAAAATACAGAAGCCCCCAAAAAAACCGAAACAAAAAAACAAAATATCACACAAGAAGAATTTGAAGCAGTACTGCGCAATGATGATAATGAAATCATATTTGATTCTGACAATTATATTTATGTCAATGTCATGGAAACACTGGTAAAGGAGGTCATTGTAAATTATATGCAGCAATATGGCTCCTGTACCTGCAATCGCTGTATTGTAGACACAATGGCCCTTGCTTTGACAAAGCTGCCTTCCAAATATATCATAGCAGAAAAAGGCGGGCTTTACCCTCTTATGAATGTCTATCGTGCAAAATATTCTGCCCAAATTTCTACTGAGGTGTTAAAGTCCTGCCTAACTGTTGGAAAATTTCCCCATCACTGATAAATATTGGTGTACTGCATAAATGGAAGCACAAAAATAGTACATTTTTATACCGTCATCCAATGGGCTGACGGTATTTTTATGTAAAGTACCACTGCCCTTTATATTGTGGCAGCTTTAGCATAATTTTGTTATCATACTCTTATGGCTTGTCTGTATCCATTTTATTTTTTTTCATACTGTTTCAGAATGGTGTGTCACAATATCAGTGTTTTTTTAAATCTATATTCCTTTTTTTGCTTTACCATACCACAAATAGGCCCTAAAGAGAAGGTTTTTCTCCCCCTTTTTTGGCTGAAAAAAGCAGGCCTTTCCGGCTCAAAGCTGCTTAAATGGACTTTGGAGCTGCTTTTATCATTGCTTTTTATTTTTTTGCAGAAATTTTTAACTCCTGTTGTGTAAAAGAAAAAGGCATATGAATTTTCATCCATATGCCTCTGAATCTGTTTTTGCCAAAGATACACCGTAATTTCATTTTTACCATTATTGTATTACCAACATATCACTATCTGCCGGTTATTTTCAATTTGTTCATACAAACAACGCTTTTATTGCTGTTGTTCCTCCAAAGCATTTGCTGCTTCTTTATATTCTTCCTCATTTGTTTCTGCATTGGTTATGGTTTCCCAAATATTATTGACTTCTTCTACACAGTTGAAATAAACCTGTGCAATCATATTGGTAGGTATCTCCAATATTTCAGCATAATTTGTAATGTTTTGCCAATCTGCTCTTTCATAGCAAAGCACCAAATCCAGCAGCAATGCACAAGGGCCCTTATGATAAATCAATGCCTGCTTAATTTCATCAGATATAGGAATGTCTTCAAAAATTTCTTCTAACGGAGCATCAATCAAATTGCCTAATGTGGAAAACATACCCATCAAATAAGCATCATTTTTAGAAATAGGTAATGTATTGTTATATTCCATTAATGCAGAACAAAAGTTTGCTCGTAAAAAGGAGCGTTTTAAAATATCCTCTGAGCCAAAACTATCGTTTCCTTTAAAGCTTAATAAATAAATCCATTGCTTCAACTGTCCCAAGCCCAGTGTAACCAATGCCTGGCGAATGGAAGAGGTTCTGTTGCGCAGTGCAAAATATACAGAGTTTACCATTTTCAACAAACCATATGTCAAAGCCGCATCACGAGAAATGATTTCTTCAATGGCAGCAATATCAGGCTCATCCTTTGTAACCTCCACCACCAGCTGGAAGAAATTGCTTTGCAAATAATCTGTTTTGTTGGCCTTTGTTTCCACTATTTCTGCCACATAATTTCCTTGGAAATAATCCACATCCAATTCCTTTGCCAAATCATATTTTTCCTTTGTTTCAATGCCATAGGCTATGCAGTATTTGTTAAAGCTTTTTGCCAGCTTCACAGTGTTTTCCAATGAAACACTTTCGCCCTTTCCAAAATCCAGCCTGATATAATCCAAATATTCCATCAAGCCAAAATATCTTGGTGCAAACTGAAAATCGTTTACTGCAAACATATATCCTTCTTTGCGGAAACGCTGTATCAATGTTGTTGCCAAAGGATGAATGATAACATTGTCTTCAATTTGTATGACCAAATTATTGTTCTTGAATATTTTTGGTGTGTTTTTAAATAACAAATTCGGCGTAAATGTCATAAATGTCACTTTATCATTAAATATCTTTTTATTGTTTTGGGATAAAAAGTTAGAAATGGAATCTGCCGCTGCATAATCGTTATTATACAGGCCGCTTCCCTTTTCTTCCTGAAACAATATTTCATATCCAAACAAATTACCTACTTTGTCTTTAATTGGCTGCCTTACAACATACTTATTCATACTTTCTCCACCCCACTTTGATTGTTTGGTTTGAACCACCAAATATGCACATTTTTTAGAACTGTACTATCCTTTTTTTTACCATCAACCATTATGTCTTTCTAACAATGCATCAATGACCTCCACCAAATGACCAATCTCCGGTTTAGAAAGCTGCTCATTTGCTCCCAACTGTTTTCCTTTGATTCTCATTTCTTCATTGATTAAAGAAGAGAATATAACCACAGGAATCTCCTTTAATATTTTGTCATCCTTTATCAGCTTCGTCAGTCTATGTCCATCCATTCTTGGCATTTCAATGTCTGTAATGACCAATGCCGCCTTTGAAAAAATATTTTCTTCTTCCCGAATCCCTCTTAAATACTCCCATGCTTCTTCACCATTATTAAATTTAATTACATTTTCATAGCCTGCTTTATATAAAGAATCTCGAATCAGCTTAGAGAGCAATACAGAGTCTTCTGCCATGACAATAGGCTTTCTGCTTCTGTTTCTTGTGCCCATTTTTTCAATTTCTTCCATTTGTATGCCTGTTTCCGGTGCAATTTCAGAAACAATTCTTTCAAAATCCAATATTGTCACAAGGGAACCTTCTGCCTGTGCAATACCTGTTGCAACACCTTCCTCCCCTCCTGATACTGTTTTATCGGGCTTTTGAATATCATTCCAAGAAATTCTGCTGATGCCTACCACTGTATGTACTCTAAATGCTACATACATTTTATTAAAATGTGTTACAATAAATAAGTCCTTTTCTTTTTTTTCAGATTCCTTTCCGCTTAAATATTTTGGCAAATCAATGACCGTCAGCACTTTATCTCTTGGTTTGAAAATACCTTCTACAACAGGATTTGCATGAGGGATTGGTTTTACTTTATCAGACATCATAATTTCTGTCACTTTTGCTACATTGATACCATATAATTCTCCATAAATTGTAAATTCCATGATTTCTATTTCATTGGTACCAGACTCCAATAAAATTTCACCCTTTGTCTTTTTAGTCATTCAAATGCCCTCCCATGTTATTTTTTGCTTTAAGATTTATATAATTGTCATTGCCATCAAAAATTTTTCAAAAAAGCAATGGTATTGCCTCCTTTTAGATATCGACCAAAACAAGCAGAATATAACCATATTTTCCTCTTCTGTTTTTAAAAAATCTGAATCACGAGGACAAACACCTCCCGTTACTGCTTCTCCTCATCATTGAGATTTTTAAAGCACCAATTCCTTTCTGCCAAAGGAACGGACCACTGCTGCACCTGTTTCAGCATCCAAAAGCAATGTTCTGGCATAGTTTAATCCCACATCCTCTTTGGCAATACGAATCCCCTCTTTGGCAAGGGCCTTTTTTACAGCTTCTACATTTCTTTGCCCAATATTGCCAATGGAGCTGTTTGGCTGCACCTCAAACATTCTTGCACCTCCGGCAATTTTGCATACCATACGAGATTTTACCCCTCCAAAAATTTCCATTTTTTTAATGGTTGCCGGTATACCTGTATCTGCATATTTAAAAACATTGCTGTTACTGCCCTCCATATTGTTTGGCAGCATAATATGTACCATACCCGCTAATCGAATCATAGGGTCATACAAACAAATACCTATACAAGAGCCAAGGGCATATGTAATCAATTTTTGAGGCCCCCGGCAAATTTTCATATCAGCAATCCCCACAACTAGTTGCTTTTCACTCATTCAAAACACCCAATTTCTTCAAAAGATAATTCAATGACCCTACATCAGGCATCAACAGCAAATTGCTGTATACCTCTTTATCGTCTACCAAAAATTTTCCGCTGATTGTCATAATTTTGTCTGTCTGATGTCCCAGCTCCACCATAGGCACAGACATAATGCCTCCCAGCATATTCACAGACATGGCAGGTACAGACAGCTTTACATGGATTCCTGTCAATTTAGAAATTGCACTGATATAAGAAGAAATCATAATATTTCCGATTTCTACCAATGCAGATACCTCCAATTCTCCAAGCTGTTCAAAGGATTCTATCTTTTCTACCAGCACCTCTTCCAGCATAGCATTGATAAAATCCAGCTGCTGCAAATACAGCATAATGCCGTTTAGCTCTCCTGATGTGGTTACCAACACGCCGGAAACAATCATCTCCGGTCCCCCAAATTTTGCAATGGCTTCATTAAAGCCCAAAATTTGTACCTCCGGCATGGTCATTCCAATCTTTTTGTTCATCATTTGGGAAAGGGCTGTTGCAGCATTGCCTGTGCCAATACTTCCAATTTCTCTCAAAACATCTATTTCAAGACTACTCATTTCCTCATATTTTTTCATTATGCAATTCCTCCTGTCTTACCAGATGTCTTTTTTAAGACCGCAGCCCATTGATGGTTGTTTCCACTTCATCAGAAGTCTGCACCATTTTCAATGCATATTGATAACATCTTTGTGCTTCAATAATTTTTGATATCTCATCGGATAAATTCACATTGCTCATTTCCAATGCCTTATGCTCCAATGTTTCCATAGAGCCTGCTGTAATCACCGGCTGTCCGTTTTTGTCCACAGCCACAAATTCTGTTCCCATGCTGCTTTGCATACCATTTGTAAGGGCAAATGTATAAATACCAATTTGTTCTATCAAATCCTCTCCGGCAATCAAGCTATATTCCGGATTTGTTCCATTTTGCTGCTGCACTGCTGCTGCAAGGATGATAGGATTTTGGTTTGCATCCAGCACACGCTTGCCATTTGCATTTACCAAATAAAAATTGCCGTCGTTTGCCAATGAAGCAGAAAAATTACCGTCTCTTGTATAGGAAATCTCTCCTGTAACAGGGTCCTGCAATGCAAAAAACCCTTCTCCCTTTATCATATAGTCATATTCCTTTCCGGTAGTGGCCATAGCGCCTTGGGTAAAATCCGCATCTGTTTTTTCTATATGAAGTCCGGCTCCTGCAATATAATCTGTTTGTGTTCCCTCCACTGCATTTAAATTGCTGTAAATACATTCTGAAAAAGAAGAAACTTTTCTTTTATATCCATTGGTGTTTGCATTTGCCAAATTGTTTGCAATGATATTTAACCTTTCTTGATGTGCAATGGCCCCCACGGCACCTGTATAAAAAGAACGGTCCATAGCCTTTTCCTCCTATTCTTTGTTTAGACTCTGCCAATTTCTGTTGTGGCTTTTCCCAAAAGCTGGTCATACATTTTCAGCACCTGGGCTGCGCTTTGCAATGCCCTTTGGCTGGACATCATGTTTGTCATTTCTTCCACCATATTCACATTGGACTTTTCCAATGTCTGCCACTCTATTTGTGTATCGGTAGGCACAGGCTGCCCACCTGTTGCGATAAACAAGCCTTCATCACCGGATTTTTGCAGCATGGCATAATCTTCAAAATCTACGATTCCAAGCCTTGCCAGCACCACATTGCCATCTCCCGTCAATATAGTGCCGTCAGGCAGTGCCTGTATGTCCTCTGTGCCCAAATAAATAGGCTGGTTATCCTCTCCCAAAACACGTCCTCCATGGGGCAAAGACAAATATCCTTCTTCATCTACAATAAAAGAACCGTTTCTGGTATAAACTACACCTGCTTCTCCCTGAAGCTGAAAAAATCCATTTCCTGCCAATGCAAAATCCATGTTCATACCTGTCTGGTCAAACACACCCTGGCTAAAATCCGTTACCGTTTGCACACCGGCTGTGGCCATAGAAAGTGTGGTGCCCAGCTCTTGTCCGTTTTCACGGTCTATATTTCCATAGCGGGAAAACATCTCATCCTGAAATGTGCTTGCAATAAATTCATCTGTTTTAAATCCCGGTGTAGCTGCATTTGTAATGTTATTTCCTATGACAGCCAAATGTCTGTTTTGTGTGAGCATACTTGAAGTTAAATCATAAAACCCCTTTGACACACTCATTCGCCTCCTTTTATTGCCTTTCATCAAAAAAACGCTTCATGTACTGCCTTAGCTTGCGAATTGCATTTGCATGAATTTGAGAAATTCTTGGTTCACTTACCTTCATGACAACAGAAATTTCTTTCATGTTCAATTCATTGATATAATAAAGAGATAGTACCAGCTGCTCCTTTTCCCGCAAAGAAGCAAGGCCTTCTTTTAATGCTGCGGCAGTTTCTTTTTTTTGAAGATACTGCTCCGGAAGAAGGTCATTTGTGTTTTTCAAAATCCCTTCATTTTTTTGCCCTACACCCTCCTCCTCCATCAGCATATCTAATGACAAAAGGTTAAATGTACCTGTTTTTCCTAAATCCTCTTTATATTTTTTGATACTGATTTGCAAATAATCTGCTACTTCTTCATCTGTGGGCATTCTGCCCAACTTATGGCTCAATATATTTTGTGCCTCTTCTATTTCCTTTGCACTTTTGCGGATGCTTCTTGGCACCCAGTCCTGTTTTCGTGCAATGTCAATAATCATGCCCCGAATCCTTTTTGAAATATAGGTTTCAAATTTCACATGCTTATTGATGTCAAATTTGTCAATGGCTGTCATAATAGCCAAAACACCTTCATTAATTATATCATCAATCTGAGAAAAACCCAAGTAAATTCCTCTCATTTGCATGGCAATATTTTTGACAATGTAGATGTATCGCAGTACCAAAGCTTGTTTTATTTTCTGGTCATTTGTTTGTTTATAAAGAAAGAGCAGCTCTTCATTTGTTTTTGTATCCAACTCCCTTTGAGAAAGCATACCAATCGCTCCTGTCCTTATGATAATACAATGTTGCCAATGGCCTGTATCTGCACATTATTTGAAATTTCATTGAAAGACAACACATAAATATTGGGATAAAATTGTTCTATCAGCCTGTAAAAATAGGCTCTTACCACATTGCTTGTCAGTATAATGGGCGTCTGAGAAAGCTCGTTGAATTTCTTCATCTGCTCGCTAATCTGACCAATCAGCTTTTGCATCAGCTCAGGACTCATAGAGATATAAATGCCCTGTTCTCCCTTTGTCAAGCCGGAAATAATTGCCTTTTCCACTTCTGCATCCAATGTAATGACCTTCATCTGTCCGCCCTCGCAGAACTTTCTTGTAATGGTACGCTTTAAGGCAATGCGGATATTTTCTGTAATGGTATCCAAATCATGGGTTTTTGTAGAGGAATCTACAATGGTCTCCAGTATGGTTTCCATATCCTTGATAGGCACGCCTTCTTTTAACAAATTAGAAAGTATTTTTTGAAAAGGGCCATATGTAATCACATTTGGAAATGTTTCTTCCACCAAATCCGGTGAAACCTTTTTTATATTTTCTATCAGCTGCATCACTTCATTTCTGGTCAGCAGCTCATAAGCGTGTTTTTTCACTGTTTCAGATAAATGGGTCAGCATGACAGAAAGCGGGTCAATGACGGTATAGCCATATATTTCTGCCATCTCTTTGTTTTCCGGCGTAATCCATTTACTTGGAATGCCATAAGAAGGCTCTATTGTTTCAATGCCGTCAATGTCACCGGCAGGATTTGGCGGTTCCAATGCCAGATAATAATCAATGAGTATTTCTCCCTTTGCCACCTCTTCCCCTTTGATGTTGATGACATATTGGTTTGTATTCAAATTGGAGCTGTCTCTTAATCGTATGGAGGGAATGACAAATCCCATATCCTGGGCATACTGCCTTCTGAATATGACAATACGCTCAATGAGCTTTCCTCCGCTGGACTCGTCCACAAGAGGAATCAAGCTGTATCCAATTTCCATCTCAATAGGCTCTACATTCAGCAGAGAATACACATTGTTGATATCCTTATAAAATTCATTTTCACTCATAGGAGGTGCTTCTTCCTCCGGCGGAGCCATAGGCGCACTGCCCACAGCCCCTCCTCCCGGCACTGCCATGGCGGCGCCGTCTGCCGCAATGAGCTGCTGCATAGCACGAAATGCTCTAAAACCAATGGCAATCAATATGGCACCCACAATCATCAAAGGCAAAAAGGGCATTCCCGGTATCACAGAAAGCATTATCATAATGCCGCCGCCCATCATCAAAGCCTGGGGCTGTGCCAAAAATTGTTTTGCCACGTCATTGTTCAAGCTGCCGTCAGAAACGGCTCTTGTTACAATCATACCGGTTGCTGTGGAAATCAAAAGCGCCGGTATCTGTGATACAAGCCCATCACCGATTGTTGCAATGGAATAAACGGACAACACCTCATTAAATGTCATGGTAGACTGCACCATACCAATGATGGTACCTGCCACAAAGTTAATGACAGTAATGATAATGGACATAATGGCGTCCCCTTTTACAATCTTTGTAGCACCGTCCATAGAACCATAAAAATCGGCTTCCTTTTGTATTTTGTATCGTCTGACACGGGATTCCTCCTCTGTAATCAGTCCGGAGCTTAAGTCTGCGTCAATGGCCATTTGTTTACCTGGCATAGCATCCAGTGTAAATCTGGCAGCAACCTCAGCCACACGCTCGGCACCCTTTGTGATAACCAAAAATTGTACCAATACAATAATCAAAAATATAATAACACCTACAATGACATTTCCTTGCAGCACAAAGCTGCCAAATGCCTGAATCACAGCGCCTGCCTCTCCCTGCTTTGTCAAAATCAAACGAGTGGAGGAAATGTTAAGCCCCAATCGGAATAATGTTGTAATCAAAAGCAAAGAGGGAAAAATAGAAAATTCCAATGATTCTTTGATTTGCATAGAAATGAGCAATATAATCAAAGAAAGGGAAATATTTAATATAAACATCATATCCAGCAGCCATGCAGGCAGTGGTATAATCAATAAAAGCACTATGACAATTACGAATATGGATACAATATAATTTAAAGCATTTTTCATAAAAGTTCACCATTTCCCATCAAAGGTTTTATGTAAAAAATAAGACTGTAAAACAACTGAGTCATTATTTCTTTTTTCCTGTCAAATCCTTTCCGTTGAGCTTGTATACATAAACCAGTATTTCTGCAACGGTACCATAAAATTCCTCCGGTATCATATCAGAAACCTCTGTCATGACAAACAAGGCTCTGGCAACGGCTTTGTTTTCAATCACCTGTACGCCGTTTTCTTCTGCAATTTTGATAATGCGCAATGCCAATTCATCCTGCCCCTTTGCTACCACAACGGGGGCCGCATCCTTTTTATTGTCATATCGCAGTGCCACAGCAAAATGTGTTGGGTTTCTTAACACAACGTCTGCCTCCGGCACAGACTGCATCATTCTTGACATAGCCATTCTTCTTTGCAGCTCTCGAATTTTTCCCTTTATCTGAGGATTTCCCTCTGTTTGTTTATATTCTTCTTTTACTTCCTGCTTAGACATTTTCAGCTGCTTTTCATAATCCCACCATTGATAAAAATAGTCAAAGGCAGAGATAATCACAAAAGCAATGCTGACCTTTATGACCAAATTCATAATACAGTCTAATGTGAAAATAGAAGAAACAATCACACTTAATTTTAATGTTTTTTCAAAATTGATTAGCTCTCCTACAAAAAAGTCATATAGTATATACATCAATATACTGATTTTTATAATCCCTTTTACCACTTCCACAATGCTTTTGGAAGAAAACAGCCTTTTAAAGCCCTGCAAAGGACTCAATCTGCTGAATTTTGGCTTCAATGCATCTGTGGAAAACAAAAGTCTGGTTTGCGCCGCTGTGGCAACAACCGCCAGCAGCACTGCAATCAATAGCAAAGGAACACAGGTCCTTACAAAAGCCACCACAATTTCCAATGTCATATCTGCTGTAAATTCCATGGTCACATCCGTTTGCGTAGCAGCATAAGCAATATATTGCAAGAAAAAAGAATGCAATGTGGCATAAATACCAGGAAACAACAGCTTCAAAGAAAAAAATGTACCAAGAAGCGATACGACCACAACCACATCCTTACTTAAAAAGATGTTTCCTTTCTTTCTCTCGTCCCTTCGCTTCTTGGGGGTGGCTTGTTCGGTTTTTTCATCTGCCGCCAACGTTGCTCCCCCCTTTTTCAGGCGTCTTTTTTATTGCAAAAATATGAAAAATTCTCTAAAAGCATCTATTGTACTTGGCACCAAATCCTTTATAAACTCTCCCATTGGTACAAACATCATCAGCAGTATCAATATGCCAATGAGTACCTTTGCCTGTATGTTAATGACAAATACATTAATCTGTGGTATTGTTTTCATCAAAATACCAACACCGATTTCACACACAATTTCCGATACCAATATGGGAAAAGCAAATTGTACACTCAAAACAGTACATTCTACAAAAATATCCCATATCCTTTCATAGGCAATCTGATTCAAAACAACCTCCCCATAAGGCACTACTTCAGAGGAGGTTAATATGATGTGTATTAACGCAATATGACCATTTAAAGCAAAAAAGAACAGCATATACACAATGTTGTAAAGGGTTGCACTCATAGAAATAGAGGCATTGCTTTGGCTGTCATAAACCTTTGACATAGATAAGCCCAGCTGCATATCTATGATTTCCCCGGCAGATATAATCACATACAAAAATAAGCTGATGATAAATCCTACAATATAGCCTACCCCAAACTCTTTTAAAAGCAGTATGCCATATTCCATAATGGTATTGGGCTGCTGCACCGCACCATCATGAAAGCTTGCTATGATAATGGTCAAAGACATAATGATGCCGGCTTTTACCACTGCCGGTATATTGCGTCGTCCTAATATGGGATTAAATAATACCATCCCTGACATCCTCATCAATACCAATGTAAAAAACATAAAACGATTCGGTTCTATCATGACTGAAAAACCCTGCCTTTATTTTTATTCCAGCATCATATGAAACAGCAAAACAGTGTAGTCCTGCAATGTTTCCAACATCCAGCTGCCACTCATCAAACAAAGTGCTACAATCAATATCAGCTTTGGCACAAATGTAATGGTTTGTTCATGGATTTGGGTCGCTGCCTGTATAATAGAAATCAAAATGCCCAAAAACATACTCAGCAGTAATATAGGTGCCGCCAGCTTTACCCCCACAACAAGGGCCGACTGCATAATAGACATCACTTCTGAATTTGTCATAAACCTTGCCCTCCTGACTAATTAAAACTGGAAACAAATGTTGAAAACAATAGCTGCCAACCGTTTACTGTGATAAAAAGCAGTATCTTAAAGGGCAGTGATATGGTCGCCGGAGGCAGCATAATCATACCCATAGACATCAGTGTGGAAGAAACTACAATATCAATCAGCAAAAACGGTATAAACAGCAAAAAGCCCATTGTAAAAGCCCTTTGCAGCTCACTTGTCATAAATGCCGGTATCACAACCCTCATGGGCAAATCAGTGACCTGCTGCTCCAAATTTTCTGGCAGCTGCATATCCGCAAAATCTAAATAGAGATTTAACGAATCAATTTTTGTATTTTTGAGCATAAATTCCTTTATGGGTATGCTTGCCCTCTCTAAAGCCTCCGCCTGGGTAATCTCCTCATTTTTATAGGGCGTATAAGCCGTTTGGTTAATCTCATCCATAACAGGTGTCATGATAAAAAGTGTCAAAAACAGAGAAAGCCCTATCAATACAGAGTTCGGCGGTGTCCCCTGCAATCCGATTGCGTTTCGCAAAAAGGAAAGCACAACGATAATTCTTGTAAACGCTGTTATCATCACCAATATGGATGGCATTAATGTAACAACTGTCAGCATAAACAGAATTTCCAAAGTCTGGATACTATCTCCATTGACATTGATTAATGCATCTGTCATGTTAAACACCTCTAAAAACTGTTTTTATTTTTTTGTTTTCCATTTGTCAAACAGCATATTTTGAAATAAACCACCGCCGTTTTCCATACCATCTTCTTTTTTTTCCAAAACAATATCCTCTTTGGAAAGCTCCGCCAAGCATACCATGCCTGACGGCGTGTTGCCAATGAGAAAATATCTTTTGTTTACCTGTATAATATCAATAGAGCGGTCTGTTCCTACAGCCGCTCTGTCCAGTAGCTTTATGCTTTGTGCTCTGTTGTTCATTTTTAAGGAGCTTCTGGCAACAAATTTACTGAACAAATAACTTAAATACAATATCAATAGTATTACAACAATCAGGGTTGCCAGCATAGGCAGTGTCTCTGTTAAAATACCACTCATTCCCCTCTTAACATTAACCAACAATGGTGGTTACTGTTTTTAAAATTCTATCCGGTTTGAAAGGTTTTACAATAAAGTCCTTTGCTCCTGATTTAATTGCTTCAATAACCATTGCCTCCTGCCCCATAGCAGAACACATCACCACATTTGCATCTGCGTGCTTTGCTTTGATGGTTTTTAAAGCCTCCAAGCCATCCATGTTTGGCATTGTAATGTCCATAATCACCAAATCAGGACTTACCTCTTCATACTTATCCACAGCCTGCGCACCGTCTGCTGCCTCATATAAATCTGTATAGCCATTTTTAGTCAGTACATCCTTTAACATCATTCTCATAAAAGCTGCATCATCAACTAACAAAATCTTAGCCATTTTACCATACCTTTCCTTTTTACAAATATTTTTATTGTATTTCTTTATTAATTATCAGCCGTATAAAAGCATATTGTTTTTACACAGCATAACTAACCCTTTTATTTTCCAAGACCCTTTATCAAATCTTGCTTTTTGATAATTTCTGTGATACGAATGCCGAAATTATCATCTACCACTACTACATCGCCCTTTGCCACACATTGACCGTTTACAAACAAGTCAACCTGCTCTCCTGCCAGCTTATCCAGCACAACAAGAGACCCCTGTGTCAATTCCAGTATCTCTCGCACCAGCTTTTTGGTTCTGCCAATTTCAACAGAAACCTCCAAAGGCACACCAAGAATCATATTCAGGTTTTCTACCTGCTCTTCTCCCATGTTTTCCTTTGCCGCTTTCAAATTGTCCACAGGCAAAGGCTGCACATTGATTACCTTTGGCTCCTGCTGGGGCTGTTGCTGCTGCATCATCATTTGCTGCATCATCTGCTGCATCATTTGTTGCTGCTGCTGCATCATTTGCTGCATCATATCCGGTGCCATGGCAGGCTGCTGGGGCATCATTGGAGTGGGCTGTGGTGCAGCTGTTGTCATGCCTCCCATCAGCTTGTTGATTTCCTCCTGAGACATGGTGCCTCCGCCGGAAGCTGGCGCAGGCTGCGGCGCCGGTTGTGGTGTGGCAGATGCCATGCCTCCCATCAGCTTTTCAATTTCTGCCTGAGACATGGTGCCTCCGGAGCCTTCTGCTGCCGGCTGGCTGTTTTTTTGTGTTTCTTCTTTTGACAATACTGTACTGCTGCTATCTTCTGCTGCCTCTTCTCCATCTTCTATGGGCACACCAAATGCAGCAACCAATTTCTTTGCCAAATGAACCGGCATCATGTTCATAAATTCACTTTCCACAGTATCCTCAATCTTTAAATCAAAGCTGATGATTACCATTTTTTCGTCGCCTTGAAAACGCTCTTTTTTAAAGTTTTCTACATCCTCAATGGGAAAGGAAATGGGCGTGGAAATATCCACCACTTCTCCTAAAAACTCAGAAAGCGCTGTGGCAGAAGCCCCCATCATCATATTCATGACTTCACAAATCGCACTCAGGTTTAAATCGCTTAATTCAAACTCCTCATCGGGAATTTCTGTCATCATCAATATTTCTACAATGGCTTTGACATCGCTTCTTTTCAGAAGCATCACATTTGTTCCTTTTAAGCCTGCAACATATGTAATTTCTACTCCAATGGCAGGCTCTAAATTTGTAAATTCAAATTCCTCAGCAGTTAGAACCTTTACTCTAGGTGTCGTAATATCAACTCGTCTACTGAGCATACTCGATACTGCCGTGGCAGATGCCCCTAAACTGATATTTAGTATTTCACCTATGGCATCTATCTCTAATGGACTAAAACGATCTGAACTCATCCTTTTCTCGCTCCTTCAATAAATCATTATTCTTCATATACCCCACTGATTTTTACTGCCATGTTTTTATTTTGCACACCAAGCTTTCCTTTAAACCATGGCTGTTCTTCAATATAGAGATAGACTTCAGAATCTTTTGGTTTATTCAGATTAATCACATCCCCAACGTGTAAATTATAAATATCATTTAAATTCACTTGGGCTTGACCAAGTTCTGCTTTGATCTCCAAAGTGGAACTTCTAATGCATTCCATAATCTCCTCGGCGGTATCTTCAATGGTGCCTTTTCCTCTGTTTACATTGTTGTTTCTGCTGTCAATCAAATCAAAAGCAACACTCAAATGTGTTCCAGGAATACAGATATTCATCTGTCCTGTTATTTTGCCGATTTTTATATTTAAAACGACGATGACAATCGTTTCATCCATACCAATTGTTTGCATCATATTGCTGGCTCTTTCAATTTTTTGTATGCTAAAACCTACATCATCTAAATAATTTACCCATCCGTCTTTCATGATGCGTATAAAGCGTTCCATAATATCTTGATATAATGCCAATTCCAAATCTGTATATTTATATTCAAGAGATACATTTGGCTCTTCCTCTCCGGAGCCGCCCATCATTCTATCAATCATCAGCAGCATAACCTCTGTGTTGATGTGCGCAATGGTGGGAATTTCATCCATTTCCTCTTCGGCATCTGCCAAATGGACATCCAGCAGCGTCAATACGTCATTTTCTCCCAAAGCATTGTTAAATTCATAAAAACGCTGTTCCTCTACGTTGATGACCTCTATTTCACTGCTCATACGCAGCAAACCATTGATTCTGGCATTTAAAAGCCTTGCATAATTTTCATAAATATTATTTAACATTTTCAGCTTATCTTTTGTAAACTTTTTAGGACTGTAAAAGTCATATTTGCGATACTGCTTTTCTGGGGTTTCTTCCTTTTTTTCTTCCTCAAAGCTGCCGTTTGCTACGGAATTGAGCAGCGCATCAATTTGACTTTGAGTTAAAACCTCTGCCATTTACCCATTCCCCCCTCTCTTTTTCACTGTTCTCTTGCTGCCTCATGCTCTTGCAGTATGGTGTCTGTCTTCACCACTTCCGATTCAGCATAATATTCTTCCAAGCTTCTTTCTACACCATCTGTTTGGGTAATCAATATTTCAACCCTTCTGTTTTTCGCTCTGTCCTCAGCCGTATCAAACTTACTGATGGGTCTAAACTGTCCATATCCTGATGATACCAGCTTGGTAGGGTCAATAAAATTTTTTCCCTGCAAATATAACAATACCTCAGTTGCTCTGTTTGAAGATAAAAATCTATCGCTGACCGGCTCGTTTGGTATATCCGGTCTGGCCTGAGAGGTATGTCCCAATACAGATATTTCTTTTATCTCATCCACCACGCCATTGAGTGCGCCAACCAGCACATCCAGTGTTGCTTTGCCTTCATCCTTTAACACATAGCTGTCGCCGTCAAAAAATATGTTGTTTCGAAATGTAATGAATGTAAAGCCGTCGCCTTTAGAAACCTCTATATCATTTTGCAAATTATTTGCTTCTATATATTGAGATAAAGTGTAATAAAATTCTTCAAAATCATCTATCACTTCATCTGACGGTGCGCCCCCCTCCAAGGACTTATCCCCTGCCTCTGCTTTGGAGCTGATAACCACCTGTGAGGTTTCTGTTGCCGCATCCGGATTAAATGTTTTTACCAGGATTTCAAATTTTTGTGCATTGATATCTGACATAGAATACAATAGTACAAAAAAGCATAATACCAGTGTAATCATGTCGCCATATGTATCCATCCAGTTAGCGCCGCCGCCACTGTCGCTTTTTTTCCTCCTGCCCATTATAACACCTGTCCTCTAATTAATCTATTTAAAATTGATATTTTCTTCTCTTCCTTTTTCTGCTATTTCATTTTGACTCATTCGCCACTGTCTTCATTTGCCAAATCTCTTTGCTTTTGTCTGAGGAAGGAAATCAACTTTTCTTTCAAAAATTTAGGGTTTTCACCTGCTTGTATGGATAAAACGCCTTCTATGATAATTGTTTTGCACAATTCCTCTTCTGAATGTCGCACTCTCAATTTTGTCGCAATTGGGTTAAATATCAAATGGGCCATCAAACAACCATAAAATGTTGTTATCAATGCAACAGCCATACCTGCACCAAGGCTGTTTGCGCCCTCCCCTGCCGAGCTTAAATCCATACTTTTTAACATATTTATCAAACCAACCAATGTACCAATCATACCAAAGGCTGGCGCTGTTGCAGAAGCCTTATCATACATCCCGGCGGTATCGTCATGCCGTGCCGCCAAGTTATCCAAATCATTGTTGAGCATTTCTCTGACTCTGTCTGCATCGGTTGCATCCACAATCAGCATCAGGCTTTGTTTAAAAAAAGGGTCATCCAGCTGATTTGCCTTTTCTTCCAGTGCCAAAAGACCGTTTCTTCTTGCAATCTGCGCAAACTCTACCAATGTATCAATATATTCCATGGGATTAAATTTGTTTCCATTCATAATAATTTTAAAATGGTTCGGTATTTCTTTTAAATATGTTGCCGGATAGTTTGCCACAATCGCAGCAATTGTACCGCCAATAACAATAATGGCACTTGGCGCATCCAAGAAATTGACTACATTGCCAATCACATACGAAATGCCATTACTTGTATCAAGAGCAATACCATTTATAATCAATCCAAGTCCTACTAAAAAACCAATAATTGTCGTTAAGTCCATAACACGCCTCCGCCAATTCCTTTTTTACCGCTTACCACATACCTTCTCCATTATTTTGCTCTATGGTCAGTTTTTGGTGCCAGTTATAAATCTTTGCATTATAATCAATGATTTTTTCTACAATTTCATCTGCACTTTCCCTTACTACAAAATAATCCTTGTTCATCATAATAATTTTGCTTTCCGGAATCAATTCGATTCTTTCAATTTGTCCGCAGTTGATAATAAATTGCTCCTTGTTTAATTTTGTAAGCCTAATCAAAAATAGCCCCCCTTTATGATTACATATAGCCGGAGCAGCAAAAAACTGCTCCAGCATTTTTTCAAATTACCGTTTCATATTTACCAGCTCTTCCAGCATCTGGTCTGTTACAGTAATGATTCTTGTATTTGCCTGAAAACCTCTTTGTGTTGTAATCATTTCGGCAAATTCGTTTGCAATGTCCACATTTGCCATTTCCAAATAGCCCGTCAAAAGCTGTCCTGTGTTGCCCTCTCCGGCATTAAATGCCTCCACTGTACCGGTGTTGCTTCCAATTCTGTAATTAGAGCCAACTGCTTCCAAGCCACCGGTATTAGGCACACTTGCCACAGCAATTTTACCAATGGAAAAGGTATCTCCACCGGGAGGTGTTACCATAACAGTACCGTCTGCATTGATTGTAATGCTTACCTTTGGAATCTCGCCTTCTTCTATTTGTATTCCGCCGGCGGTGGTATCTCCCTCAGCCACAGGAATACGGATAGGCACCAGGTTTGTTTCATCAATTTGTGCATCATCCGGCACAGGATAGGTCACATCTGCACCATATCCAAAGCCGTATACAACATATCCTTGAGAATCTACTAAATACCCGTCAGAATCCACATTAAAATTGCCCACTCTTGTCAGCAGCAATGATGTAATATCATTTTGATTGCCGCCGCCCTCTGCTGCTCCTTGTTTTGGATTGACGCCAGTTACTCCTACGGGAAGCTTTTGACCAATCAAAAAGAAACCATTTCCGTCTATCATCACATCAGAGCCTCTTCCTGTTGCTGCCGGTGTGCTGGATTCAAAAATTTTGTCAATACTTCCCAGTCTACAACCATATCCTACCTGAGCAGAGTTTCTGCCTCCATAAACATCTGTACCAGCTGAAGAGTGGGTTGTTGTTGTATACAGTGCCTCTTGAAATGTAGCACGGGATGCTTTGTATCCATATGTGTTACAGTTGGCAATGTTGTTGCCTATGACGTCCATTTTGGACTGGTGTGTTTTTAAACCTGCAATTGCTGCAAACATTGATCTAACCATTCTGTTTTTCTCTCCTTTTTCAAAAAGTTGTGCTGTCGGCATTTGAGGGCAGACAGTCCTCTGCCCTCTCGGCCTCCATAAAATGGTCCGGCCTTATAGTATAACAGCACTGTCTATTTTTGTAAAAATATTGTTTTTCATTTCACTGCCGCTTATTGTAGTTACCACAATATTATTGGGTATGTTCACAATAAATACTTCCTTTGGCCCTATAACTACAACGTCCTTTGCCCCTTTTTCCTTTGCCTTGGCAACAGCGTTGTTCAAATCCTGTATCAAAGAAGGTGTCATTTCAATGCCTCTTTGGTCAATTCTTTCCCTTGCGTGCTTTGAAAACTGGATTTCTTCCTTTTTTTGCAGCTGCTCCTGCAGCAGCTGTTCAAAGCCAATTCCTCTTTGACCTGCCTGCAGCTTTTGCAGCTGAGAGCCTCTAATGCCTTCTGTTACTTGATTACCATTGATATTTTGAACCATCAGCCATTCCCCTCAAACTGTGCTAAAACTTATGCCGTGGTATCGGTTTTGTCCTCCGGCTTTTCTGTTTCTCCAGAGTCCTCTGTACCATCCTCCGGCTTTTCTACTTCTTCAGAACCATCTGTACCGCCTTCTACTCCTTCAGAACCCTCTGTGCCATCCTCCGGCTGGTTTTCTTCAATAAAGTCCTCAGGAATTTTACCAATTGCCATAATTTCGGATAATGTATAGGCCTCGCCATCTACAAACACAACTGTTTGTCCTTGATACAATCCGCTGCCTGTTACAATGCCTTCTATGGTTTCTATCTCACCATCTTCATTTTCTTTTGCAATGGTTACCTCTTTTCCTACCAATGACACAGAATAATTTGTAATAGCAATGTCATTCATATTTACAATGGTATTTTGCAAATCTGTCATGGTTTGTATGGATGTCATCTGAGCCAGCTGATTGAGCATCTCCGAGTTATCCATAGGACTGGTAGGGTCCTGGTTTTGCAGCTCTGCTGCAAACAGCTTCAAAAAGTCTGTCATATCCAATGTGCTTTTGTTATATGTACCCGGCTTTCTGAGGCCATCCTCTGCCTTTTGTGCATAATCTGACATTACGCCGTTTACTGCCATTTCCATTCCTCCTTATTTTGTAGCATTTATTCTGCCATGCTCCACAATCCCAGCCTCATTTGCTGTATAAAATCTCTGGATTGCTCCTCCCGCAGTCTTTGCTGATGCTGTCTTTGCTGTTCCTGCTGCTGTCTTGCAAAGCCATCACCCTTTTCTTCTTTGTTTTGGTTTTGGTTTTCCATGGTCTTTTGGTCTACCACTTCCACATTGGTTTCATTGCCTGTGTGCTGTTGTATTATGGCTCCCAATTCTCTGGCTTTTTCTGCCAAAAGATTCATTGTTTTGGCGTTTTCTGCAAACATAGAAATGTGGGCCTGACCATTTTCCATCACCAGCTTCACTGTGATTTTTCCCAGCTCCTTTGGTGTGAGCTGAATTTCAAATTCATTTTGATTTTGAGAAAGCTTTGTCAGCATTTTATCCGCCAGCTTTTGTGCCGCTTCCGGGTCGTTGATTTGTGCATTTTCTCCAACCTTTACAGTCACCACATCTTCAGAAAATGTTTTTTTCACAGGTGCTTCCATGGTCTGCTCAGGCAGCTCCGATTCAGAAGAAGTGTTTGTCTGTCCATCCTTTTGCTGTGCAGACTGCTTTGCAGTTGTTGTGATTTCGGCTTCTGCTGTCTGCTGCTCTGTATTGACTGCTTTGGCATCTGTTTTCACTGTTTCAGGCTGCTGTTTGTTTTGTTCTGCATTGGTTACATTTGCAACTTCCTTAGGCACATTCTGTTCAGAAAGGGTTTTCTCAGCCGTCATCTGGGGCTGTTTTGTATCCACCTGTACTACCTTTTCTGCTGTGTTTTGCGGCATAGTCTGATTTTGCTCTGTTGGTTGCTCTGTTGTTTGCTCCATCACAATGCCCTCTGCCTGTGTCAGCACCTGTGCTTGTGCAATCGGCTGCTCTTTGGCCATTTTTTCAGGCTGCACCTCTTGGGCTGTCACCATGTTTGTGTTTACGGCCGCCGCCAGCAATGCCAAATCCATTTGCTGCAGCATATTGTCTTTTGTGTCTTTGACATCATTTGTTGCATTTTCTGTGTTTTCTGTTTCTGGCTTTGTGGTATCTTCTGTTTTGTCTAAGGAATCATCCTTTGGTGTTTCCTTTGTAGAAGTATCCTTTTTTGCACCGGTGCTGTCACTTGTTTTTTGGCTGTCTGCCGTTTGCTTCATAAAACGGTAAAATGCATCGTTTTTGTAATCTGCACCAGACGCCTTTTGTAACATCATCTGTCCCTGCATTGCCACAAAGTCAGCTGCTTTTACACTTGCCTCCACAATTTCGCCTCCTTTGATTTTTTTTAATATATAGCCAATTCCATAAGGAATGTGCTAACAAATCATTTCATTTTCCCGCTATGCGGTTAAATGATACAAATTCCTCCACAAACTGCTCCTCTGCCTTTTGCTCCTGTTTGTGATAGGCTTCCAGCTTTTTTTCCTTCAATTTTTCCAAGGAAGAGGTATCCTGCTTTGCCGCCACTACCTCCCGGCGTTTTTTTTCTTCCTCTTTTTTCATTTCAGCAAGCTTTTTTTCCTCCTGCTGTATGGTCACTTCCAATCTTCTTAAATAGGTTTCAAACCCAATGGATTCTATAATGGTAATGCCTTGGGCCTTTTTTTCATTAAAATCATTGTTGCACTGTTTATATTCCTTTTCCAAATTATGTATGATATTTTCCTGTTCATTTATACGTGCCAGTATTTTTCCATGCTCATTTTTTAAAGCATCCAAAACCTGATTTTTGTAGCTTAATACCGTTGCCAAAGAAAAATGAAATTTTTTCATTGTTTTCAGCATCCCTCTCGTATATATATTTATTTTAGTATTTTTTCCATTTCCTCCAGTACTTCTTCATAAGAAAAGTTTTCTGTCACACTTTGCTGTAAAAATCCATTTATTTTGTCGATTTTGGAAATGGCATAATCTACCTTTGCATTGGTGCCTGCTTTATAAGCTCCAATGGAAATCAAATCCGCATTTTTGTCATATACACTCAATATATCCCTCAGCTTTGAATTCAAATCCTTATGTCTTTGTGAAACAATGCTGCTCATCAAACGGGAAATGCTTGCATTGACATCAATGGCAGGAAAATGATTGCTGTTTGCCAATTTTCTGGTCAACACAATATGTCCGTCCAATATACCACGGACTGTGTCTGCAATGGGTTCATTGGTATCATCCCCTTCTACCAATACGGTATAAACACCTGTGATGGAGCCTTTTTTAAAATTGCCGCTTCTTTCCAAAAGCTTTGGCAGCTCTGCATAAATAGAAGGCGTATACCCTCTGGCCACAGGAGGCTCTCCCACCGCCAGGCCAATTTCTCTTTGGGCCATGGCAAAGCGTGTCAAAGAATCCATCATCAAAAGCACATCTTTTCCTTGGTCTTTAAAATATTCTGCTATGGTGGTTGCCACCATGGGGCATTTCATTCTCAGCATGGCAGGCTGGTCGCTGGTGGCAATCACAAGCACAGAACGTTTCATGCCCTCTTCTCCCAAATCTCTTTCCATAAATTCCAGCACTTCTCTGCCACGCTCTCCCACAAGGGCAATGACATTGATGTCTGCTTTTACATTTTTGGCAATCATACCCAAAAGGGTACTTTTTCCAACACCACTGCCTGCAAAAATACCAATTCTTTGTCCCTTTCCGATGGTCAGTGTGCCGTCTATGGCTTTTACGCCAAATTCCATTTTTTCTGTAATGGGAGGTCTGTCCAAAGGATTGGTATAATTGCTTTCCACAGTATAATATTCTTCTGTTTCAAAGCTGCCCTTTCCATCAATGGGATTTCCCATAGAATCAATGGCTCTGCCTCTTAAAAAATCCCCCACAGGTATTTTCAGTCTTTGCTTTGTGTTTCTGACAAAGCTGCCCACGGAAATACCGCTCATATTGTCATAGGGCATTAAAAATATTTTTTCATCTTTAAATCCCACAATTTCTGCGGGAATTTGTTTGTTGCCCCCTTCATTATATATCAGACTGATATCTCCCATGCTTGCCTTGCCTCCGGAGGCCTCTATACCCATGCCGACAATGTTTTCAATTTTTCCAATATGACTGATTGTTTCAGACTCCAGTATCAGGCTGACCATATTTTTAAACATATATAACCTCCGGCCTTTTTTATTTTGCTGTAAAATAAGGGGCTTTTATAAGCCCCTTAAAAATCGTATTGCTTTTGTTGCAAAGAACAGCTTTCTGCTTTATGAGGGCTGAATTTTTTATTTTTTTATAATGATGCACTGTTTAAAATCTCTTTAATATTTACCATTTGAGTACTTGCACTTGCATCAATAATTTCATCAGGCAATTCTATAATACAAGTACCTGCCGTTTCATGCTCCATCACAACAATTTTCACATGGTCAGAAAGATGTGCCAAGTGCCTTAATAATGCGGAATCCCCTTCCACCATCATTTCTGCATCACATCTTGCAATGTATACCTTGGCCCATTCTCTGCTTTTTAGTTTTTCTGTTGCTGCAATAATCATTCTTTCAATGACTTCTCCACTTGATTTTAGGCTTACCTGTATCACTTTTTCTGCAATGGCCACTGCCACATCTCTCAGCTGGTCACGATATTTTTGAAGCATTTCTTCTTTCATTGCTTCAGCACTTTCTATCACCAGCTTGATATCCTCCAGAGCCTTTTGGCTCATTTGGTCATACTGCATTTTACACTCTTGCTCTGCTTTTTGCTGCCCTTGTATTGTTCCTTCTTCATATCCCTCTTCATAGCCTTGCTTTTGTGCATCGCTCTTCATCTGCTCAGCCTGCTGCCTTGCTTCAAAAAGAATGTTTTCAGCCTGCTGCTTTGCTGCTTCCAATGTCTGTCGTGCCTGCTGATTGGCCTTTTTTTCTATCTCTTGTGCTTTTTTTTTGATTTCATCTATCTCCTGCAAGGCCTTTTCTCTTTCTTTTTTTACGGCTTTGTCTTCAAATACAAAATCCTCTTGTGCTTTTGGCTGCTGCTGAGGCGGCGGAGGGGTTTGTTCCTTTTTTTGTTCAACAGTTTCTTTTTTTGTTTTTTTTTCTTCCGTCAGTTGAGGCAAATCCTCCAGAAGGGCAATGCCCTTTTTTTTCACATTTGCTTCTTCTGCCGTTTCGTCTGCTTGATGATATTTTCCATATGTATAATCTGCTACATTTTTGTCCTTTTCATAAAACTTAAAGATATTACTATGCAATAATATCATCCTTTCCGCCTTTCATAATAATCAGCTCGCCCTGCTCTTCCAGTCTTCTGATGATAGCCACAATTCTCTGCTGTGCCTCTTCCACATCTTTTTTACGAACATTTGTTGTAATTTCTAAGTCGGATTTAATAGATTCTGCCATACGAGATGACATATTTGCAAAAATAATACTCTTTACCTCTTCGTTTGCGCCCTTCAATGCAAACACAATGTCCTTGCTGTCGCAATCCCGTACAAAACGCTGTACAGAACGATTATCCATGGTTGTAATATCTTCAAATACAAACATTCTCTTTCTGATTTCTTCTGCCAGCTCGGCATCCTTTTCAGAAAGCCCGTCAAAAATACTTTTTTCGCTGCTGCGGTCCATGTTGTTCATAACCTCGGCAATATAATCAATACCGCCAACCTGTTTGTAATCTGTTGTAAGAATATTGGCAAATTTCTTCTCCAATTCTCTTTCCACAATTTTAATGGTATCCGGCGAAACACTGCTCATGGTGGCAATGCTGTGAACAACCTGCAGCCTTTTTTTGTCATCCAAATTTTCAATCACCTGAGAGGATAATGTGGAATCCACATAGGCCAGCACCAAAGCAATGGTCTGAGGCCTTTCCTGCGACAATATGGTCACAAGGTTGGAGCCGTCTGTTTTTCTGATAAAAGAAAACGCTCTTGTTTTCAGCTGCTTTGATATTCTGTCCAAAAGACTGCTGGCTGTTTCCTGTCCAAAGGCTTTTTCCAATACCGTTCTGGCATATTCCAGGCCGCCGTCGGTTACTACCTTTTGTGTCAGGCACATTTTGTAAAATTCATCCAGAACCTCTTCTGTTTCCTCCGGCGTCAAATGCTGCAGCTTTGCCACCTCCACTGTCAGCTTTTCCAAATCATCTTCGCTTAAATATTTATAAATCTGAGAAGCTTTATCTACCCCCAGTGAAACAACGACTGCAGCTGCTTTTTGTTCAGGTGATAAAGCACGTTTCCCCTCAGCCATTGTCTTCTCCTCCTCTCAGCCAGGATTTAATAAGCTGTGCGGATATTTCCGGATTTTCCTCCGCAAATCTGCGGATATTTTCCTTCAATTCCATACTCTTTTCATTTTGTATTCTAAGCAGTTCTTTTTCTGATTCTGTCTCTTGGTCTGTTTCTGCCGCCCCTTCTGCCTCCTGCATCAATTCATTCATAGGCGGAACAACCACAGTTTCTGTCAGCTGAACATCTGCAAGGGCCGCAGCCTCTTGGGCCTTTTTCCTTCTTTTTCTGAGCATCAGCACCAGCAAAATCAAAAGCAGTACCAATATGCCTGCTGCAACGGCTCCAATCAGTATCCATCTGTTCAAGCCTGTGTCTACTGCCGGTACAGATGTGTCAATAAAGAATGGTGCGCTTTCCACAGCAATTTTGTTGTTTTTGTCTGCGTCAGAAATACCTGCTGCTCTTGCAACAATATCCCTTACAGCCGCTCTTGACAAATCCCCAAAATCTGTGCCATTGATGACAACGGATACATTCAAGTCCTCCAAATTTCCTGTATCCATTTGCACCTGTTCTTTGATTTGATTAACCAAATAATTGATATCCTGCTGATTTCTTATGTAATTTTCTGTACCGTCTGTTTCTAACTGCTGTACGCCATAAATGGGAATTTCCGCATTGGTTTCTGTTCCCGGCACACCGCCTTCTTCAGCTCCGTCCGGTCTGGAAAGCTCCTGATTGATGGATACATTTCCGGGAATGCCCACCTTGTCTTCTTCATTTGGCGGTGCAGAATAATTGATGATTTCCTGTATTCTTTTGTCAATGTCCACAGAAGCCTTTACAGAAACCTTTACATTTTCTTCTCCATAAATTGGCTTTAATACATTTAACACATTGTTTTTAATGGTGTTTTCAATTTCCTTTTCCACATCCAGCTTCAGCTGGGCTGCCAGGCTTCTGTCTCCTGTATCGCTGTCTGTTCTGACTGTCACATCTGTACCGTTTCCATCCAATACAGTGATGTTTTCAAATGTAATTTTGGATACACTGGTGGAAATCAGCCTTTGTATGCCTTCTACCTGAGCCTTTGACGGAGATGTGCCGTCTTTCATAATCACAGTAACAGATGCACTGGCATCCATATTCACGGCATTTCCAATCACATATTTTTGCTCCTCTGCCGGTGTAATGGTTACCACTGCATCCTTCACGCCGTCAAACTGCCGAATGGTAGAAGCCAGTCTGTCCTGAAGATAAAACAGCTCATAGTTGTCTCTGTCAGCATCTGTTGTCATCATGCTGATGTTGTTTGTATATAAATCATAAGAAAAACCGCTTTTTGGGTAGCCTGCCATAACAAGCTGCGCCCTCAGCTGGTCCTCCTGTTTTTCCGGCACCAATATGGTACCGCCTGTCCGATATCTGTAATCTACGCCCGAATCCTGTAATGCAGTCATTACTTCTGTTGCTTCTGTTTCATTCATATCCTGAAAAAGTACAACATAAGGTCTTGTATTTAAATAAAATGCAAGTCCGGCAGAACCAACTAAAAGCAAAATAATACCTGCAAGTATCAGTCTTTTTGTTTTTTTATTTAATTTTTCAACCGTTTGTTTTATTTTAGCCCATAAAGCCTTCAATTTTGTAGCATCCAATGTAAAACCCCTCTTGCCTTTCCTTATTATTTGCCCTGCAAACGAACTTATATTTTATTTCTTCTATCTATATTATACAATATATGACTCACTTTTGGCAAATTTTAGTAACGCTTACAAATTAATTCTCATCACTTCATTGTAAGAATCCAAGGCCTTATTACGCAGCTGAATCAGCATATCCACTGCCAGCTGGGCTTTTGCTGAAGCAATGGCGCCTGTGTGCGGGTCATTTGTCTGTCCTGTGGCAAATTTATATTTTGCCTGCTGCAATTCATTGTCTGTATCAATCACATCCTGTATGGCATTTTCAAATATATCTGCAAACAGTGTTTGTCCGCTGCCCTGAGAAGGTGCAGCTGACGTCAAAGAGGCTCCCCCCACTTTTTTTGTTGTATCAAAGCCCTCTCCAAACTGCATCAGTTGTATCGGATCTATAAACATAATTCTCCCTCCAGTTTTTATCAACTATAATACCTGTTGTTTTTTTGTAGTATGCTCTGTGCTACAATGCCTTCCCTTTACTGTGCCATTGCCTCAAAATAATGTTTATTTTCCAATTTCCAATGCCTTTGTAGCCATGGCCTTTACGGCATTAAATGCTGTTATGTTGGCATCATATGCTCTGGAAGCCGACATGGCATCAATGGTTTCTTTTACCAAATCCACATTTGGCATCATCACATAGCCATCCTCATTTGCATCTGGATGAAGCGGGTCATATACGGGTTTAAAATCTCTTTCATCCTCTATAATTTCTGCAACACGCACGCCCCCTGCTGCACCAATGGCCGCTCTTTGTCCGTTTTCTCCCCGAATGCCTTGGGCTGTACCGTTTAATATTTCTTGAAAGCTTCTTTCCTTTACCGGTTCAAATACCACCATTTTTCTGCGGTAAGGTCCCCCGTCCTCTGTTCTTGTGGTATTGAGATTTGCAATGTTTTCTGATGCAATGTCCAATCTCATTCTTTCAGCCGTCATGCCGGAAGCGCTGATATTTAATGCACTTAAAAATGCCATTTTCCCTCAACTCCATTTTTATGTATTTTTTATTGTCCCTTGATGGCAGAACGTATTCTTGTATAATCAGAATTAAATGACTGCACGGCAAATTGATATTGCAGCGTTGCTCTGGCCAGCTCCGCACTTTCTGCTGTAATATCCACATTGTTGCCGTCCATTCTCATAGATTCGTTTTCTGTTTCATGAATGGTAATTCCGGAATCCTCTATTGCTTGGCGAAACTCCTTTTTTGTTTTGCTTCTGGTGCTGTTTAATCTTCTTTCCAGCTCATCTTCAAATGTAACATATTGTGCTTTAAAATTAGGCGTATTCTGATTTGCAATGTTATTTAATGTCACTGCCTGCTTTTGCCACAAATAATCCATTGATTTTTGGAGCATTCTGCCTGTATTGCCTAACATAAAATCCAAATTATCCCACCTCAATTCCCCTTGTATAAGCTGACAAATTTACCCTTTTTATCAGCAATCCTTGTTTTTTTATACCTATTTTTTTAATGATTATTATTATATGACAAAACCATACAAAAAGCAACACCTGACTTTGTAATTTATCAAAATTCAAAAAAATATACACTTCCATTTTTATCCATAACATGATTTTTTTTGTTTTTTACTATATTCCCAAAATATAACCGACATCATTTTATATAATATCTACAAAAATATTCTTTTTTATATTTACATATATTTCTAAATTATGTTTAAAATTCCATATTTTATAAAAAAATTGTTATTTTTTAATTTTGATTATGTAAATCTTTTAACAAAACATTAACAAATAATTAAATAAAAACATTCCATAATTATGCAAAAAGTATATCATATGGTAAATTCACAGCATAATACTACCATATATAGTAACTTAAAAATCTTTTCTTATTTGTTTTATATCTAATCTATGTTACATATTTGACATTCTTAAAAAATGTATTTCTATACTATATGCTATACAAAATATTCTCAAAAACATTTTTTATGCTAAAAAACAGCCGGATTTTCGCATTTTTGTTTTGCAGCAAAATATTTTTGCTCTACTGATTTCTTTTTTTTGTACAAAAGAGATAAATTTTTTCTCTTTCGCTGCTATACTGTAAAAACAGCATAAAAAAGCAGCTGCCTGCCTGGCGGTTTTTCACATAGGTCCTCAGCCTATGGATAAGCCCACCGGCCTTCTGTTTCCCTCTGGCCTTAAAAAGACATTTGCTTTCGATGCCAACCCTTTCCCTGACCGGTATTTTTTTCACTGCTTTATGATATGATTTGTTATTTTTTACTGCTGTATCAACACAGCAGCATTTCCGGCAAGGCCCTTTGCCTCTCTATCCAAAGCTTCACATAGTACTGCTCTGTTCCTTTCAATAGACTGTCCAAATTCATATGCTTGGCTTGGTATTGCCATCGGCATATGTATGTGATGCATTCCACACCTGCCCTGACACCATTTCTTTACCCTTCCCCCACACCATTGTATTACCAATTCTTCCATGGCTCTTTTTTTCACCACAAAGCGTCTTTTCTTTATATGGTATTTGCAGTTTCACATTCTATGCCCAAACCCTATATCTCTCCCCTGCTCCTGCCCTTAGCAGACCCCAGCCCTATGACAGCAAAAAGGCTTTTTGCATCCCACGCCTGCCCTGACACCATTTCTTTACCCTTCCCCCCACATCATTGTATTGCCAATTCTTCCATAGCTCTTTTTTTCACCACAAAGTGTCTTTCCTTATATATGGTATTTGTAGTTTCACATTCTATGCCCAAACTCTATATCTCTCCCCTGCTCCTGCCCTTGGCAGACCCCAGCCCTATGACAGCAAAAAGTCTTTTTGCATCCCACACCTGCCCTGACACCATTTCTTTCCCCTTCTCCCACATCATTGTATTGTCAATTCTTCCATAGCTCTTTTTTTCACCACAAAGCGTTTTTCCTTTATATGGTATTTGCAGTTTCACATTCTATGCCCAAACCCTATATCTCTCCCCTGCTCCTGTCCTTGGCAGACTCCAGCTCTATGACAGCAAAAAGGCTTTTTGCATCCCACATTCCATACAGGGCTTTACACACATAAAAAAAGATTGTATTTCAAATACAATCTTTTTGTTTACATTGTCCTTTTCAATTTTAAATCCATTGTCACAGCTGCCTTTGACGTCAAAAGCAGCTGCATGATTTACTGAGGATAAGGCACAACAGCCACAGAAGAATCCCCTGCTTTTGCCTTTTCCAAAAGTGCCGCTGTCAGCAGCTTAAAATTTGCTCCGGATGTGCTGGCTCCGGAAACCACATCAATAGCATCGCTGGACTGGCTTTTTAAAAAAGAGGCCCCATATCTTCTTGTATAATTGTTGGGGTAGGTCCCCTGAATGGGATTCATAATTCTCATATATGCAATGTCCCAAGATTTGATAAATCCGCTGGATGCCTTTGCATTATATTCCACTGTCACAATTTCTCCATTACTTACAGAAATCACTGCAAACTCCTCCCAGCCAAACTCGTCATATCCATCCATACGGGCTGTATAATATCCATCCTGCAACGCTTGCTCCCTTTTGCAGCCTGCCAGAGAAAACAGCATGATGCCTATTATCAAAACAATACTTATTTTTTTCACCATGCTATCACACTCCTTGCTCTTCATTTTGCTTTTTTGTTTGAAACTTTTCTGCCATTGCCTGCAATGTCATGGCCTGCTGGGACAGCTCCTCACTGGCATTTGCACTTTTTTTGCTGGTTATCAAATTTCTTTCTGCGATATGGGAAATGGAATCCATGGCAGAGGCCACATTTTCCAGTGCATCCTTTTCTTTTTCCACAGACACCAAAAGCTTATCTGTAATATGGCTGATTTTTTGTGATATTTCTGCAATATCATCCATAGAAACAGAGGTTTCCTTTGCTTGCTTGACACCCTTATCAATGGCAGTGCCGGAAATTTCTATGATTTGTGAAGTACGCTTTGCAAAATCTCCGCTTTTTCCTGCCAGATTTCTGACTTCCTCTGCCACCACTGCAAAGCCCTTTCCGGCGGCTCCTGCTCTTGCCGCTTCTATTGAGGCATTGAGTGCCAATATATTTGTCTGAAAGGCAATGTCCTCCAAAAATTTTGTAATTTTGCTGATTTCTTCTTCATTGCGGCGGATATCCTCCATAGACTCCAGCAGAGAGGCCATTTGCGCCACGCCCTGTGTCAATTTTTCTCCTGCTTCATTTGTCAGCTGCTTTGCCTGATTTGTATTTTCATCCACTGCCGCAATGCTGTTTGAAATATTTTTTGCTTCCTCCTTCAATCTTTCCACTGTGGCAGACTGCTCCTCGCTGTTGCTGTTGACATTTCTTGCTTCATTTGAAACCCCCACAGAGGCCTGAGAAAGTGTGTTGGAGGATTTTTGCACCTCTCCAATCATTTCATTTAAAAAATCAATAATATGGTTGGTGGATTCCTTTAAAACAGCAAAATCTCCCGTAAATTCTCCCGTTACCTCTGTCTGCAAATTCCCCTTTGACAAAGAGGTCAATGCTTCTGTCAGCTCCATAATATATCCTCTCACATCCTCCACCGTTTCCTGCAATGCAACGGACAAATCCTCTGTTTCATCTCCTGTATCAAAAACCTCCACAGGGCTTGTGATATCTCCCAATGCCAATTTTTGTATTCTGTTTTTGACAGTGCCTAAGGCCTTTGCAATTTTGTCTGCTATGATGCTGGCAAGGGCTGCTGTAACGGCAATGCACAAAACGGTGATGACAATGTTCATGCTAATCACCCTTTGCTCTGCCGCCTTCACCTCTTCCCGGGGCATTGTCAGCACCATATACCAGTTTGTGCCTTTTACAGGCGTAAAGGAAACAAATGTTTTTTCTCCATTCAAATTTAAAAATGTAATCCCCGTTTCTCCGCTGTATATTCTTTCAAACAATTTCACAATAGCATTGCTTTGCCCATACAGCTGTGAAACAGTGGTGTGATTTTGCACAAATGTGGTATCGGGATGGGCCACAACAGTGCCGCTTTCATTGACAATGGCTGCATAGCCGTTATAACCAATATGTAAATTGCTCAAAACGTCGTTTAAAACATCATATTTGTAGCTTCCCACTACATAATACACAACATTGTTGTTTGCCTTCACCGGTGCGCCAATGGCAACCTGAAGCTGGCCATCTGCATATTCTGTATCGCTGATTGCCAAATTTTGTGTTTCTGTCATATTTTGGAATAAAGAAGTGCCTGAAATATCCAAAGGGCTGTTTTCTGCTCCGCAATAAAACCTGCCGTCTGTTGTATACAATGACAGCCACACAAATTCTATCCCCGAGCTGAAATCTGTCAAAACCTGCTTCTTTTCTTCTACCGTTGTTTCTAAAGAAGATAATGTTTTGTTATCCGAAACAGAAAAAATACGGTCTGCCAGCATATGCAGATTGCCCTCCACTGTTTGAGCAGCAATTTTTGTAAGCGGCTGCAGCAAATCCTGTGCCAATGTGTTTGTCAATGTATTGGTGCCGTAAAGCAGCACCCCTGTTGTGGCAGCTGCCAAGCATAAAACCCCTGCCATAACCGTTGCTATAATTTTTATTTTGATATTTCTTCTTTTCCCACTTCTTTTTTTTGCCAAAACCATAGTCCCCCTTAATTCTGCTATGACCATATGACAGAAAGCCTTTTTCTTTAGAAAAAGGCCTTTTTATTATGTATTAGTATTTACTGCCAAAATCATGGTATTCTTCAAAGCTGTTTTCTGTATTGCCATAGGAATCAGAAAGGACAGTGTGATTTTCCGCATTGTCAACGCCCTTTATTTTAAACTGTGCCATCAATCCCTTCAGCATTTCTGACTGACTGGACAACTCCTCACTGGCTGCGGCAGATTCTTCCGCTGTTGCAGAGTTTGTCTGTATGACAGCAGAAATTTGGTCCATGCCCAATGTCACCTGGCTGATGGCAGAAGCCTGCTCTTTGGAAGCAGAAGAAATTTTGTCAATGCTGCCTGTCATCTCCTCTGTACCCTGCAAAACAGATTCCAGGGATTGGGCAGTTTCCTTTGCAATTTCTTCTCCGTTTTTGACTGCTCTCATAGAGGCTTCAATCAATGTTGCAGTGTTGGAAGAGGCCTCAGCACTTTTGCTTGCCAAATTTCTTACCTCGTCGGCCACAACGGCAAAGCCCTTTCCTGCCGCACCTGCCCTTGCCGCTTCCACAGCCGCATTCAGTGCAAGTATATTTGTTTGAAAAGCAATATCTTCAATGGTTTGAATAATTTTTCCAATTTCATTAGAGGAATTGCTGATATCCTTCATTGCTTCCAGCATTTTCTGCATTCTTTCACTGCTTTCAGCTGCCACTGTACCCACTTCATTGGCCCTTGTGGCTGCCAAATCTGCATTTTGTGCATTTTCAGACACTTGGTGAGATATTTCGGCAATGGTTGCAGACAGCTCCTGCACAGAGCTTGCCTGCTCTGTGGTCCCCTGTGAAAGTGCCTGGGCGCCGCTGGAAACCTGCTCTGCTCCTGCCGAAACCTGCACAGCCGCCTCAGAAACCTGTGACAATGCTTCATTCAATCTGGCAATAAACTTGGTAATGGACGCCTCCATGTTGGCAAAGTCCCCTTTAAAAGGCTCCTCCGGCTCCTCAATCAAAAAGTCGCCCTCTGCCATTTTCTGCATGGTTTCATCAATCAAATCAATGTAATGCGCCAGTGTATTGCAGCTGCTTCTTACACTTTCTGCCATCATGCCAAACTCGTCGTTGGATTCATAGGCAACTGTTGTATGTACATTGCCCTTTGTCATTTCTCCCATAGCAAATACAATTTCATTTACCGGTGTTAATATCATACGACAAAGCCTGATAATTGTCAAAACAGAAATGAGAATTCCTATGAACAAAATTAAGAACATAACAATATATACAATGGTCCGCACATTTTGTGCCTCCTGCACCTGTGCCTGTGTTTGATTGTTTTCTGCTGCAATAATGGTATTTAACGCTTCCTCTGCCTTGTCCAATACAGGTATGTATTCACTTTGATATATATCAAATGCTTCATCGTTTGTATCCTGCATATTTTGTTCTATCAATGGCATAATTTTGTTTCTGGCACCTGTGGCCTGAGCCAGGTTTGTTTCAAAGCTTGCAATCAAAGAAGCATCAACCGTTGCATTTTGTTTATATTCTGAAATCAGAGTATCTAATTGGGCAAAGGCTGTATTGGCTTCCTCCAGCTCACTGCGTATGCCGGAAGGGTCGTCTTCTGCCAGGGCCTCCAGCAGGCTCATCCGAATGGTTCTGATTTGTGTTTGTATCTGCTGCACATATTTTACATTTGGCACTGATTTTTGTGCAAGCATATTAATTTCTTGGCTTAATTTTGCTGTGCCGATAAATGCTGTTGCCGCCAATATTATGGTACCCATCAAAATAATGGCAAAGCTGAAAAGTAATTTCGTTTTTAACCTCATGTTTTTCATTGCTAATGTCCTCCATATCCTTTTTTACTTTTCCCTTTCATTTTTGCAAAAACACAACTCCCCCCATTTTGCCCTGCCATAAAAGCTGACGGCTGCAAAATCATCCAAACTGTGCTTTTTACTGCCTTTTTATTTTGTACAAAACCCTTTTTTATCTTTCGTATTATGTTACCATAGTTTATATCATAATCTGAATTTAGTCAATGCAAATACAGCGAATTCCCCCTATTTTTTACAAATTTTAACAAATTATGACATCATTTATTGTCAATTTCTTTTCTTTCTTCATTTAATAAAATGTCAAAAAATACTGCCTCCATGAAAAAAGCAGTATCAAAAGATACTGCTGTGGAAAAATTACAAACCTATTCTATTACTTGTAATCCTGCCAGGGCTGCCATTTCGAGTATAGAGCTTTTGGCTACTTTTTTTCCTTTGTAATCAATCAAATCGTCCATTGCTCCCGTAAAAATATCCGCAGGCTCATATTTTTTTAATATCACCTTCTCATCATCTACGAAAATTTCTAAGGAGTCTTTTTCCTTAATGTTTAAAATTCTGCGTAACTCAATGGGCAGTACCACCCGTCCTAACTCATCCACTTTCCTTACAATTCCCGTTGATTTCATACTAAAAATCCTCCCAATGACCTGTTGCGACTTTTATATTTATCGAAATAAATATAGCACCTTTGTCAAACAATGTCAATCTATAAAGAATTAGAGAAATAAATTATTTGTTTTGACTGCAATTTTTATTGTTTTTCAAGAATATATTACTATATCAAAGCAAAGGACTGGTTACTTATGTTAAATTTCATATGGGTATTTTGTATGCTATTGGGTATTGTATTTGCCTTAATCACAGGGGAGATGGCCGCCGTTTCCGACGGCATTCTTTCTGCCGGCAAGGACGCCGTCAATCTGGCACTGACCATGGCCGGCGTGGTTGCCACATGGAGCGGTATTATGAAAATTGCCGAAAAAGGAGGCATGATATCAGTTTTGTCTGACAAGCTTTATCCCCTTTTGCACATTCTCTTTCCTGCCATTTCCAAAAAAAGCAAGGCCATGCAGTATATCTCTGCCAATTTCATCGCCAATTTTTTGGGGCTGGGCTGGGCCGCCACACCGGCAGGCATATTGGCCATGAAGGAGCTGCAAAAATATAATACCAAAAAAGATACGGCCAGCAATGCCATTTGTATGTTTATGATTGTCAATATGTCCTCTTTGCAGCTTGTCACAATCAATATCATTGCCTATCGTCAGCAATATGGCTCAGCCAACCCCGGCGAAATCATCGGCCCCGGCATCGTTGCCACATTGATTTCCACACTCATTGGTGTTTTGGCCGGAAAACTTCTGGAACGGTGGTGGAAGCATTGAGATTTTTTTTGTATCTTTCTGATTTTATCATTCCTGTCACAATATTATTTATTGTTGTATTTGGCTGTCTGAAAAAAATCAACATTTATGATGCCTTTATAGAAGGGGCCGTAGACGGCTTAAAAACCGTTGTCGATATTTTGCCCACTCTCATCGGGCTTATGGTTGCTGTTGCGGTGCTTAGAAGCAGTGGTTTTTTGGCATTTTTGACAGAAATGCTCAGACCCCTTGTTGCATTGACAGGCTTTCCTGCCGAGGTCATTCCTTTAAGCCTGATGCGTCTGGTATCTTCCTCTGCCGCCACAGGTCTTTTGATGGATTTGTTTACAACATATGGACCGGATTCCTTTATCGGCAGAATCGCCTCTGTGATGATGAGCTGTACCGAAACGGTGTTTTATACCATGTCTGTCTATTTTACAGCCGTAAAAATTACAAAAACCCGTTTTACATTGGCAGGTGCCCTTGCCGCCAATGCCGCAGGCATCCTTGCTGCCTATTATATCACTGTTTTTCTTTTCGGACGACAATAGAGCCATCCGCTGGGGCGGGTGGCCCATAGGCCTCTTTTTTTGCAGCCATTGCTCTGCCGCCTGCTTTTTGTGCCTGTGGCCTTCATACAGCTTTTACTGCTCTTCTTTTCATAGCTTGTCATATGCTTTGCTGTTTTTTACTGTTGTATCTGCAATACCAAAGTGCTTTGTTTCTATTGCACTGCAATTTTCTGCTTTTTGCCTCTAAAACGCAATACGCCCATTTTTTTACATATACAATGCTTGTGGATAACAGCAGTAATTCCTCTGCCGGCTGTCTTTTGCGCCTGTGGCCTGCATACAGCTTTTACTGCTCTTCTTTTCATAGCTTGTCATATGCTTTGCTGTTTTTTACTGTTGTATCTGCAATACCAAAGTGCTTTGTTTCTATTGCACTGCAATTTTCTGCTTTTTGCCTCTAAAACGCAATACGCCCATTTTTTACATATAGAATGCTTGTGGATAACAGCAGTAATTCCTCTGTCGGCTGTCTTTTGCGCCTGTGGCCTGCATACAGCTTCAGTGCAAATTATTCCTTTCATAGATTGAAGGAGGAAATAGATTGATAACCCTCTAAATGATTTCAAAAAAGCAGCAGCAATACCATTGTTCCATTTTGAAATAACACCATACCATTATGGCATTGTATGCCGCCTCTTTTTTTTCAGCACACAATTTGATGATACCTTACTCATCTGTATTAAAACAAATTTTTATACAAATATAACATGGATGTTTCTATTTTTTTCTTTTTATGTAAATTATTTTTTATACTGCCATTGCCACTGGACATGATAAAAAGGCAATTTGAATATTTGATGCACCAAATTTCTCTCTAGCATAAAGCCCAGCAAAAAAAGCCTTAGAAATATAACATTTCTAGGGCTTTTTAAACATTGCGGAGACAGGATTTGAACCTGTGACCTTCGGGTTATGAGCCCGACGAGCTACCGGACTGCTCCACTCCGCGACACCATATAAATATTTATGTTTTAGTATATACCTATTTTTATCATTTGTCAATAAAACTTTTTACTTTTTTATTTCTCCACTCATTTTTATTTTCTGCTTTTTTAAAATATGCTTTTTAGACCTGTGTACATTTTATGGCCTTTGCCACATCCCCAATCAAAGGCTGTTTACAGCAAAGCCTCTATTTTTTCGTAAAATATCATTTGTGGCAGAAACCACCTGTTTTCTGCCAAGGGCAGCTTTGTGACAATGGTTTTTATATCACCAAAATATAAATTTGCTTTTTACTGCTTTTCTCACTATAATAGATACAAAACAAGGAGGTTTGTTATGGAAACAATAGATGCTGTCAAAAAAAAGCTATCCTCTGCATCAGCACAGCAGCTGCCGGATTTATTAAAGCAATACAGCTGCGACAAAAGAAAGGGCATTCAAAATATCCTATCAAAATATCATAAAAAAATGGCCGCTGACCAAAAGGAATCCCAAAGGCTGGAAAATATGCTGCTTTTTGAAAGGCAGTGCTATCAAGAGGGCTTCACTGCCATAGCAGGCATAGATGAGGTGGGACGGGGGCCTCTGGCCGGTCCTGTTGTGGCCGCCGCCGTGATTTTGCCAAAGGAGTGCAAAATAGAGGGCATCAATGATTCCAAAAAGCTTTCTGCCCAAAAAAGAGAGGCACTCTACCCCATCATTTGTGAAAAGGCCATTGCTTACGGCATTGGCATTGTAACAGCACAACGCATTGATGAAATCAACATATTGCAGGCAACATTTGAAGCCATGAGGGAAGCCGTTTCAAAGCTTTCTCTTGCTCCCGATTTCATACTGGCCGATGCGGTACACATTCCCCACATTCCAATCCCTCAAAGGGGCATCATAGGGGGGGATGGCAAAAGCATTTCCATTGCCGCTGCCAGCATCATTGCAAAGGTTACAAGAGATGGCATCATGGAGGAATATGCTAAAATATATCCTTCATATGGCTTTGAAAAAAACAAGGGCTATGGCTCTCAAGAGCATATCCATGCCATTTCTGCCTATGGCCTTTGTGCCATACACCGCAAAACATTTGTCAAAAATATATCTTCTCATCACAAAAATCCATCTCAAAACAAACAAAAAGGAGATAAAGCAGAGCAGCTGGCTGTACAAGAAATGAAAAAAATGGGATATACCATATTGGCACAAAATTACCGTTGTTTGACAGGGGAAATTGACATCATCGCCAAAAAAGAAAATACCATTGTATTTACAGAAGTAAAATTCAGACAATCAGAACAAAAGGGATTTCCCTGTGAGGCTGTAACACCTCAAAAACAAAAACACATCCTAGCAGCAGCAAACAGCTATCTGTCTGAAAATGAAATTTCTGACACTGCCATTCGTTTTGATGTGGCAGAAATATTGCAAAAACAGCAAAAGCTTTTTTTTCGCTATATAGAAAATGCCTTTTGGCAGGAATAGGAGAATGAAAATATGCATCACATTCATGAAAAAAATCATTTGCACTATGTCACATTTGAAAATTTGAAAAATACAAATATGGTAAACCATTGCTTCACAACACGTCTTGGCGGTGTCAGCCAAGGCGTCTATGCCCAGCTTAACCTCAGCTTTACCAGAGGAGAGCCAAAACAAACAATACTTGAAAATTATCACATCCTTTGCCGCACACTGGGATTTGATTTTGACAGCTTTGTGCTTTGCCATCAAACCCATACAACCAATGTGCGTGTTGTCACAGAGGCCGACAGAGGCATGGGTGTCACAAAGCAAAGCACCATCCAAGACACAGATGCTTTGATTACAAACATTCCGGGCATACAGCTGGTGGCATTTTCAGCAGACTGCACTCCCATATTTCTGCTGGATACCCAAAAAAAAGCCATCGCAGTCATCCATGCCGGCTGGAGAGGCACTGTCAATGGCATTGCCAAAAAAACCATAGAAAAAATGATACAGCACTATGATACAAACCCAAAAGACATCATTGCAGGCATTGGCCCCTGCATTGGACAATGCTGTTTTCAAGTGGACGCACCTGTCATAAAAGAATTTCATCAAAAGCTTTCTTTTGCAGAAGAGGTCATCATACAAGATACGGTGCCCCAAAAATATAAAATTGACCTTTGGGAAACCAACCGCCGTATTTTGATGGAAGCTGGGGTGCCTCGGGAGCAAATTGAAATCTGCAAAATCTGCACCATGTGCCACACAGAGCTGTTTTATTCCCACAGAGCAATGGGCAATGCCAGAGGGAATATGGCGGCTGTCATCTCATTAAAATAAACGGAAGGGGTGTGTATTTTTATGGTAGAAATACAAACATATCTTTTTATTTTTCAAAAAAAATTGGAACAATTATTTGGAGAAAAGCTGTTTTTTTTCGGCATACAGGGCAGCTATGCCAGAGGAGAGGCCACAGAAGACAGTGACATTGATGTGGTAGTCATTGTGGAGGAGCTTACTGCTTCTTTGCTTTTGGATTATAAAAAAATGATAGACAGCCTGCCTTTTCGTCAAAAGCTTTGCGGCTTTGTTTCCGGAAGGGAAGAGTTGTTTCATTGGACCCCTTGGGAGCTGTTTCAGTTTTATTATGATACCAAACCTATTTTAGGCACACTGGATGATTTGCTTGCTCTGATTACAAAGGATGACATCAAGCAAGCCGTTCATAACAGTGCCTGCAATATATATCACAGCTGCTGCCACAACATTTTGCATGAAAACAGTACAGAAATATTAAAATCTCTTTATAAATCCTGTGTATTTTTATTGCAGGCAAAATCCTTTTTGCAGACAGGCTATTACAGCAAAACAAAAAAAGAGCTTGAAACAGTCCTTTCTCAGGAGGATGCCTCCATCATTGCCATCAGCCAAAGGCCTTATGAAATTACAAAACAGCGGCTGGAAGAGCTTTCCTTTTTGTTATTGCAATGGTCAAGTGCTATTATCACAGATGAATCCTTTTCCTAATCAAAACAGACTAAGTCCATATTCTATTTTGATTTGTTTTACAGCCAATACAAAATCTGTCTGTATTTATTTTCTTTTTTGTATGCCTTAGCATAGGCAATGAAAATGCTTTTATGGCAAATGTGCCTATTCTCCTTTTTTCTCATTTGCTCGGATACAAAGTGCTTATCTATGCGCTATTCTTTTTTTAAAACCAATGCTGCGGCAAAATAAAAGCTGTACAAAAAAGCCCTTCCATACTGTAAAACCGGCTGCCTTCTGAGTGGAATTATCTCAAAGGGCAACCGGTTTTTGTATGCTGTTGCTTCAAAGGGCTGTTTTGCAGCAGTCTTTACACCATTTCAACAGCGAAAACACTTTTTATAAAATTGCTTTATACCCTCTCTTTAAATGGATTACCCCATTTTTATGGCTTAGGATTGCTCTTGGGCTTCTATGATTTTTTTTACACCCTTTTCAAATTTTTGTCTGGAAAGCATCACCAAATGTCCGCATTTACAGCAACGGATTCTAAAATCAATGCCTGTGCGCAGTATCTCCCATTCACTCCCTCCACAGGGATGGGGTTTTTTCATTTGTACTTTATCTCCCACAGAAAAATGCATTTTTTCACACTCCTTTTTTCATCACATCATTTAGGCTAATTTACTAAAAAAGAACAAAATGGTCAAGCATTATTTCACTCCTTTGCAATATGCACTGTTCTTTGGGGAAAGGGTATGCTGATTTTTTCCTGGTCAAATCTTTGTTTGATACGAATGCGCAGCTCTCTTTCCACGGCCCAATTTTTTTTCACCTGACATTTTCCCACAATGCGTATTCTCACAGCAGATTCATCCAGTGCCACCACACCGACCACCTCCGGCGTTTCCAAAAGCCCCTCCACATTATCTGTTTGCTCCATTTCATTTTTCAACACATTTATCACTTTTTGTGTATTTTCTTCATAGGCAACATCAACCTCTACAATGGCATTCATATATTCCTTGCAGTAATTTGTAATCACTCCAATAGAGCCATTTGGAATAATATGCACTGCACCGTTAAAATCCCTTATTTTTGTAGTACGCATTGTAATGGCCTCCACAGTGCCTGTCTGCCCCTGTATGGTCACAATATCCCCCACACCAAAATGGTCCTCAAACAATATAAAAAAGCCATCCAGTGTATCCTGTATTACATTTTGGGCGCCCAGTCCAATGGCCACAGAGCCGGCGCCGGCAATGGCAATCAGAGAGCTTTTTTCCACGCCCAGCTGTACCAATATGGTGCAAATGGCAATAAAGTATAATAAATATTTTATCACACTGGATACAATGGAATAAACTGTGTTGGCCTTTCTTTCATCCACAGGCACCTTGCTGTTTTGTGCCTGCTTCATTAAAAACCGCTTTACAATTTTTCTGCTCAGCTGTACCAAAAAAAGACATACTATCAGCACAATCAGACAGTAAAATATTTTATAGCCCAATTCCAAAAGTCTTTCAATATTTTTTTCAGAAAACAATATCAAAAATTCTTCCAAAAACAATCACCCTTCTTTTGCTGCTTTGATAAACATTTCAAAGAGCTTCCTTTGTATTTTACATTTTGTCATTGCCTCAGGATGCCACTGCACCCCAACCACAAATGGAGCTGTTTTATGTTCTATGGCCTCTATCAAGCCATCCTTGCTTTTTGCACAAACCAAAAAATCATTTCCCGGCTCTTTTACAGACTGGTGATGAAAGCTGTTTACCATACAGCTGTCTGCACCTGCAATTTTGTATAAAATGCTGTTTTGTGCAATTTCTATGCTGTGGGTGGGATAAAAACGGGGTGCCTTTTGCATATGCTTTATGTTGGTATGGCTTTGGCTGAAAATATCTTGATAAATACTGCCTCCATGCAATATTGCCATCAGCTGCATACCTCTGCAAATCCCCAATACAGCCAGCTTTTTTTGCTGTGCCTGCTGATATAGCCTCCATTCAAAATCATCTCTGAGGGGAGAAATCTCTCCATTTTCTTTGATAGGCTCTTCTCCAAACAAAACAGGGTCAATATCTCCCCCTCCTGTAAGCAGCAGACCATCAATAAAATCAGGAAATGCTTCATTGGGACAAAGCAGCACAGCATATCCTCCTGCCTGCTCCACAGCCTTCACATACTGCTCAGAAAGCATAAATTTTTTTGTTTCATAACAATAATCCGGTGTAATACCTATAATGGGCTTCATAAAAATCTCCTTTTTCTTTTTCAGATTTTGCTGCTTTGCTATGAAATAGAAAGGGAAAAGCACTGATATTCCAGTCAAAACCGGCTTTGTCCCTTTTTTTGAAGCAGGTGCGCTTTTAAATGGCAACGCTGCAATTTTTCCTCTTTTCCATGGAAATGACAAATTTTTTGGCTGCTTTTTTTCAATCCCCATATCATTGTTCCATTTCATATCCTCATTGATGAGGCACATTCATATTTGGGGCCTTTCTGGAAATAGAAATGACGGCCAAAACCACCTCTTTTACTGCTTCATTTATCATCTTTGGCATAATAAGGCCTCTGAAATTTTTCTTTTGCCATACAGAAAAGTCCGTTGGCAATGTCTTTTCCTTTTTTTCAAACAAAGTGGTATGTTTTGATTCGTCTCAAAACCCTTACCATATGATTTTTGCCATTCACATAACCCATCCATTTTTTATTTTGCCGGCAGAAATACAGACAAAATATGGATGGCGGCATTTTTATATGACACAGTCTGCAAGGCCTGATTGTCATCTATTTACAGGCATACATTTATTTTTATGACTATGTATTGTATGGTAGCACAAAAATATGCTAAAATAAAGAGATTTCAATAGATTTTATATGGAAAGAAAGGGGAAATTCTTTTGCATAAAATTGGTATTATCGGTGCAATGCAGGAAGAAATTGCACCATTGCAGCAAAAGGCTGTTATCACACAAACACAGTCATTTCTAGGCTTAACATTTTATCAAGGCACACTTTACAACAAAGAAATCATATTGGTTGTCAGCGGCATAGGAAAGGTCAACGCCGCCCTTTGCACACAGGTTTTGATAGACCGCTTTGATGTGGATTGTATCATCAATGTGGGTGTAGCCGGGGCTGTATATTCCAAATTATCCATTGGAGATATTGTCATATCTGAAAATGCCGTGCAGCATGATATGGACACCTCTGCATTTGGGGACCCCATAGGCATCATTCCTCGTATGAAGGAAAGCTATTTTAAAGCGGATAAAAATTTGATTGCATTGGCCAAAGACTGCGGAGAAGCATTAAGCACAAAAACAAATATTTTTGTAGGCACCATTGCCAGCGGTGACCAGTTTATCAGTACTGTATCGGGAAAACAAAAAATATGGAACACTGTAAAGGGCTATTGTGCAGAAATGGAGGGGGCAGCCATTGCCCATGCCTGCTATCTCAATGACATTCCCTTTGTTATCATACGCTGTATTTCTGATGACGCCGAGGAAAAGGCACACATTTCCTATGAAGAATTTGTAAAAATTGCCGCAAAAAATTCCGGCGAGCTGTTGGAAAAAATGCTGCAAAGGCTGCCATAATCAAATGTTGTCAGGGCTGCTGCAAAATAAAATTGGGTGAAAAAAATCATAAAAAAACGGCTGCCTTCTGATTGGAATTTACCGGTTTTTGTATGCTTTTATATAAAAAGGCCATTTTGCAGCAGCCCCTGCTTTTTTATTGCTCTCACATTTTCATCACAGCCAATATTCCCCTCTTTTTTATATGCTTCCAATCTGCCCTTGATATGATTTCATAAATCTCCTTTTCAACAAGGTACTCTAAAAACACCCCATTACCACATCCAATTCTGACTGCCCTTTCCCTTCTGAAATCATTTATTCCTTTTTTTCATCCATATGCTTTATGAAATAGTATAAAAGCTCTTATTTTTTTCATCATTTCTCTTGTGTTGTTGCCATAGAAAACGCCTCCCTTTTTGTAGATTTGTTTTACAGCATAAACATTTTTAAAAACACTTGTCTGCGCCTTCCTTTTTCAGCCAACAAAAAGCAATTTGCTGTTCCATTGATATTGTTTCATTGATATAGTATGCCATTTCCATGGCTTATAAAAATAGATGTTGACATGAGTATGAAATCGTACTATAATCCTGTTTGGAATTAAGTATGATTTCGTACTTATGGAGGTGTTTTATGCAGTTTGAACAAAAACCGGAATTAAGAGCATTGAACGGTATCTACAAAGAGGTTGACAAATTGTATCATGATGTAGCCGTCAAGGCAGGACTGTCCGACAGTTCTTTTTTTATATTATATACCATTGCGGAATTGGGAAACGGCTGTTTGCAAAAGGATGTTTGTGATATGTATTCCATCAACAAGCAAACCATACATTCTGCCATTAAAAATTTGGAAAAAAAGGGCTATCTTTATTTCAAAAGGGGAAAAGGCCGTAATATGCACATTTGTTTGACACAGGAGGGAGAAAAATTGATACAGCAAAAAATCATACCCATTATGGAGGCAGAAAATGCCGTTTTTACTGCCATGACAGAGGAGGAAAGCCAAGCACTGCTTTTTTTAAATAAAAAATATCTTTCTTTACTCCATCAAAAAATGAGCAAATTGCTGTAAAAAAAAGTCTGTTGAAAAATGAGCTTTATACTGTTTTATTGGCTGTCCAAAGCATTTTTCAATGGAATAGCTACAATATCCTTTTTTCCAATCCACAGCCCCCTCTTTTATGTAAATCAGCATACTGACAACCCTTTCTTTTATGCCGGCTGTATTATGGGCATAGAAAAAATGGATATGGTACCGGCAAACAAAAAAAATTGGTGTGATAAAATAAGCAAAGTCTTGAGGACACTGCCTTCCCATTGAAAAAAATTGCAGTAAAGCATCCAAAAATCCTTCTTGGCAGACTGGAGCAAATGAGAAAGAAAGAAAATGGGTTTTGACTATAAAGTCAATGCTGCATCCCTTTCTGTTTCATAAAAAAGCAGCAAAAATATTTATGTTTATAAGGAGGAAACCATGAAAATACAATTATCCGACCATTTTGGCTATAAAAGACTGCTTCGTTTTGTCATATCCCCTGTTTTGATGATGATATGCACCTCTTTATACAGCATTGTGGACGGTTTTTTTGTGTCCAATTTTGTGGGAAAAACAGCATTTGCCGCCGTCAATTTATATATGCCCTTGATGATGGGCATGGGCTCCTTTGGCTTTATGATAGGTGCAGGCGGCAGTGCTGTCATTTCAAAAACATTTGGAGAAGGAAAAAAACAGCTGGCAAATGAATATTTTTCCATGCTGATTTATATTACAATATTGTTTGGCATTTTTTGCTCTATATTGGCCTTTCTGTTTTTAAAGCCCATTATACTGCTTTTGGGAGCAGAGGGAGAGCTGGTTTCCCATGCCATGACATACGGACGTATTTTGCTGTTGTCTCAAATGGCATTTATGCTGCAAAATGTGTTTCAGTTTTTTTTGACTGTGGCCGAAAAGCCTCAGCTCAGCCTGAAAATATCCATTCTTTCAGGCATAACAAACGGCATTTTGGATTTTGTTTTTATTGTGGTGTTTCAATGGGGCATTGCAGGTGCTGCCGCCGCAACCGCCATTGGGCAGGCAGTGGGAGGCATTGTGCCATTGCTTTATTTTATGAAAAAAAATGATAGCTGGCTCCGTTTGACAAAATCAAAATGGCATTTTGGCGTTTTGTTAAAAACCTGTACAAATGGCTCCTCTGAGCTGATGACAAATCTGGCCTCTTCTGTTGTTACAATATTATATAATTTGCAGCTTATGAAAATTGCAGGGGAAAACGGCGTTGCCGCCTATGGTGTGATTATGTATGTCAGCTTTATATTTGCCGCTGTTTTTATAGGCTATTCCATTGGCAGCGCCCCCATCATCAGCTATCACTACGGTGCGGCAAATCCTGCTGAGTTAAAAAATCTGTTTCAAAAAAGCATTGTGCTGCTTATGGCAGCAGGCATTGTGATGTTCACTGCTGTGGAGGTGCTTTCTGCACCGCTGACAAAGCTGTTTGTACGCTACGACCCCTATTTATATGACATGACACTAAGAGGCTTTCGGTTATATGCTTTTATGTTTTTGGTTTGCGGCATCAATATATGGGGCTCTGCATTTTTTACAGCCTTAAATAACGGATTGGTTTCTGCATTGATTTCTTTTTTAAGAACATTGGTGTTTGAAACAGGAGCCGTGTTGATTTTGCCCATCTATTTGGGCCTGGACGGCATATGGCTTTCTGTATTGGTGGCAGAGATATTTGCTCTTATCATCACAGTGTTGTTTTTTGTCACAAAAAAGAAACAATATCAATATGCTTAAATGGGACGATACTTTTGACAGCAGCAGCCACAGAAATGCTATTGACTTTTTTGATACAGCATTTTATAATAAAGTCAAACAAATTCTTCAGGGCAGGGTGCAATTCCCGACCGGTGGTACAGTCCACGAGCCAATGCACTGCATTGGCTGACATGGTGCAATTCCATGACCGACAGTGAATGTGGCAAGCGTCACAAAGTCTGGATGGGAGAAGAATAAATGACAGCAGGCCACAATCATGGGGCTTTTGCTATCCTTTATTTTGCTTGTCGGCAGCCTGAAGATTTTTAGGCTGCTTTTTTGTATAAAAAAAGCAGTTCGCCAAAAGCGATTTGACAGTGCAAGGCACTGTAAAACCAAAAAATCTCATGCAGTACAGCATTGCTGTACCACAACAAATGGAGGGAAAACCATGGAAAATATCAAAGCAATTTTTACAAGCTGTAAAACACAGCAGTCTCAACAGCCAAAAAAAATAAACACAAAGCAAATGGTGGGTATGGCAATGTTAGCCGCCGTTTCCATTGTATTTGTATCCATTATACATTTTCCGCTGTTTCCGGCGGCGGCATTTTTGGAGTATGACCCGGCAGATATCCCCATTTTAATCGGGGCATTTGCCTATGGCCCCGGGGCAGGCTTTTTGCTGGCCGTTGTGGTTTCCTGCATACAAGGGGCCACTGTCAGTGCCGGCAGCGGTGTCATAGGCATTGTCATGCACATTGCGGCCACAGGAAGCTGCGCTTTGATTTGCGGAAGCATTTATCAAAAAACAAAAACAAAAAAAGGCGCCGCTGCCGCATTGGCCCTGGGAGCCTTTACCATGACAGCGGCCATGGTGTTGATGAATTTGATATTGACTCCTCTTTTTATGGGGGCGCCTATTGAAACGGTTATGAAAATGCTGGTGCCTGTTATCATTCCTTTTAATCTTTTAAAATCAGCAATCAACTGTTTGATTACATTTTTGCTGTATCAATCCATTTCCCATATATTGAGGGGAGTGGGCAAATAAAGCTTCCTTGCAAACAAGCTTTTGTCTGTAAATAGAGTTTTGTTTTCAAAAAGCAATCCATTTTATTTTTTGTCAGAAAAGCAGTTTTTTATTGTCATAAGCTTTGTTTATGCATATAATAATATGGAGGCTGAAAATATAGACTAAATACACAAAAGAGAGCATATATTTTTCAGAGGAGATATGCTCTCTATTTTTATGTTTTGCAGAGCAGGCCTCCTACACAAGCACCGCAATACAGAAAGAAGGTATGATATGAATAAAAAAACAGTCGCAATTATATTCGGCGGACAATCCACAGAGCATGAGGTGTCCAGAAATTCTGCTGCTATGGTGATTTCAAACATAGACGAGGAAAAATACTTTTTAATACCCATTGGTATCACAAAGCAGGGGCAATGGCTCATATACAATGGCCCCGTAGAGCATATTCAAACAGGAGAATGGGAAAAATACGGTACACCGGCCATCATCAGCCCTGACGCCACACAAAAGTGTATTTTAAAAATAGTAGGCGGAAAAATAAAAGAAATTCCTGTGGATGTTGTTTTTCCTGTGCTTCATGGGGCATGGGGAGAGGATGGAACCATACAGGGTCTTTTTGAAATGGCCCAAATTCCCTATGTGGGGGGTGGTGTGCTTACTTCCAGCGTGAGCATGGATAAGGTTTTTACAAAAATGATTGCAGAACACGCCGGCATCAAGCAGGCAAAATATTTATGGTTTTATAAAAAACAGCTGCAAAGCTGTCAGACAGTTATGGAAAAAATAGAAAAAGAGTTAGGCTATCCCTGCTTTATCAAGCCGGCAAATGCAGGCTCTTCCGTGGGCATTTCAAAGGCTCACAATCCTCAGGAGCTGGAGCAGGCACTTTTTCATGCGGCAAAATTTGACAACAAAATCATTGCAGAGGAATTTGTAGATGCCAGAGAAGTGGAATGTGCTGTGCTTGGCAACGACAATCCCATGGCAAGCTGTGTGGGAGAGATATTATCCTCTGGGGAATTTTATGATTATGATGCCAAATATAACAGTCCCGAATCCAAAACAGTGGTTCCTGTGGATATGCCCCAAGAAATTACAGATAAAATCAAACAGGTGGCACTTCAAATTTATCAGGCAGTAGAGGGAACAGGCCTTGCCAGAGTGGACTTTTTTGTAAAAAAGGGTACCAATGAAGTCATATTCAACGAGCTGAACACCATGCCCGGATTTACCACAATCAGTATGTATCCCATGCTTTGGGAGGAAGAGGGAAAAACAAAAACAATGCTGATTGATGAGCTGATTACATTGGCACTTACAAAACAGCAGCACAAAGGTCATGCCTAACAGGCAGGAGGAAAAAACATGGATACAAGACCAATCGGTGTGTTTGATTCCGGTGTAGGCGGCTTAACTGTTGTAAAGCAAATGATGAAAACACTGCCTCATGAAAACATTATTTATTTTGGAGATACAGCCAGACTGCCCTATGGCACAAAATCCAAAAATGCTGTTACCAAATTTTCCAAACAAATTGTACGTTTTTTGCTCACAAAGGACGTCAAGGCAGTGGTCATTGCCTGCAACACAGCCAGCTCCAACAGCTTGGAGGCACTGCGGCAAACATTTGAAATCCCTATTTTCGGCGTTGTCAAATCTGGTGTAAAAGAGGCCCTTCGTTCCACCAAAAACAAAAGGGTGGGCATTATCGGCACTGCCGCCACCATACGCAGCAAGGCCTATGAAAGGCTGATTGCACAGGCAGATGACAGTATACAGGTGTATGCAAAGCCCTGCCCTCTTTTTGTCTCTCTTGTGGAGGAGGGCTGGACAGACAACGCTGTGGCAAGGCTGACAGCAGAAAATTATTTAAAGGAATTGGTAGCAGAAGACATTGATTGTCTTGTGCTGGGCTGTACCCATTATCCTTTGTTAAAAAAGTGCATTGGGGAAACAGTGGGCGAAAATATCAATCTGGTTGACCCTGCAAAGGCCACTGCCAAAATGGTAAAAGCATTTTTGTCAGAAAAAAAAATGCTCCACAAAAAAGAAAATGTTGCAGAGCATTTTTTCTATATCAGTGATGCCGCAGACACATTTGACATGATGTGCAAAAAGGCATTGAAAAAAGCCTATTCTCCGGAAATTGTTGATATTGAAGCCTATTAAAAAGCAAAGGGGCTTTCAGCAAAATTTTACTGTGCAGCAGTTACATATTGCTTTAAAAAGGCGCCGGATTTTACCGGCTGCCTTTTTAAAGCAATATGCTTATGGCATTGATATAAAAATGCCCAGTCTGCTCTTTTTAGGATAGAAACAAAATACTGCTTGGGAAGCTGTTTGAAAAAAATCTGGTTTGCAGCCCCCTTTTATCATACTGCTTTGCCATTTCCGGTGCATTGTGCTTTCCATTTTTCATACAGCTCCGTAAAAACCGTATTTTCCCCTTCCGTTGTTTTTTTATTCCATATTTGCCCTGCAATACCCATTTATTTCCATGCCTATGCCCACATGATATTTTGAAATTGCAGCAGCTTACACAAACAATTTTTGAAAATAATAGAAAACCGGCTGTTTTCTGAGCAAAATCCCCTCAAAAAGCAACCATTTGTTGTACACTGTTATTTTAAGCGGGCTATTTTGCAACAGCCCCCTTTTATCATACTGCTTTGCCATTTCCGGTGCATTCTGCTTTTCATTTTTCATAGCTCCATGAAAGCTGCATTTTCCCCTTCCGTTGTTTTTTTATTCCATATTTGCCCTGCAATACCCATTTATTTCCATGCCTATGCCCACATGATATTTTGAAATTGCAGCAGCTTACACAAAGAATTTTTGAAAATAATAGAAAACCGGCTGTTTTCTGAGCAAAATCCCCTCAAAAAGCAACCGTTTGTTGTACACTGTTATTTTAAGAGGGCTATTTTGCAACAGCCCCCTTTTATCATACTACTTTGCCATTTCCGCTGCATTGCGCTTTCCATTTTTCATAGCTCCATGAAAACCGCATTTTCCCATTGCTTTACCTTCTTTTCCCACAAGGCTTTTACACTTTAAACTGCTTTATTTACGACGATTGCCATAAGCATACAGCACAAAATATTTTTTAGCTTTTTCTCCTTCTATTTTTCTCTGTATGTTTAGACTCCTTTTTTTATACCCCTCTCATTGTCAATGAAATTCTTTTTTTGGCCATATCCACATTTAATACCTTGACCTGAACAACATCCCCCACGCCCACTGCATCCAAGGGATGCTTTATGTAGCTGTCGGAGATTTCAGAAATATGCACCAATCCATCCTGATGCACACCAATGTCTACAAACACACCAAAATCAATGACATTTCTGACAGTACCCTTCAGCACCATATCAGGCTTTAAATCCTCCATAGAAAGCACATCACTGCGCAGCACAGGAGGAGGCAGCTCTTCACGAGGGTCACGGCCGGGCTTTTCCAATTCTTTTATAATATCCTCCAATGTGGGTATGCCAATGCCCAATTCCTCTGCTGTCTTTTCCGGAGCAGACAGCCTTTGATACAAATTTTTTACTGTTTTTTGTTTCACATCCTCCAAGCAGTAGCCTGCCATGTTTAAAAGAGCTTCTGCCGCTTGATAGCTTTCCGGATGCACTCCCGTGTTATCCAATGGAGTCTGGCTTTCCGGTATTCTTAAAAAGCCGGCACATTGTTCAAATGCCTTGGGACCCAGCTTAGGCACCTGCAACAATTCCTTTCTGGTTTGAAATTTTCCGTTTTCCTCTCTGTATTTTAATATATTTTTGGCAACTGTACTGCTGATGCCTGACACATAAGAAAGCAGAGAGGGAGATGCCGTGTTTAAATCCACTCCCACAGCATTGACACAGCTTTCCACCACACCGCTCAATGCTTCTCCCAGACGCTTTTGGTTCATATCATGCTGATATTGTCCCACTCCAATGGATTTTGGGTCAATTTTTACAAGCTCTGCAAGGGGGTCCTGCAAACGGCGTCCTATGGAAACAGCACTCCGCAGGGCCACATCAAAATCAGGAAACTCCTCTGCCCCCAGCTTAGAAGCGGAATATACAGAGGCCCCGGCTTCATTGACAATGACATAAAAAACACTGCGTTCTAATGCTTTTAAAAGGGTTTCTGCCACAAACACCTCAGACTCCCGACTGGCTGTGCCGTTGCCAATGGCAATCACATCCACATGATATTGTTCAATCATCGCCTTGAGCTTCTCCTTTGCCTCTTGTGTCCTTTTTTGAGGCGCAGTGGGATAGACCACCGCCGTATCCAGTGTTTTGCCTGTCTGGTCAATGACGGCAATTTTGCAGCCTGTACGAAAAGCCGGGTCCAGTGCCAGCACCACTTTATCTTTTATGGGAGGCTGTAATAAAAGCTGTTTCAAATTTTCACGAAATACCTTTATGGCATTTTCCTCTGCCGCCTCTGTCATATCATTTCTGATTTCCCGCTCCAAAGAAGGTGCAATGAGCCTTTTGTAGCTGTCTGCAATCACCTCCTGAAGCACCTGCCTTGTATCGCTTTGGGGCAGAATCAATTTTTGCTCCAATTTTTGAAGCAGTTTATATTCCTCCTCCAGAACAATTTTCACAGTCAAAAATTCCTCTTTTTCTCCTCTGTTGATTGCCAGCACTCTGTGTCCCGCCACTTTTTTTACAGGCTCCTGAAAGCTGTAATACATTTCATAAACAGACTGCTTTGTGTCATCGGTGGCTTTGGCTGTCAAAAAACCACTTTTTATGGTTTCTTTACGCAAAAGCTTTCTCAAATCCGCATCATCAGAAATACGCTCTGCCAAAATATCCTTGGCGCCGGCAATGGCCTCCTCCACCGTTTGCACTCCCTTTTCTTCATTCAAAAAGGACTTTGCTGTGTTTTGCAGCGTGTCAGAGAGCTTTTGCAGCCATATGAAATCGGCCAGAGGCTCCAGTCCCTTTTCCTTTGCAATGGTGGCTCTGGTACGGCGTTTTGGACGAAAAGGACGATAGATATCCTCAATTTCTGTCATGGTTTCTGCCAAAGAGAGCTTTTGTGAAATTTCCTCTGTCATGTTGCCCTGCTCTGTAATGCTTTTTTCCACCTGCTGTCTTTTTTCTTCCAAATGACGCAGATAGGAAAGCCTTTCATAAAGACTGCGCAGTATCTGGTCATCCAACGAGCCTGTCATTTCCTTTCTGTAACGGGCAATAAAAGGAATGGTATTGCCTTCATCAATGAGCTTTATGACATTTTTCACCTGTGCAGCATTTAATTGAAATTCCTGTTGCAATTTGTATTGTATTTCCATGATTTCCTCCTACTTTTTTTCTGACAAATCAATCCGTTTTTTACAATTTTCCCCACTGTAAAGCAAACGATATTTCAAAACAGCTCCGGGAATTTTCTCTGCCAATCCTCTTACTATCAAATAATCTAAATGGGCCATGGTTTCCCCCACAGCAAACCATCTTTGTGTGATGGGAAATTCCTCCCAGCATTTTCCCCTCATGGACCATTTCATAAAGGAGGCCGTTTCATATGCTGTCAAGGGCTGTTTTTGTGCCAAAATATCAATGGTATTTTCCAAACGAATTTTATGATGGGCTATGATTTGCTCAATCCTTTCATAAACATCCATTTCGTTTTTTCTGTGGGCAGGCAATGCCAGCCGAATGGGTATTTTTTTGATTTTATAAAGACTTTGTATATAATCTCCCAAAGCATCCTCTACCCCCAGCCAAGAGGTGATGTTTGGTGTAATGTCAAACAAAATATGGTCGGCTGTAAATAAAATCTGCTCCTTTTCCATATAAAGACACATCTGTCCGGGGGTATGTCCCGGAACCAGTATTGTTTTTAATGTATGCTCCCCAATCTGAAGGGTATCTTGGTCATACATCATTATGGCAGGGAAAACACCGCTGGGAGCAAAGCTTCTGGCCGGATTTGTATTGCGCAGTGCAGTGGTGTATTCCTTTGGAAAGCCCTCCTGTTCAAATTTCTGCTCTGTTTGAAGCCATATATCTCCTATGGTAGTGCCTACAAAATAGTCATAGTCTGTTTTTCCCATATAGATAGGGCAGTTTTTGCCCTCCATGAGATTATGGACAAGCCCTGTATGGTCAGAATGCAGATGAGTCAAAAAAAGAGAGGTATGCTCAAAATCCACTCCCAGCTCTGAAAGCCCCTCTTCCATGGCTTTTTTACATTCTGGACGGTTAAAGCCTGTGTCTATAATGAGTGTTTCTCCCTTGGACTGCAAAACATAGCAGTTTAAATTTTTTAAGGGATTATCCGGCAAAGGGATATGTATTTGAAAAATAGCAGGTGAATCCTTTATTTTTGTTACCATAAATAAAATACAACTCCTTTTTTTTACAATCCATTATACGTTTTTTTTGCTTTGTTCTCAACCAATAATGGCAATGTGCTGTAAAAAAAACCATGCCCTTGTCTTTTGTCATATCTCCATTTTCAAATTCCCTTTATACTATACATCTTAAAAAAATAGATTTTCTGTTTTTTGTTCTGTTTTATACTGCTGTTTTTTATTTTTATGTCATATTATCCATCATAGCACCATAATCCTTCACTATTTTTATGAATATGCCATAAATTATAATCAAAAAACCGTTTTAAAGAGCATAAAAAAAACAAGCTCATCGGCTCCTTTATAGATGAAAAAATAATATTATTGTTTTTTGTTCATATTTTATTCATAAATTTGTTATATACTTGTAAAAGTAAAAAAGTATTGTTTGGAGAGGAAATTATGTTAAAAAAACTTTTTATTGGCATGATGGCCTGTTTGCTGACACTTTCCTTCAGTGTACCCCCTGCCGTACCGGTGGAGGCAAAAACATTGCAGCAGTTGCAGACAGAGCGTTCTAATTTACAAAAGAAAACAGAAGAGGCCAAAAAGAATTTAGAAGAGGCCAAAAAAAATAAAGCATCTGTGGCAGCAGAAATTGCCGCATTGGACCAAACATTAAATGCAGCCAATGCCCAGCTGGAAAAGGTGGAGGCAGACCTGGCAGAGGTGCAAAAGCGTTTGGAGGAATCCAAGCAAATGCTGGCACAGGCCACAGAGAACAAAGAAAATCAAATGGATGTTTTTGGACAGCGTGTAAAATTTATTCATGAAAACGGCTCTACAGGCTATTTAGACGTGATTTTGGAAGCAAAGGGCTTTAATGACCTTTTGATGCGTATGCAGCACGTGGAAGAAATTATGAATTATGACAATAATTTATTAAACGAGCTAAAAAACACAGAAAATGTCATTCGTCAAAAAACAGAGGATGTGGCACAGGAGGAAAAAGAGGCCTCCAAGCTGGTGGAAGAGCAAAAGGTGACACTGGCCAGCCTGGAAAGCCTGAAGGCAGAAAAATCTGCCACCATGAAAGCCTATGAACAGGATGAAGCAAAATATGACCAAATTGTAAAAAGCAATGAAGCAGCCAGCCAAGAGGTAGCCAGACTGATTGCAGAAGCAACAGCGGCGGCAGCCAGAAGCGGCAGGGAAGAGGTGGTATACACCGGCGGAAAATTAAACTGGCCCGTACCATCCAGGGCGGCCTCCAGCTCCAGCCTCAGCAGCGGCTTTGTCAACCGAAAAAGACCTATCGGCAGCGGCTGGGAAAAGCATACAGGCTATGATATCCCTGCGGCCTACGGCGCAAACATTGTAGCCGCAGAAGGCGGCACTGTCATCACAGCCGGCTGGGTAAACGGATATGGAAACACAGTGATGATTAACCATGGCGGCGGTTTGGTTACATTATACGGCCACAACTCCAGCTTGACTGTGTCCAAAGGACAAAAGGTATCAAGAGGACAAACCATAGCAAAATGCGGCAGTACAGGAAACTCCACAGGAAATCACTGCCACTTTGAAGTCCGTGTCAATGGAAGCCCTGTTAATCCATCCTCCTATTTGGGTGTAGCCAACATTTCTGTATAATAAAAGCCATGTATTTTGGCCCATTGCCTGTTTCAAAAACAATCAAAGCAATCTTTTTTCCGTCAGCCAATAGGCTGGCGGTATTTTTATGGTGCCTTCACTGACCATTTGAAAAGGGGCAGTGTCATAATGCTGTCATGGAATCAAATGACCCCTTCAGACTGTCTTACAATATATTTTTCATATCCCCAAAAATGCGCCATATTATGCCCTTACTTTTTATACCATTGTAAAAATGATATAAAAGGCTGTATGACACTGCTTTATCAAAAACATTTATTTATAAATATAAAATGTGTTTTTTTGGGAGGCCCACTGCTTAAAAATTCTGCTCACTTCTATATTTTTATTGCATTTGCTTTTTATGAAGGCTGTGTGATGAGCATGGTTTTCTGTATGATGATTTTGCAGCCAAAGCCCTTCTTTTATACTTCTCTTTTTTCCATAGGCCTGTACAAATGATTTTTCCCTCCCATGGTTACAAATCCGCCCTGCTTCCTTTATGAACTACACCCCTTCCTTTGTTTTGAAGCCTTATCCCATTTACACAGCAGCATAGTATTTTTCCATTTCTTTTTGGTTTTCATTTTATAAATAACAATATGCCTTTCTGTATCCTTTGGTGCATTTCATTGCAGATATCTGTTGTCCATTTAGCACCTTTACTAGAAATGGGCAGAAGAAGTGACAGAATGATATGGTTGCTTTTTTTATACATCATAAAAAATACCCCCAGCATGGCATTCCATTTTTTTCCATCACAATCCATTCTTTTTCGCTATACTTTTGTATGCAAAATAGCTATTTGCCATTTTTAGAGAGAATGCTAAAATAAAATATATATGGTTGCAGCACAAATGCAGCTCTGTTTTGTCAAAAAGCATTCTGGAAAAGGATTTCATGCTATCCTATACAAAAACCTATTGGAAACACAAAAAATAAGACATGAAATAGCATTGCAATGCTGTTATTTTTATATCAATTCTGTCATGCTTATAAAAATCCTTTCACCAAAAAATCAAAAAACAATGTAGCTTTTGTCATAGCGGTTTATGGCACCATCCTTTTTGATATGGATATAAATCACAATGCAACAACGGCTGAAGCATATCCATAACAGAACAATGCTTACAAAGAATATGCAATGAAAATTGGCCTCCCTTTTTTATAAATGGAGTACTGACAAATCATAGCCATTTTACCGTTGATATTCCGGCAAAATACAAATTGTGCAAACAAACACAGCATATTGTTTTTTATAAAAAGGCCCTGACTTTATGGCTCAAAATACAGACTGTACATTCATTTCTGAATCATTTTCTGACATAATGTCAATATAAATATTGACACAGTGTCAGAAATGTGCTATGGTATTTTTACTGACACAGTGTCAGAATAGATAAAAGGAGTGAATGATTATGAAAAAAAACATCGGCGCCCAGCTGGCATTATACCCCACCCCCCTCACCATCATTGGTGCCATAAACGGCCCCAAGCCCACATGGACACTGGTTGCTCATGTGGGAATTATGGGACACAGCCATATATTGGTCAGCCTTGCAGCATCCCATTTTATCAATGGCTGCATCAAAAATACCCACAAGCTTTCTATCAGCATTGTAAATGAGCAAATGCTTCCACAGGCAGATTACAGCGGGGCTGTCAGCGGTGCAAAAGAGTCAAAAGCAGATTTGTTTTCTTGGCAGCTTGGGGAGGCTGGCACACCCATCATTGAAAAATCTCCCCTTACAATGGAATGTACCGTGGCAGACACATACAGCACTCCCGGCTTTGAAAACTTTATATGCACCATTGACAATACCTATGTAGAAGAAAAACACTTAAATGAAGCAGGGAAAATCAATTATCATTCTTTAAAGCCCGTATTGTTTGAATTTCCCACCTATGAATATTTAAAAACAGGCGATGTCATTGGCAAATGTCTGTCATTTCAAAATAAGGAGTGAAGCCATATGCCAAAAGCATCCTCTGCACACACACAGGCAAGAAAAGAGGAAATTATAAACGCCTGTGCCAAGCTATATGAAACCATGGGCTTTCAAGAAATCACCATGAAGGAAATTGCCGCATTTACTTCCTTTACCCGTCCCTCCATTTATAACTATTTTCAAACAAAGGAGGAAATTTTTCTGGCTCTTTTGCAGCAGGAATATGAAATTTGGACACAGGATTTAAATGCCATTATGCCTTGCGGAAAAGAAAATCCCAGGCTGGAAGCGGCCCATAAAATTGCAGATACTCTGAAAAAAAGACAGGTGCTTTTAAGTCTGTTGTCCACAAACCTGTATGAAATGGAGCAAAACAGCCGTATGGAGCGTTTGATAGAGCTAAAAATTGCTTATGGCGCTTCCATACAGGCTGTAAAAAACAGTCTAAAGCGGTTTTGTCCGGAGATGTCAGCACAGGAGCAGGAGGATTTTGTCTATTGCTTTTTTCCTCTTGTATATGGTATTTATCCCTATGCCGCTGTATCAGATATGCAAAAACAGGCAATGAAGCAGGCAAATATAACATATCCTTATATGTCTATCTATGAAATTGCCTTTCTGGGCGCAAAAAAACTGTTGGGAGTGTGAAAAATGAAAATTGTAGTCATAGAGGGAAGCCCTCACAAAAAAGGTTCCACCAATCTGTTGGCAGAGCAGTTTATGCAAGGAGCCAAGGAAGCCGGCCACACCATAGAAGTATTGGATGCGGCACACATGGATATCCACCCCTGCATGGGCTGTGAACATTGTGGCATGGACGGAAATTGTGCATGGCAGGATGATGTATGGCAAATCCGTGATACTCTGCTTTCGGCAGATATGGCAGTTTTTGTCACACCTGTTTATTACTTTGGTATGTCTGCCCAGCTAAAAATGGTAATTGACCGTTTTTACAGCTACACAATAAAGCTCTCTTGCAAAAAATTAAAAACAGCACTCATTGCAGCTGCCTGGGACAGTGATGAAGATGTGATGCCCTGTTTGAAAGCCCATTATCAAAAGCTGTGCCGTTATATGAATTTTCAGGACCAGGGTATGATACTGGCCACAGGCTGCGGCACACCGGCCGTTACAAAACACAGCGAATATATGAAAAAAGCATATGCCCTTGGAAAACACCTCTGACATGAGCATGGTGCTTTGTACAGCTGTAACAAACAGAGCCTGAAGCCTTCAGCTCATTTTGTTTCAATATGAAAATGGAGAAGACGTTTTTTATGAAGCAGCACCACAGCATTTTATTTTTTATGAAAACCACAAAATCAATGGCTATGAAAGGAGTATTTTTTATGCATCAAAACATATTGGTTGCTTATTTTTCTGCAAGCGGTGAAACAGCAATGCTGGCAAAAACCATTGCCGCTGTTACAAATGGAACACTTTTTGAAATTCAGCCAAAAACAGCCTACACAGCTGCCGATTTAAACTGGAATGATACAAAAAGCCGCAGCTCCATTGAAATGAATGACAAAGCAAGCCGCCCTCCCATTGCAGCAAAAGTGGAAAACATGGAGCAGTATGACACTGTTTTTGTAGGCTTTCCAATCTGGTGGTATGAGGCCCCTCGTATCATACAAACATTTTTGGAAAGCTATGATTTTTCCCACAAAACCGTTATTCCCTTTGCCACCTCCGGAGGCAGTGGTTTTGGCAAAACAGACAGCATTTTACAAAAATCCTGTTCTGCACAAACAAAATGGTGCTTTGGCAAACGCATGAGCAGCAGAGCCAGCCAAGCAGATGTTCAAAATTGGATAAAACAGTTAAATCTGTAATACCATCACAGCAAAGCATGACAGCATTTTGCAAGGCCTTTTTCTATTTTTTATCAAAAAATAGTTGTCTGTCCATATCAAAGCAAATGTTGTCACCAGGATAATAAGCACAATAAAGGATAGTTTCATACATCACAAAATAAGAAAGCTCTGGAAAGGAGGAAGGAAAATGGAAAAGAAAAAACCATTTCCAAAAATTGCATTGGGGGCATGGGCATGGGGAAATGACGGCACATTTGGCCAAAGCCACAGTGCAGAGGATATGAAAGCTGTATTTGAAGCCGCCATGAAAAAGGGCTTAAACCTTTGGGATACAGCATATGTTTACGGCATGGGTGCATCAGAAAAAACATTGGGCAGCTTTTTAAAGGGACTGCCCAGAGATTGTTATATGATTTCCGACAAATTTACGCCTCAATGTGCAGACAAAAACGACCCTGACCCAATTGGCCATATGCTGGAAAAGCAGTATAATCTGCTGGGCATTCATGAAATGGATATCTATTGGATACATAATCCGGTAGATGCTCCACACTATATCAAAGCACTGGCAAAATATTTTGAAGGCAAAAAAAGGGTTCCTTTACTGGGGGTATCCAATCATAATATGGCACAAATCCAGGAGGCCCAAAAAATTTTAAAACAGCATGGTCTAAAGCTGTCTGCTGTGCAAAACCATTACAGCCTGCTTCACCGCCACTCAGAGCATTCCGGCATTTTGGATTATTGCAAAGAAAAGGGATTGTTGTTTTTTGCCTATATGGTTTTGGAGCAGGGAGCATTGTCTGGAAAATATAATACAAAGCATTTATTTCCCCAAGGAAGCGACAGAGCAAAGGCCTATCACAATATCCTGCCTAAGCTGGAGCCATTGCTTCAGCAAATGGAGGAAATGGGCAAAGCAAAGGGGGCCTCTGTGGCACAGATTGCCACTGCATGGGCAATTTCAAAAAAAACTCTGCCCATCATTGGCGTAACCAATATCAAACATGTAGAGGATGCAGCCAAGTCCTGCCAAATTCATCTGGACGCCGCAGAAACAGAAGCATTGGAAGCACTTGCCAACAAAGCAGAGGTCAATACCACACGATATTGGGAAAAAGCAATGGAATAACAAAGGGCTTCAAAAATAATTTTAGGAGGTAAAAACAATGGCAGTAAAACAAACAGCAGGAAGAAAGGAATTAGGCGAATTTGCACCAAAATTTGCACAGTTAAATGATGATGTATTGTTTGGAGAGGTATGGAGCCGGGAAGGCCAGCTTTCATTGCGTGACCGCAGCTTGGTGACAGTGGTTTGCCTGCTGTCAATGGGGCTTGTAGATACCTCCTTTCAATACCATTTGATGACAGCAAAGCAAAACGGCATTACCAAAACAGAAATTGCAGAAATACTTACCCATGCCGCATTTTATGCCGGCTGGCCAAAGGCATGGGCTGCTTTTCGTATGGCAAAGGAGATATGGTCAGAAAAAACAGAAAACAATGCAAAGGCAGAGCATGAAAATGCAATGGTGTTTCCAATAGGCGTCCCCAATGAGGGATTTGCACAGTATTTTACAGGACAAAGCTATTTGGCCCCTCTTTCCACCTCTCAGGCAGGCATTTTTAATGTAACATTTGAGCCGGGATGCCGAAACAACTGGCACATCCATCATGCAGAGAAAGGAGGCGGACAAATATTGATTTGTGTTGCAGGACGGGGCTATTATCAGCAGGAGGGAGAAGCGGCACAGCAGCTTCTTCCGGGAGATGTGGTCAATATCCCCACAGGTGTCAAGCATTGGCACGGAGCGGCACCAGACAGCTGGTTCTCCCATCTGGCAGTAGAGGTACCCGGAGAAAACACATCCAATCAGTGGCTGGAGCCTGTTACAGATGAAATCTATTCTCTTTTAAAATAATGAGGTGAGCAGGATTTCTGCTGGCGTCTTCTTTTCTAAAGGCACTCAGAAATGTCCCAAAATGTGGCATAACATTGCGTCAGCATTTTTTATCACCACATAAGCTTTTAAAACGAAGGAGGAAAGTATATGAAACAAATACAAAAAATAATGTCTTTTTTATGTATATTTGCACTTTTCCTTTCCATGGCCGGCTGCAATACGGCACAAAGCTCTGCTGCAAATGAGGATACTGCTTTGGAGCAAACAGAAAAGGAAAACACATTGCAGACAGAGCCTGAAAATAAAAAGGTGCTGGTGGCTTATTTCTCCGCCACAGGAACCACAAAGGCCTTGGCTGAGTATGCTGCGGCTGCCATGGATGCTGATTTATACGAAATTGTGCCGCAGCAGCAATACACCTCTGAGGATTTAAACTATGGCAGTGATAACAGCCGCACCAGCATAGAAATGGGAGACCCTTCTGCCCGCCCTGCCATATCCGGCAGTGTAGAAAATATGGAGCAGTATGAAATCATTTTCATTGGTTATCCCATATGGTGGGGAGAGGCTCCCCGTATCATTTCCACATTTATGGAAAGCTATGATTTCAGTGGAAAAACCATTGTTCCCTTTTGCACCTCCGGCAGCAGTGACATTGGCTCTAGTGCCGCAAACCTCCATGGTTTGTGCGCAGAGGATGCTCTATGGCTGGATGGCGCACGCTTAAGCGGCAGCTTTACACAGGAGGATATGGCAGCATGGATTGACAGTCTGGGACTGGATATACAAGCTCAATAAAAACAGCCATATATTGAAAATTTGTATCAAAAAGCCGGTGCAAAATCCACACCGGATATGAAAATTATTTTGCATTTTTATTTCTGCAATACTAAAAAACAAACAAAAAGCTGAAATTGTATTTTAATCAGAACCACCGGCTAAGCCGGTGGTTTGCTCTGCCCCTAGCAGGGGCCACTGCCAGCTGCGCTTGTAAGCACGTTGAAAGTCCGCCAATCCCTCTGCTTTTTCATCATGCTTTCTGCTCATTTTGCAGTATTTTTCATCAACACAATACTTTTGTCACAATACGGATAAAAGCATTGACACAATGCTTGACAAACAGCTGTTTTTTACTTTTATTTATATTTTTTCTCAATGATACTGCTGAGCATAAAACAGACAAAAATTGCTTTTACACCTTTTATGCAAATGTGTTTTAACCATTTCTTTTTTTATATCCTTCTCCCCAATCCCACATGGCATCCAAAATTGGCTTTAAGCTTCTTCCCACTTCCGTAAGGCTGTATTCCACCCGTGGCGGCACCTCTGCATAAACACGACGGTTTACAAGCCCTTTTTCCTCCATATCCCGCAGCTGTGCTGTCAATACCTTTTGGGATACAGCACCAATGGATTTTTTTAATTCTCCAAATCGCTTTGTTCCCGGCAATAAATCCCGAAGAATCAGCACCTTCCATTTATCTCCTATGAGCATCAATGTGGTTTCCACCGGGCAAATGGGCAGTTGCTTTGCACTCTGCATGACAATCTCTCCTTTTTTATCCTTTCAAATGGACGGTTACAATACAAAAAGCTGTTTACCATACAAAACATCTCATAATGTCATTATAGCATTTTGGTATGCAAAACACAATTTTATATGCTTTTCATTTATTTTCAAAAATTTTTTGAAAAAAACATACAAAATACACAATAGTTTCATTTTGGTAACTATATTACATAATTGTGCTTACTTTACATCAGAAACCCACTGAAATATAATGTACACAAAAGTAAATCAGAGCGGCCGCTCTATTACTTTCTAAAGAAACATATATACATCTCTTTTTAAAGGACCTTTGTCCATAGCAGAAATGCAATAACAAACCAATGTTCACAAATAAAATCATTTATATTCAAAATATTGCATTTCCTTCAATCTATATATGCTTTTGTTAGGCAGATTGCTGTTGTATTTATGAAAGCAATCTGAAAAAGGCCCTTGGCCATACCAAAAAAAGAATTGCATGAAAATGATATACAGCACAATCCAGCCCATAACACAGGAGAAGCAGTCTTCATTGACTGTGTTGTCTATTCGGCTTTTGAAGAAATGCCCACTACTGTAAAAATATTTGTGCTTTTCAATTATATGACTATATATTTTTGCAGACAGCTTACAGGGCAAACCGGTGGCATTTTCCCTTGCACCAATGGGAAGAAATTACCAAATGTCAGTATACCAAATCCATATGGACATACACAGATGGACGCTGGGATGGAAAAAAAAGGGAAGAAAACCCCAAGCCGGTTGAAAGCTTTTTTTATGATGTAATCATCCCCATAAGGCTGTAAAGTATTTTCAAGGAGATAGCTATATTCAATCTGCCATTGCTGACGGTGTTTCTAGATTGAATGCTGCACTTACTGCATTATCTAGGAAAGGAATTGAAATGATTTAGGACAAAAGCCATATGCCTTTGGTACAGCCCAATTTTAGTCAGTAAAGGTACCTATGGCAGATAGAAAAGGGAAAAATTTTCAAGCATTGGGATGTAAGAAAAACCATTGCTGACCCATTCACATGACAGTATGAAAAAGGCAGCTTTCATTGCCAAACAGAATCACAAAGCAACTGCTTTACTGACAAAACAATAAAAATATAAAAAACAATACAGGAGGTATGTGTTATGAATGAAGTAATAAAATTTTTGCAGCAAAATCCCGTACAGTATCTTGCCACTGTGGGCCGTGATGGAAAGGCAAAATGCCGTCCATTCATGTTTGCCGGAGAATTGGAGGGCAAGCTGTGGTTTTGCACCAATCACACCAAGGATGTTTACAAGGATATGCAGGCCAATCCAAACATTGAAATTTCCGTTTCCAGCTCTGACTATGCCTGGATTCGCCTCAGCGGTCAGAGCGTATTTGAAGATAACATGGCCGCCAAAGAAATGTGTATTCAAAATCCCATTGTCAAGGGACAATATAAAGAGGCATCCAATCCTATTTTTGAGGTATTCTATCTCAAAAATGCCCATGCTGTGATTGCCGATTTTTCCGGCAATCCTCCTTCAGAATACACACTATAAACAGAGCCTTTGCAATAAAATACAAAGGCTTTGCAAGCAGCTCCCAAAACCACAGCATGGCATGGAAAAAATTGTATATGACAGCGCAGAAGGAATATGTATGCTCCATTTTTATCATATGGCAGCCGGCATGGAAAAAACCATTTCAAAACAGCTTAAATAACAGCCCATTTTCTGTCTATACTGTGGCTGCTTTTTGAAAACAAATTGACAGCTTATACCTTTTTACTGCTTTGGTGTGCTGCCGCCTTACAGAATTTTTTGTAAATGGCTCTCTTTCTTTTGAAAGCACAGTCAAGCAAAACCATATTGAAATGGAAAATGACTTTTTTATCATTTTGAAAATATGGATTTATCTGTTTTGCAAAACAAAAAACACAATTCTTTTTCTCTGATGTCCCATGCTGCAATGAAAGACATTGCAGTATGGCACAGAGATTTTGATTGCCACAGGAAGCATAAACAGCTTAACCCATTCCTTTTTGTCATTTGTATGGCTTCATGGGAAGTAGGCTCATTTAGCATAGAGGGGCGGTATTTTGCCATTTCATTTTTACTGCTGCTGCATTGATACCACATGGACAAGACAGTGGATACATCCATAAAAGTATGATATCAATGTCTGCTTTATCCATGCCAGGTCTAGGCAGGAAGCTTGTCTGTCACCTCAACCCCTCAGAAGCTTCAAATTCATAAATGCACTTCATTATTCCCCACATTTTCCAAGCTATCCTTCCTTTTGTGGATATCAGAAATATCTTTTTGCCATTTTTCATTTGTGGTAAAAATGCAGTCATAGCTGCCGTTGACATACCTTTTGTTTATAACCATTTTTATTACTCCTTTCGAATTTTTTGGAAGCTTTCAACAAAACCTTTAAAGCTTGGTATAAAACGAAAAAGGGATTTCATTCCTTTGCTTCTGCTTTAGATTGCATTACAAATTTCTTGTTTTACTACAATTTTATACATAACCATTCTTTTTTATACAATTTTACATCTGCTTCTGTCGCTGGTGTTTCCTATACAGAGGAACAACGAAAACATTGATTTTTCTTCTAAAAAGCTTCTGAAGTCAGCTTCTTTTTTGTATGCTTATTTTTTTGTTGTATTTTTAATCCGTATTTTTGTATTTCCTTTTTCATATTAACATAACACATCCCATTTTTTCCCATTCCCCCTAAATATATTCTGCTGTTTGCATATCACATGATTCTGTCAGCTGAGGAATGATACTGCCTTTTTCATTTACACTTTGTTTGCTAATTTCTTTTTTATCATAAAAAAATACCCTTCTATGCTTGTGTTGTATAATAGAAGGATATTTTTATTTCTTTACAAAAAAATTTTGCAATACCAAATAGAAGTCCATTCCTATTTACAGTATGTTGATACCGCTTTACCGGCTAGGCATAAATTACCCTTTTAATTGTTTTAATACTTCATCTAATTCCTCCAGCATTTCTTCATCTGGGAGATGATTTCTGATAAAAGAACATTCTATACCATTTTTTCTTAGCTTTTCAATCCAGTTTAAAGCCAATTCTTTATTGCACTTTTTTTCCATCAAACCATAATAGATATAACATAATTCATTGCTGATATTTGTATTTAATAAAGAAGGGTCGTCTGTATTTACACAAATCATTACATTGCTTTTGGTATCCATAAAATGATTGATGGTATAAGAATGATGGTCAAATAAAGAATCCATTTCACCAATTACCACATTGGAAGAAGGATTGACTTCTATCACAACACCAAGCTGTCCAAAATATTGCTCTAATATGGCTTGTATGTTTTTTATAATTTCTATATCCTGCTGTGTAATTTCTATATGAATGGGTTTCATCATACGTTTTAAATAATATTGGCAGTGCTTGGCATAATAAAGCTCTTCTGCCCCCCATAAAGCAGTACCATTGTGTATCCTTTTGCAAAAGCTTTCTTTGAACTCTTTTTTATTACAGTCTATATCTACGAAGGATTTATAAAATTCTTTTTTATATGCTTTTATCTGTGTAGAAACATTTATGCTACCTTCATAAATTGCTTCTGAGAGCTTTTCTATTTTCTCCTCTAAATAAAATAATTGTTTGGTCACATCCAATTCGGAATTTCTCAATAAATCAAATGCCCAGATATAATCCTCCAACAGCTCTATGCGGGGTAAAATGACAACGGGATTTCTTTTCTGCCAAAATTCTGCTGAAATGCCCAATGCTATGCCATGCCCAATTCTATCCCCTGCATGAAATTTGCAGTAATAAACGGCTTCATGCATACGCCGCAGTCCGGAAAGCAAATGTCTAAATTCCTCTCCTGCGTGAAATGTAAAGCATAAGCTTTGCAAAGAGCATTTTGTACCATTTTTTTGTATAAAAACCGGTTCACAGGAGCTATCCCTTGCGTTTTCAAAAACAGGTGCAAACACCTGTACCGGTGTTGCATTTTCTAAGCTGGCTGCATCAATTCCCACAATATATTTGCTTAAAATAGGATATTTTACTCTGATTTCTTTGATACACTCTAATTGCTGTTGATATTTTTTTTGCAAATTTCCATAATATAAAAAAGAATCATAGCCCTCCTCCTCTTTTTTGAAATAACTGCAAGCATCATAAAAGCATTTTAAATGGATTGCCGTATCTTCACTTTTTATAAAATGAAAAATAAGCCCCACCCTTGGCAGTTTTTTATATGGAACATATTTCTGTTCTTTTTTGGTGCAATAGCTTTTTTGTAATATTTTTTGATATGCACTCAAAAAAGCTGCTATATCCTTTAAAATATCCTTTTCTTTTTCTTTTATAGAAAGACGAAATTCTATTTTTTCAATATATTTATTTTGAAATTGTTCTCTGATTGCAATTTCCCAATATTCCTTCTCTTCAATCTTTTTGATAAAATTACCGGCTCTGCTGTTTTTTCCATAATATCTTTGAAAATGCTGCAATCCTGTTATGGTATTTTCTTGTACATAAACATGGAAAATATGATGCTTTATTCTAATATATCGAAAAAATATTTCTTGAAAGCATTTATTTTCTTGAAAACATTTATTTTCTTGAAAGCATTTATTTTGTGGTGCATTTTGTATTTTTTCTAAAGCATAAAATAAAAATATGGCTTCCTTTGTGGTATTGATATAGCTTCTTTTAAATATGTTGTCAATATAATCATAATCACCATTTTCATCTGCCAAATAACACGTTTCTATTTTTTCCCACAAAGAAACAAAAAAACTATAAATGTTTTGTTGCGGCTCTTTTTTTGATTTGAAATTTTGTTGTATATTGTCCTCTATACTGCATAGGTCTTGGAGCAAATTCTGCTTTATTTTACAAAATTCTTCAGGAGGATACTCCTTTTCATATTTTATCCATATACTTAATACAAAGCGTAATATATTTGCCGTTAAAATCAATATAAAATCCTCTTCTTTTAAATATAAATTCAAAAAGCTGTCCTTATTTTTTGCATACAGCCGCTTCATAAAGCTATCCCAAAATAGCCCAAAGCTTCCATAAGCGCCTGCATGGATATGATTTTCTGCAATTCCCCTTTGCAGCAAGCCGTCCAGCTGCATATCCCCCATATGAATCAGACCATAAAACCCCTCTAAATAATCAATCAGTTCAATATCATGGTCTTTAGAATAATTTGCATTATCCAATAAATACTGTACTACAATCATATCCAAAGGAATGTGGCGGTTTAAGGCATGAAAAAAAATGATTTTATTGTGTCCCGAAAATCCCCCAAGCAATTCCCTGTCCTGGTCATTTTCCCAGTATTTATATACAAATTTTCCGTCCCTTTGGGATATAAAGGCCCTTGCCAGCTTTGAAAACATATCCAGAGAATATTCCACTGCATTACGGTACTGCTTTTCCGAAAAGAAGTAATATTTTTTAACCAGCATATCCAATATATCTAAATTTTGAATGTGGTATTTTGATTTTATGGCCTCTTCTATGTATTTTGTAATGTCTTTGGTATCAAATTCCTTTGCCTCTTTTTGATAATGCTGCTCTATGCCGTCCTGCTCATAAAATCCCAGCCCTGCAAAGGGATAACACATTACTTTTATCATGCAGTTTATTGCATTGTTCAATTATTTTCCTTCTTTCTTTTCTTTTTTATTTGCTTCTTCTTCAAATAGTGATTCAATATCTCTTATGTCAATGTTCAATTCATTGTCATTTATTTTTTCTGTAAATTTCGTTTCTTCTGTTTTTCTGTATAATTCTCTTGCTTTGGTGATATCTTCATCAAATTTTACTACCGTGTCTAAATGACTCCATGGATTTCCCATTGTATTATTTTTATATACAGCATAAAAATACAAATGAAGCTTAAAAATAGCTTCGTTTTTCTTTTCTTCTTTTTCTTCTTCTTTCTCTCCAGTATTTTGCTCCTTATGCCATGTTAATTTATAAATGGCATAATACCATTCTCTTGCCTCTTCCTTTCCATACCAACCCCTTCCAGAAAATGTCTTATGTAATATTTCGCATTCTTCTCGTATATCCTTATATTCTCTTTTTGGGTCCTCTGGCTTATACTTATCTTCTATCTCTCGTATGTTCAATTTACTTTTATCAGCAACTGTTTGATTATAATAACTACTGCCAGAGTAGCATGAAAGAAATTTTTGTTTCTTGTCTTTAAAATTATCATCTGTCATAATATATTTTAAAGATTTAATCTCTTCTTTTAGATATTCATATATGCACTCTTTTAAATTTGATATGGGTTTATCATTGAATATTACGCTATCCCATAATCTATTTGCATCCATTTTTTTCATAATATCATATTGCTTTTGATATTTTTGTTTCTGTTTTTCATCAAAGTTTTTATTATTTATAATATTACTTATAAGAGCTTCATTTTCTGCAATAGATTTTACATTTAAAATTTGTTTTGTTATATTATCTATATGAAAAATTGTTTCCTCATAATATTTTATAAAATAATTATATAATAATTTCTTTCTCAATTCTTTATATATTGGGCTATCTTCCAATGTATCTTCTAGGCTTTCTTTCGATTTGCCTTCTAGGCTTTCTTCCGATTTGTCTTCTAGGCTTTCTTCCGATTTGCCTTCTAGGCTTTCTTCCGATTTGCCTTCTAGGCTTTCTTCCGATTTGCCTTCTTGATTATCTTTCGACTCATTTCCTGCTGTACATGTCTCATCATTTTCTTTTTGAGTATCCTTCGGCTTTATATTATATAGTTTTTCACATTCTTTCTCTTTGAAATTTATGATGTCATGAAATAATGCTTCTGATGTCAGTGTTTTTTTACCCCCTGATAATACCCGTTGTATGGTATCAAAAGATTTCTCAAAGCCATTATAATTTTCAGCCAAATACTGCATCATTGTATTATCATCCTTCTCTTTTTGGCATAAAAAAGATTTTAATGCTTGTTCTATATTGATAAACAGTTGTATTTTGTCCTCAAATGTATTAAAATCAAATGCTTTATAAAAATTATAGCCTTTCTCTACCAGCTTTTCATAAAAATTTAAAGCAAACAAAAAATCTCCATTTCTGAAAAATTGGTTTATAACGCCAAAAAGTACATTTTCTGTTCTATCTTCCTTTTCTTCAGCCATTTTTATGATATATTCCATCATTTCCTTTTCGATTAAAGCACTGCTTTCGTGTAAAGAGGGGGTGAAAAGCAATGCTTTTATGGCTTTGATTTTGGCCTTTTTGTAACTATTCGTTGTAACATTTATTTCTTGAAACAATTTTTTTATAAATTCTATGATTAAAAACAAAACAAACATACTTTTTCTGCTTTTACTATTTTTTTGCAGAAGCTCTGAAATTTCATTCTCACTTTTATCTTCCATTGCTTTTATGTCTTCCATTGCTTCATCCATATATATTATAAAATTATCATAAAGAATATCCACACTTTCATTGTCATTATTAAAATGTATAATACTGTCAATGTTGTCACGCTGTCCATTTAATATTGGATTTGCAGCAATCATGGTATCAATCAAATTTCTTTTATCTGTATAATCCATATTTTTGTCATCCTGCCATTTTTGATACATATCATATAATACGGCATACATATTATTTAACCCTCTGGCCGTTTCATCAAAAAGGTGATATGTCAAAGGCAATGCTTTTTCTTCATTGTCCTCACTGTACATTGTAAAAAAGCGTTGGTTTTGCAATTCTTTTTCCTCTAATTTTCTCAATAATCCATGTAATGTCATTTCTGTTTTTTCATCTTTTTGTGCAATAAAATAGCCTCCTCTGTTTTTTAAAGACCAATATTTTATATTATGTCTATAAACAGGAGGCGCTACCTTTTTCAAATATTCATAAGCCAATTCTTTTTTTCGTTCCAATAAAGGCATTTCGTTTATAAACTTCCCACTCCATACCGTTTCGGAAAGGGCCTGCTCCTGTCTTAAAAAATCTATTGTAATGGCTTCTTCAAATGTGTCCAAATCTCCTGAAAAAAATGTAACGATATTAGGATGAGAAATATAAGAAAGAAGTGTTTTTATCACATCCATGCACCTGTTTGTGCTTAAATCAATATCATCAATAAATATAAACACCATAGCATTTTTTTCTTCACAGTTTTCTAATAAAGTATTTATAAACTTATGAAATCTTTTAATAAATTCCTGGTCAGCATTAAAAATCTGACTGGATTTTTTGGTATACTCCAATTCGCTGGTAAAATTATCCATCAATATATTTTTGTATTGGGGCTGTATATAACAAAACTGTTTTACAACATCACGATACACTCTTTCCAGGTCGCTTTTCTCATTTCTATTGCAAGGAAGAGCATTCTTGTTTTCACTTTCATATTTTGCGACAACATCAGAAAACATACCAATGATACTGGACATCAAGCTGTTGTTTTGAGACATATTTTCAGGTATGATAATGGGAAGTAAAACATCCTTTTTGTTTGTATCCTTGCTTTCTTTTTTTAATTCTTCACGTATGGTACGCAATATAGATGTTTTTCCTGTTCCTCTTTTTCCAAGGATAGCAATATTGTTTATTTTTTGAGGAATGGCATCAACATCTATTTCCTCATTCCCACTTTCTTTTGATACCTTCTGCGCATTTTCACGAAATAGTTTTATTTGTTCCAAAATCGTTTCATATGTTGCCAATGTTTTTTGAATTTCAGGCCTGGTCAGCGTTCTTGCCCCTATGATTATTTTTTGGTTTTCCATAAAAAAACATCACTTCCTTTTGTAACATTATTTTACATTTTTCAACAATTATATCATCATTTATCAATAAATACAATTTGTATCCTAATAAGAAAGTGATGGTATTGCCAAAAAACCCATGGCAGAGAAAAATATATTTTCTTTTCATAGAAACAAACAAACGCTCTGTATCCTCTATTTATTTCAAATATGAGAGGCAAACGGCATAATATTTCTAACCATTCATATGTATAGTAGATTTTGGCCATACCTCTTTCATCTGTATTTTTTAGCCAATGCAAAATTATAAAATGCCACTTATTTTTGTGATAAAAAGCCCTCACACTATCATACTATTTTTTTCTTCCCCATTCCTATAAAAAGGAAGAATTTGCATGATTTTCTGCTGTTTCTTTTTGCATTGCTGCAATGTTCTTTAAGGAGGCTTTATATTTTCAATATGATTTTTAACTACTTCCATGTCTTGACATATTCCATAAACAATTTCTCATAATATTTTAAAAAATTCACATTTTCCTATTTTATCATTTCTTCTCTGAGGGGTAAAAAATCACCTTTTATAGTACTGATTAGAAACGCTGTAAATACAAGACCTTTTATCAAAAAAATAATAATTGTTTCTGTTCCATTATGCACAAAAAAACCGTCCAGACCCTATTGGACGTTTTTTTGTGAGATAAACCAAAAAATAATGACAGAAATTTAAGCCGGAAAATTGTACAGCTTTCATAAAAAAGAGATTCTTAAATGGCATATGAAAAAACAAAACACAAGGCCCAATGTGTAAAAAACTGTGGAAACTTCTGAGAAAGGAACAGATAAAAAAGGCGGTTTGTGAGGGCTTGCAGCAGCCCCCATCTGTTTGTGCCATAAGCCTCGGGAACAGCCTCACAGCCGTCGCTGATTTTACCCATAAAAATTGGGGCTGCCGCAATGAAATTACAGTAGCAGCTTACACAAAGAAAGCTTGTAAATCATATAAAACCGGCTGTTTTCTGAGTAGAATTTACTCCAAAAGCAACCGGTTTTGTACACCATTATTTCAGAGGGCTATTTTACAACAGCCCCAAAATATCTGTTATTTTTCAAATGGGAACAGGCAGATACCATGTTTGTAAATGCTTCCAAAGGGTTCATTCCCTACTGCAAACCCCCTCAATCAGACAGCAAATCAGCCAAGCCCTGCCATCAGAAACAGCATAAGAAGGCGGTTTGTGAGGGCTTACAGCAGCCCCCTTCTGTTTGTGCCATAAGCCTCGGGGACAGTCTCACAGCCGTCGCTGATTTTACTCATAAAAATTGGGGCTGCCGCAATGAAATTACAGCAGCAGCTTACACAAAGAAAGCTTGTAAATCATATAAAACCGGCTGTTTTCTTAAGTGGAATTTACTCAAAAAGCAACCGGTTTTGTACACCATTATTTCAGAGGGCTATTTTACAACAGCCCCAAAATATCTGTTATTTTTCAAATGGGAACAGGCAGATACCATGTTTGTAAATGCTTCCAAAGGGTTCATTCCCTACTGCAAACCCCCTCAATCAGACAGCAAATCAGCCAAGCCCTGCCATCAGAAACAGCATAAGAAGGCGGTTTGTGAGGGCTTACAGCAGCCCCCTTCTGTTTGTGCCATAAGCCTCGGGGACAGTCTCACAGCCGTCGCTGATTTTACTCATAAAAATTGGGGCTGCCGCAATGAAATTACAGCAGCAGCTTACACAAAGAAAGCTTGTAAATCATATAAAACCGGCTGTTTTCTTAAGTGGAATTTACTCAAAAAGCAACCGGTTTTGTACACCATTATTTCAGAGGGCTATTTTACAACAGCCCCAAAATATCTGTTATTTTTCAAATGGGGAAAGGTAGATACCATGTTTGTGAATGCTTCCAAAGAGTTCAAATCCTACTGCAAAACCCCTCAATCAAACAGCAAATCAGCCAAGCCCTGCCATCAGAAACAGCATAAGAAGGCAGTTTGTGGGAGCTTACAGCAGCCCCCTTCTGTTTGTGCCGTAAGCCTCAGGACTGCCTCACATCTGACGCTGATTGCTTTTGACCGGCTCATTGGCATTATGGGTGTTGCTGCAAAAGCAAGAACACCAAAAAGTACAGACTGTATGGAAAATCCTGCTCTCATTGGTGGAGTGAAGCATTTTAACCATAATCAATATGACATTGATATAGAAGGAATATGCACATAAATCATAAAGGCAAAATCCATAGCCCCTTATTCCCGCCTTTTTACAAAGATAGCAGTATAAAGGTACGCTTTCTTATAAAGCTCTTACTCTTGACCTTTTTTGAGCCTTTCTAATCTTTCAGCATCATTTGACAGCTCCTTCACCATTGCAGCAACCTGCTCCGAAGATGCCGCTGTTGACTGGACAACACCAGACACTTGGTTTAGAGAAGCCATAATTTGAGCCATAGTTCCTGTTTGTGCGTCAGCCATTTCGCTGATCTCCCCTGCGTGCTTTGCAACACTGCCCACACTATCTTTTATTCCATCCAATGCCTCAGATGTTCTGTTGGCTACCATAACACCGTTTTCCACTGCACTTTGGCAGCCAGTCAGCACTCCCATGGTTTTTTCTGCGGCCTCTGCACTGCTTTTGGCAAGAGCTCGCACTTCATCTGCCACTACTGCAAAGCCTTTTCCTGCCGCACCTGCTCTGGCCGCCTCAACGGCTGCATTCAGTGCCAAAATGTTGGTCTGAAATGCAATATCATTTACCGTTTTAATGATGCTTTCAATAGATAACATACTTTCTTCGATGCGTTTCATGGCAGAAAGCATTTCTGTCATGTGTTCCTCTCCGGTTTCCACATTTCTCTTCATTGTTTCAGTATTGGTATGTATGCTTTTGGCAAGCTGGGCTGCTGCATCCATTTGCTCTGAAAACGTCTGCACCGAAGCGGAAACCTCCTCAACAGATGCAGCCTGTTCTGTTGCACCTGCCGCCAAATGCTCAGACTCATTTCCCAAGCTTTGGGCTTCTGTAAACACTCGTCCTGCAATCTCCGACACACTTTGAAAAATTTGCTGCTGCTGACCCAGAATTTGTTCATTTTCTTGGCTTTGTTTGCTCAAATCTGCGGCCATTTCTTCTGCTTCAACCTGCTTTTCTATGGCGTTTTTCATATAGGCTGCGCCGGTTCTCACACCAATATCTAAAAGAATTGCACCTATAATAATTGCAAAAATACATTCCATCAAGCCGGCAGGTTCTTCAATCAACCCTCCTGTTTTGATGCTTAACACAATGATTTCTATGATATATAATATACCGCCAAAAAGAAAGCTTAATCTGACCAAATCAATCCGAAAAAACAACAATGTCATAGCCCCTGCACAAATATAAAGGGGGGCGCCAACAACAAATTGCTCCGACAAAAGCTGTGTGACAAAAATGGTCATATTGATACAAACAAATAGATACCGTGTATAAGCCGTGACCGATTCTTCACGCACAAAAAAATAACACGGAATGCAGGTTGCCGCTCCCATCAGCAGCAGTATCACCATGGATACCCACTCCCGCTGCAATAAATAAAGCAAGGCAAAAGCACCCACTGCTCCACACATAATATAAGTGCTTATTCTCAACATTCTTTTTTGGTCTATCATATGCTTTTCTAACCTCTCTTCTCAAAAAAATTCCTCAGTCCTTGCCCACTCTCACACCTTGACAAGTGCAGTCCCAAAGGATGCTGCTTATAAACCAAAAACAGCTGCATATTGCCTTACTGTTTTCGTTTTTTATCTACTCCATCAATCAGAATTTCCTTTTTCCCCAACGGTTCATGCAGCTTGTTTGTCAATTTTATGGCTTCCTTGCTGCAACACCATATTTTTCAGTATCTTTCAATGTTATACTTGTTCCCGTTTCAAGCCCCATAGCAATCCTTATGTAATATTCAGCCAGCCAACACTTTTTCATCAGCAGGCTCTGGAGGAAAGCTGTGTTTTATCCATTTCTTTATCCAAATCTGTATCATTTATGCTGTCTTTTCCCATGGTTGCATCAGGTTATAGCAGAAGCCTTGGGCAGAGGAATGGGATTGACCTTTTTATATGGATAAAGCAAAAATACAAGCAATAAAATCCCTCTTTTTATAGCCTTTCACCCCCGTAATTTCCCATTCATTGCCTCATAGATTTGGATTTGTTCATTGTTTTTTATTATAGCAGATTTTCCGACATAAAGCAATCCATCTTCCCTATCTGTTTCAGCCATATTGTGTAGGTTTGGCAAGCATTTGCTGTACCAACGGTAAATATTACTAAAGTACATTATTAGATGTTTTCCATCCCGGTGGCCGCATAGGAAAATTGTTATAATCCCTTTGGCTGCAAAGCTTAAGCTGTCTGCGGCAGTCTTCAAAGGAATAAAATGTATGGGTGGCATAAAAGCCTTCCTTGTCCTTGCGGTGGCTTCTTGCAACCTTGCTGTTGTGCAAAGGACCTTAACATTGTGACAAATGCCATGTGCCTTCAGATACTTCCGGAAAAGTGTGGGATTGTATTGTAAATTTCCCACACTTATCTGTCCGGACCCACTCCATGGGGCAGGGAAAGGCTTTTATCAGGTGTTCCACAAGCCGAGGAGAAGAATGGGTATTGTGCCTTAACGAAATGCCAGAGCGTACTCATCCATAGCAGTGTACCAGAAAAATTGTTTTCCAATTACATTACTTTTTTTGAGACAAGCAGAAGGGAGAAATTTCACATCTACATGGAAACGCTGCCCAGGATAAGTCATCTGCTCATAAGGCTTGGGAATATACTTTGATGAACAGCCAGGACGCAACTGGTAATAGGGGTAGCCCCGTTACCAAAAAGACCACCGGTCCGGCATCCGGATTGCCTCTGCCCATATCAGAGATAAGCTTTACCTCTCCTTAGAAGTATGCTGGTGAGGTCTGGGAAAACGAGTACGCAGGGACTCAATAAAGCCGTCATAGCCTGATTTTCAACAGTAGACGTACTGCAAAGCCTCTCAGCCTATTGAAGACCATATCTCATAGCTTGTGTTATACCAGCCACACAGAAAAACTCCTTTGTCAATATTTGGGGTTTTCCAATTCCAATACAACACAAAAAAGGTTTCTTCCCATTTTAACTACTCAGTTGCAGCATATGTATTGTAATACTACAATATTTTGCTCACATAGGATTCAGTTTCTATTGACTTTCCCCCATTGGTGTCGTATACTAAAAACAGACATATGTGTCGGAAAAATAAAGGGGTCATGATATGGGTAAAAAAGGAGACAAGACAAAAGCTGCCATACGGAATGGGGCGCTGGCTTTGTTTGTACAAAAAGGTTTTAAGGATGTTACAATGAAAGACATTTGCCATGCAACAGGACTTAGCCGTGGCGGTTTATATATGCACTATGGAAGTACAAAACAGATTTTTGCAGATGTTATAAATGAAATAATGTCAAGCTTGAAAAACCAGGTTGCTATCAAGCTGGAAAATGGAATATCTGCCACATATATTTTGGATGAATTGTTAGAACGCTATCAATCTGAAATGCTTGATAGAAGTGGTTCCTTAGCACTTGCTTTTTATGAATATTACAGCAGTATTCCCTTATCTGATGATAATGCTATGCTAAAGCAATATTATCAATCAAAAGAAATGCTTTGCAGTCTCATTGAATACGGTATAAAAAAAGGAGAATTTAAACAGGTCAATAAAGAGGCCATTGTGGATTTACTTCTTTTCTCTTATCAGGGCGTACGTATGCTAAGCGGTATCATGCCGCTGGATAATGACCAAATAGCAATGGGAATGATAAGTGAAATCAGAGCAATGCTGGTAAAATAATATTGTGAGGTGAAAACCAATGAAATTAAAGATTGTAGGCAGCGGTGGAATGTTTCAAATTCCCAATCCTTTTTGTAAATGTCCCCTTTGTGAGGAGGCTAGAATAAAAAGAGGCCGATATGAACGATTGGGACCAAGTCTTTATATTGAGGATATTCATATGCTCATTGATACACCGGAGGACATCGGCGTAGCTTGTGACAGACAAGGTATCTCCAATATTGAATATCTTTCTATCTCTCATAAGGACCCCGATCATACAAGAGGTATGCGTATTGTGGAGCCTTTAGGCTATAACTGTATTACCGATGAGGGTACCCCCATACCATTTATTGCATTGCCTGAAGTCATAGACGATATTAACGCTTGGAATGGTGATGGCCTGTACTACTATGAAAATGTTCTCCGATGTATTGCAATCCATAAAACGGATTATATTAAAATTGGTAAAATAGAGCTACACCTGATAAATAATAAAACCCACCGTGGCAATATGACATTTTATGTCATATGCGACGGAAATAAAAAAGCCATATATGCTTGCTGCGACGTAAACCCATTTATACCCAATGATTTGTATTTTGACGCAGACATTTTAATAATCGGTCTGGTTTCAGATAATGGTATTTTGAAAGATGGTACCAAGCTTAGCTCTGCGCCATTTAAAAATGATATGTTTACACTGGATGAAATTGTGGAAATGAAACAAGCATACAGAATAAAACGTGTTATCATCACTCATATTGATGAGTATTGGGGCAAATCATATGCTTATTATCAAGAAATTGAAAAAAACTTAGATAACATATCCTTTGCTTATGACGGCATGGAAATTACATTATAAGAATGCACAGAAATATAACAGTGACTGGATATTCTGTCCAATATGCAATCATAATACAGAATGAAAAATAGGAGAAGTCACAGAACTTAAAAATTTTTCTTTCTTTCCTCTCAAATATAAGAGAGAAATGCTAATACAACTGCATATTTCAATTATCAAAGAGCCGATAACACAGTAAAAACCATGATTATCGGCTTTTTATCATATTTATGCTTTCATTCCAGACGGCATTGCCATAATAAAAAGTTTGGCAGCAAAATTTTCATGCACCCACACAGAATGTAGTCAGCCTTGCGGTGGTTTTGAAATAGCAATCAAATGTGGCATTTTCTTTTTCAAAAATAGAATATGGAAGGTATGTAAAATCCATTTTTCAGAACATGGCGGTATGGGGGAGGCATTGCCATGTGCTTTTATATTTTTTGCTGTCCCCTTTAGCTAGAGAAAACACCTAGTTCTACTAGGGGTAAATAAAAATACTTTGGTATATAAAAGCTTCAAATTGTAATTTTATAATGAAGATTTGGCAATGCAAAGAGAAGGAGAAGGCTTTTAAGAGGAAAAACGAAATAAAAAATACAGCACACTTATAGATGTCAATATCATTATATAGTGTCATCACCAGTAAAAAACTGTGGTAAAATAAAAGAAAAAGAGAAAGGAATGAAACAGCTGGAGGATTATCACAGACATGATTTCAGCGATAAAGCATGGGAGGGAATTGTACAAAATGGGTCGAAAATGCTTTTCTCTATCTGAAGCTTTGGAAAGACATTGCCACTGAAAAAATACCTCCTCTTTTCTTGGGGCGATGCACAGCTTTGCCATTTCTGTTTGGTGATGATACTATCTAGGATACATTTCCATTGTAGTGTGTCTATTATGGAGCTTCATAGTATTTTATATTGCATAATCATAAAGGTTATTTTATCATTGAAACCCTTCACTATCACACCAGACTTTTTCTTTGTGGTATCATGTAAGCTATGAAAGGAGTGTTTTTTATTGAATACCTATACAACAACGGAAATAGCAAAAATAATAGGAATACACCCCAACACTGTTCGATTTTATGAAAAGTGGAAATTGATACCCAAAGTAGAAAGAAAAGAAAATGGGTATCGTATATTTACAGATTTTCATATAGACCAATTCCGATTAGCTAGAACTGCTTTACAGGTTGAAATTTTGCAAAATGGTCTGCGTAAAAAAGCAGTCAACATTATAAAAACTTCTGCCAATAAAGATTTTATAAAAGCAATTTGCATGACAGAAGAATATCTGGCACAGATTCAGCAGGAAAGATTTCATGCAGAAGAGGCTATTGAAATAGTAAAGAGCCTTTTATCTAAAAAAGAAAAATTCAATTCTGTTTCTTTAAAGAGAAAAGAAGTATCTGACTATCTCAATATTTCTATGGACACACTAAGAAATTGGGAGCTTAATGGACTTCTTGACATAAAGCGCAAACAAAATGGTTATCGAATTTATACAGGAGAGGACATAGTACGTTTAAAGATTATCCGTTCATTAAGATGTGCCAACTATTCTCTCTCTGCTATTCTACGAATGCTAAATGCTCTTTCTGAAAATCCAGATATTGATATAAAAAATGTAATTGATGTACCAAAAGAAGAGGATGATATGATTACCGCCTGTGATAAATTGATTACTTCCCTCAATTCTGCTGAAGAAAATGCAAATTTTATACTTTCCCATTTGAAAGAAATGAATAAAAAATATAACCCTCCATTTTGACACCAGAGTTTTTTCTGGTGTTATTATATTACACGAAAACAAAAGAAGGAGGAAGAAATATGGAAACCACAATAAAGGTTCAAAATTTATGTAAATCTTATGGAAATATACCTGCTATCAAGGATATAAATATTTCCGTCAATCAAGGCGAGGTCTTTGGGCTATTAGGTGCAAATGGCGCAGGCAAAAGCACCACCATTGAATGTATTTTAGGTACAAAAATTGCGGAAAAAGGAACCGTGTCTATTTTAGGAATGAATCCGATTTCTGATAGAAAGAAATTATTTGAAAATGTTGGCGTACAATTTCAAGAATCAAATTATCAAGATAAGGTCACTGTATCAGAGCTTTGTGAGGTTACACAATCCTTATATAAATCTGCTGCAAGCTATACTAACCTCATTGAACAATTTGGATTAAGAGATAAATTAAAAAGCCTTGTATCTGAATTATCTGGAGGGCAGCGACAAAAGCTGTTCATTGTGCTGGCACTCATACCTAATCCAAAGGTGGTATTCTTAGATGAACTTACAACTGGATTAGACACAAAAGCTCGTCGTGAAGTGTGGCATTGTCTTAGTCGTCTAAAAGAACAGGGATTGACTATTTTTTTAACATCACATTTTATGGACGAGGTTGAAGCATTATGTGACAGAATCGCAATTCTAAAAAAAGGACAGATTGTTTTTACAGGAACTGTCACAGAAGCCATACAGAACAGTCCTTATAAGGATTTTGAAGATGTATATTTGTGGTATGCTGAGGAGGAAATTGAAAATGAAAGCTTATAAGACAATGTTAAAAAATGAAATTAAGCTATCCTTGCGTGGAATGGATATGTTTATCTTTGCTATATGTATGCCTGTCATAGTCATTGTATTGCTTGGTATCATTTATGGAAGCAAACCAGCATTTGACGGAGCAGAATACACCTTCTTAGAACAGTCTTTTGCAGCGGTTTCTACCATCGCTATCTGCGCAGGTGGGTTAATGGGTCTGCCATTAGTTGTTTCAGATTACAGAAGCAGAAAAATTTTAAAGCGTTATAAAGTAACTCCCATCAGCCCCGTTATGATTTTGTTTGTACAAGTTACAATTTACACTTTATATTCTTTGGTGTCTTTGGCATTGATTTACATTGTTTCAAGCCTATTTTTTGATTTTGAAATGATAGGCTTTTTGGGGAAGTTTTTTCTATCATTTGTTCTTGTTATGCTGTCAATGTTTAGTATCGGTATGATGGTCGGCGGTATCACTCCTAATACAAAAATAGCAAGTACTGCTGCAAGTATTTTATATTTTCCAATGCTGATATTTTCCGGTGCTACTTTGCCATATGAAATCATGCCTGCCGGATTACAAAAAATAGCAGATGTACTCCCATTGACACAAGGAATCAAACTATTGAAAAATACATCATTGGGTTTACCTGTTGAAAATGTAATGTTTCCCATTATTTTGATGGGTACTATTTCAGTAGTTTGTTTTGGAATTGCAATCAAATTCTTTAAATGGGAATGACAAACTTTTTTCTCCTGTCGTGTTCTGGTATACTTGCCAGAACAACGACAGAAAGAAAATGATATATCATTTTAAAAAAGCTGTTGAAAATCATTTTAATTGCCCTTACTATTTATGTATTGAAGTTCACATCAATCATTTTATTTTTGGAGGGAATGATTTGAAAATAGAAGAATTGAAAGATATTACAATCGCCTATATGCGTAATACAGGTGAGTATGGCAAACAAAATGAAAAGTTAATGGAAGCTTTTAAAGAGTTTTTGAAAAAGAATAAATTGTTTACAGAAGAAACCACTATTTTAGGGATTGCATTAGATAATCCTGCCCTTACACCTACTAATAGACTAAGATATGATGTAGGACTTATCATAGATAAAAAATCGGAAGTAAACCTAGCTACTCGCAAAATTGATGATGGGAAATATGCCATATTTGAGGTCAGTCATACGAAACAAGATGTGTTGCAATTTTGGAAAAATATACAAAATCTGACTGCAGATTTGCCAGTGGATGATAAGAGACCAATTATTGAACGCTATGCCTATCATAAAATTGCTAATCATTTATGCGAATTTTGTATTCCAATATTATAAGGCAGGTGAATTGATTAAATGGATAAAGATGCTTGAATAATATGCCCTATTTGCCAAAATAAGATACAAACAAAAGTAAGACCAAATACAGAACGAATAAGCTTTCCTTTGTTCTGTCCTAAAGGCAAGCAGGAAAGTGTTATCAATGTAAATAACTATTATAGAGTCAGACGCTTTGACGCAGAGCCGATAACACCGAGAATGATAAAAATTCTTGGGTTATCGGCTTATTTTATTTGAGAGATAACAAGAGGAGGATGACTCGTCCTTCACTTCCTTAAACTTAATGATTCCGTCAGCAACGCTTTCCATGATAATTAAATCTTTATCAGATAAGCTATCAAGCTGTTTTTCCAACTGTCGTCTTTTAGTGCTTTCCACCAGATCAGACGCAGGCAGAAAAAATGCATCAACGGTAGCTTCCAGTAATGAAAAAGAGTAATCATTGGATTCTTCATACCCATAATCTTCATCATCTGCATCCAAATCAGGCTTTTCCTAGGCTGTTTCTGCTTTCTTCCCCTTGTGTTTTTTGAAAGCAAAGAAACCACCACCGCCGGCAAACAAAAGAATGGTCAAAATAGTAGGAAGCACATTGGGGTTCTTTTCCGGCTCTGGTTTGGTTTCTGGCTCAGGAGTCGGCGTCGTTTCCTCAGCAGGTTTCAGCACTCCAGTTCTCCTTCATCCATCAACTTCATCAGATCAGCTTCATCTATCTGATTCAAGAAGTGAACCGTTTCTTTACCCTCATCATCACAGTCGATAATAAGATAGAAATAATTGTCGGTTTTCGTTACAACAGTGATAAACTGTTTTCCCGTAGCAGGGCGTTCCCCCTCATCATCCGCTAGCGTCATATTGCCATCCGGAGCAATCGGCTCCATTGGCTCACTGGATTCCGGGACTGTTTCTTCTGTCTGCTCCTGTATTGTTTCAGCAGGAGCCTCTGAAGCATAGGCAAATGCCGTTGTGGAAAGCAGCACCATGCAAGTAACGCTCAAATATTTAATTTTTATGTGTAGTTTCCTCCTCTGTTACAGATTGAATCGTTTCCGGTTTCGGTGCAGAATCTTCCCCAAACATTTTATATAGTGTCGTCACGAGTAAAAAACAACTGTGGTAAAAAAAGAAAAAGAGAAGGGAATGAAACAGATGGAAGATTATCATAGACATGAACTCAGGGAGGAAGCCTGGGAACGATTGGAGGGGAAATGACCGGAGCGCAGAGGAATGTGGAGAGGAATCCCACAAGGCAGTGGGCGGTGTGTTTTGGATTCTTCCAACCGAAGTGCCTTGGCGAGATTTACCGCCAGACTATGGCGATTGGAAAAATACCCACCGTAGATTTTGCCGCTGGCGAGATAAAGGCATTTGGGAAAAACTGCTGGAAAATTTATCCCCAGAACCTGAACTGAAGTGGCTGATGATGGATTTCAGCCATATGAAAGTGCATCCTCATGGGGTGGGAGCAAAAGGTGGAAACTGGGAAATGGGCCGCACAATGGGGGCAACACCAAACTGTATCTTTTCATGGATGCGTCTGTCTGGTAAGTCAGGCTTACGGCAGGAATCGTAGCAGATTATTCTCAGGCAATTGTCTTGTTGGAGGGGATGGAGGCAGAAATGCTGTTGGGGCACAGAGGCTACGATACCAATACGATTCTGAAATATACAAAAGAGCGAGGAAGGACAGCGGTAATCCCTTCAAAGCGTAATCAAAAAGTGCAGAAAAGAATTGTATAAAATGGGTCATCTGGTTGGCATTGCCACTGGTTATGAAAAAAATGCCTCTTCTTTTCTTGCGGTGATTCACATTCGTTGTATGACTTTGCCATTTCCATCTTGTGACGACACTATCTAAGAGGAGCCTTATGAACAGTGCCATCCCTGATACGATAAGGACAGCAAATAAGGACTATTGGCAGTAATCGTGCATTCATATTTCATCACCCCTTTCCAATGACCTCACGCAAGAGCTTTTTCGTACACCACCCAATACAAGACTCCGCTGGCCCATACGGGCATCCGTCACAATCGCTTTTAGGTTTAGGCGGCGGTAAAATCCCATAGTAACAGTTTGCTTTGCTCAGACTGCCTCCTTTCCTTGTGCTTTTTCAGTAGTAGCAGTATCGACAGTCGCTTGGTTTATCAGCGGCATATTGCGTTTTCATGATTCAAATACCTCCTTTCCTCCCGTCGCTTCAGAAGCAGTCTGGAAACAAAAAAAGAGTGTCTATTCACTCCCGAATAAGGGAGAAATAAACACTCTATGTAAATGAGAAAATATTAGATTGTATTTAGCATAACGACGTAGAACACACAACAGCCACCTTTTTGATTAGCAAGGTTTTTTGTAGCATTTTAGCTCTGATTAGCAGGAATGCCTTTTTGATTAGCAAAAACAGATTTTTTTTTGCTAATGATTGGCAGGAAATTTTGTATTTTCACATCAGTTCGGAACTCATTTGATATGTATAAAAAGATTTTTCAGAGAAATTACGGCTCTGAGATTAAGTGAAGCGTTTATCTGGGCCTTGAAACAAAAAAAGCCGAAAACCCTTGAAAACAAAGACTTTCGGCGTTATGAGCTGGCGTCGCTAAGAGGATTTGAACCTCCGACCTACCGCTTAGGAGTATGGCATACCAGCTTGTACGGTTTCCGACTACATAACTTCCTATCACGCAAACCTTTGATTTTATGGGCTTTTCCGAGCGTTATGCCTGATGTGCTACACGGCTTCATCCGACATTATCCGCCCGATTATGAAGTATCCAATTAGCAAATTCTTAGCAAACACCAACCAACTCAATCTTTGCTGGATATAGCACTATAAGATTTAGATATAGGTATTTTACCCTTTAGGAGGCTCTATGTCAAATTGTGAAAACAGAACTTATACTGTCGATGATATTGCCAAAATGTTGAATATCGGCAGAACAACCGCCTATAACCTTACGAAAGAGGGACATTTCAAAGTTATTCGTATAGGCAATGCCATCAGGATTTCAAAGAAGTCCTTTGACGAATGGTTAGATGATATAAGCAAATAACAGAATACAGTCCCTCAACGCCATAGGATTTCAAATTCCTATGGCGTTTTATGAATGACGAAAATAATCATGTTGTAAGAACTATACGCGATAATTTCAAGTTTGGCTCCACACTCTTGTTTGACTTTGATTGTATCGTGTTGTATAATATATAGTGTATCATTGTGCATTTTTAGCTTTTTCAATCATATATAATATAATATTGCAAGGAGGTGTTTGAATGCTTAAGGAAATGTCAATTGAAATTATTAGAAAGTGTCCTAACCATTGCCTTCATTGCTCATCATCTTCTTCAATTAAATGTAACGAAATAATTTCCTTTGATACATTTAAAAAGGTTGTTGATGGTGCAGCAAATTTGCATTTACAAACATTATGTTTTTCTGGCGGCGAACCTTTTTTACATCCCCAAATTATTGAAATGATCAGATATGTGGCTGGTAAAGGTATCCAAAGTTATATATATACTAGCGGTATATACATGAATGAATCATATAATAGGGATGCAATTCCAGTAGAAATATTATCTCAAATAAAAAAGTTTGTTACTAAACTTATATTTAATATTGAAGCAACTTCTGAGGTTACATATAATAAAATTATGGGAACTACTGGGTGTTTTTCCTATTTGCAGAAAACAATTAGAAATGCAGTAGATTACGGAATTGTCTGCGAAGCTCATTTTGTACCTATGAAACATAATATTAATGAAATAGAGCAAACCATACAGTTTTGCGAAAATATTGGTATTTCAAAAGTTAGTTTTTTACGGTTAGTACCACATGGTAGAGCATTAATAAACAAAAATTCAATTCTATTATCTGACACAGAATTAGAAACATTAAAAGAAAAATTAATAGCAATTCAATGTCAAGGAACACATTCTATAAGAATTGGTGTTCCCCTATCTGATAATGTATCAGAAACACATTGTGAAGCTGCTATTGGTAAACTCAACATTAAATATGACGGATTTGTTTACCCTTGTGAAGTATTCAAAAACACAACCCACTTATCATTATTACAAGGAGTTCCAGAAAATATACATGATAAGAGCATTGAAGAAATATACTACCATTCCCCTTATCTAAATAATATACGCAACTTCATTTCAAGTTTTTGTCAAACAAATAATTGTGAAAACTGTGCTGGGCAATTTTATATTCAATCATTGCAAAAAAAGGACGGTGATAAAGATGCCGAATAGGGATTTAAAACTTCTTAATGAATTAACAGAAACCATTGAGGACATAATTCCTAAAATAACAGAAACCTTAAAAGAAAATGGCTACGATAAAATAAATTTCAACAAATTAGAACATCCGCTAGACACAACTGTTACTGAATATTTAAAGAAATTAAAAGACACTATTCGGGATAGTGATGACGATTATCACATTTTTAATTCTATTGAAACAATAAAGGAATTATGGAAAATTATTATCGGAAAATCAATTAAATGCCTTCGCTCTTTTGATATGCGAGAACCTTTTTTAGATCAGCCCAATAAGCATCCTATTGCGTATGGTGTAAATGAATTAAGTGACTATTTTGAAGATTATTCAGAATTCGAATCTATGTTATATGGAGGGGGAAAATACTATCGAGATCATGTAGTTCATGTTTTTCGAGTTTGGCTTCTCGGATTAGCTTGCTTATTAGATAATAATGCTGATTATCTTTACAAAATGAATATTCAACAGGGTATAGAAATTAACCCATTAGAAAAAGTAAGCATCTGGTCCATGATTGCATTAACCCATGATTTAGGCTATCCCCTCGAAAAAGCACAGGAAATAATCGATAAAACTAAAAACATGACGAAATCCTTTGTTTCTAACCCTATTGTTTCTATGGATTTATCCTTTAATGGTGTCCAAAATAATATGAATGATTTTGTAATTCGTTTCATGAGTTCCAAAATGCATGAAGTAAATACAATCTGTCCAAAGGAAGATGTAAAGGAGATTTCATCGAAAGAATATGTTGCACGTTTACAACCCAAATATTACTTTAAATTACAGAAATCACTTGAACGTTGTAAGCATGGTATTCTTAGTTCAATTATTATCTACAAATTATTAATTTATTTTTTAGAATCAGATTTTAATATTAATGAAGATTACCGCTTTAATGAGGAAGATGCACGTCAATTTTATATTCGTAGAGAAATTTTACGTTCTATTGCTGCACATACATGCCATGATATCTATCATTTGAATATGTTAAGTTTTGCGTATTTGTTAATTATTGCTGATGATTCTCAAGAATGGGGAAGAAAGCGTTTATCAGAACTGTATGTTAAATCTAATTCTAAATATGAGTTCGGTGATATTATACCTCATTTTAATGTATCAACTAATAAGCAAGGTGATCCGGTGCATGAATGTACTATAAGTGAACAGTTTGAATTTCCTGCTTCAGATATGGATGGAGTTAAACGTATATTAAAAAGTCTTTTATCTCAATATGAAAGTTATAAAGCCATTTTTAGAGATGGACAAGATACCGCTAATAGAAATTTTATTTTTAAAAAGCAGTGTACAATTATTTCTAATAAGACGCGTAAACCAACATATACTGTTGAATTTAAAATTCCTAATGAAGATCGTTCAAGTTTTGAAATTCGACTGTCATCAACTGACGTAGACAGAGACAAGGATTCATTGGGAGATAGTTTATTGAAAGAGGTTTATGGAAAAGATAGAGTATCAACTACAGGTGAAGTAAATAATAATGAGTTATTATTTACTTTAAAAGATACAGATGAATAAAACATCCTTAATTGCGAAAACACCAACTTGTGATATTTCATATTTTGTCCAATATATTACGACTACTCCTCTTTCATTAGAAAAATATTTGGACATCCAGACTTTTAACAATTGCTGTAAGTTTGGATGTCCAAATTATAATCAAAAATGGTCTTGTCCACCATTTACACCTCAATATGAAAGATATGTTCAGCATTATAAGTATATTATGATTGTTATGCTACAAACAGATCTTTCACAATTTTCTTATATAAAAAATGATTACCTTAAATTAAAAGCAGCAAATTCTATATTAAAGAGTCGCATTGATAAAACATTGCGAAATTTAAAAACTACTAAGACACACTATATTTCAACAGGAAGTTGCCGATTGTGCAAACCATGCAAAAGAAAAAAAGGAGAACCTTGTGCCCACCCTGAACTAATGACATATAGTTTTGAAGCATTCGGGATAAATGTTTCCGCTTTAGTACAGGATGTGTTTAATACTAAATTATTATGGTATTCAAAGCATAATTTGCCACAGTACACGTGTGTCGTTGCTGGGTTGTTATTTAATAACGAATTTTCTGCCACACAACTAATTGAAATACTTAAAAGATATCAGTAGTTTTATACAATGTGAAGTCAAAATTTAATATTAATAGATATATAGATATAATGGAGGCAGAATAACCCAAAATCAGCTTCTGTTTCTGTCCCTCAACGCCATAGGCTTTCAACTTCCTATGGCGTTTTTTACGCCCATTTTTAGAAAGGAGCCAAACCATGAACCTAACCGAAAGTGAAAAAAGGCTGGCTTATCAGATCGAGAGCACCGATCAGATCGGAACCCTCCATGAGCTTGCCATGATGAACCACTATACCAGAAAGCCAGAAATCAAAGAGACAACGGAAAGCCTCTTAGCGAAACTCCGTTCCCTCTCCGCTGACGAATGTATGGCGGTGGTGCGTGACGTCCAGAAGAACTGCCATCTGCCGGATAAGCCCAAGACCATTGGGGAGCAGCTTGCAGAGGCAAGGCAGAAATCTGGTGCGGAGAAACTGGCCGGCCATGACATTATGGGCCTGGAGCGTTTCGCCCCTGATACCAGGCACATGATCGTCTTTGACGTGCTTTCCAGTAACTCCCCTGTGGGATGGAAAGGCGAGCGTATGAGGCTGTTCCTCACCGAGCAGGGCTATCAGAAATCTTTGGACAAC